>JBPOIN010000206.1:0-3585 GCA_052034445.1 Pseudomonadota bacterium | reverse complement strand
ACCTCCGTTATTAGTCCAGACAGCGCCGCCTGTTGTGATATTGGGCGCCATGACCCCGACTTTCGCCGCATTGGTGTCGCTGCTTGCTGCTGTCGAGGCGATGCTGGCAGACGACGCATAATTGCCGTAATTGTCGTAACCAACCACCACTTTTCCTGCCGAAACCTTCGACAGTTCACTACCTGACACATCGAAGGTTGCACTACCGTCGATGCTGACCGGACTGTTGGCGGTAAACGGCGCCAGATAAACGGTCGATGTACCGACCGTGGTAACGGGATTGGCAATATTCAGGTTGTTCATGCGCAGCATGATGTCGCCGCCGGCGCTGATATTGCCCACTGTCGTCGGGTTGGCGCTATCGTAGCTTTCCAGAACCACGGGACCATTCGAGCTGCTGGTCGTGAAGCTCGATGCGGCTGTGCTGTTGTTGTAGATGCGCACCAACTGGGTGCCGGAATTGTGAAACTCGATATTGCCGGCATTGACGTAAAACTGCGCGCTGCCGCCATTCGCCGAAATCCCTGTCGCGGCGTTCAACAAAATATTTGAGGCAGCGACGTCCAGCGGCGCCCCCATCGGATCGCCGACAATGGCCCCACCGTAGGAAGTCAGGGTGACCGTTCCGGTGCCGGCGACCAGATTGGTGCTCGACCCGTCGTTCAATGCGATATCGCCATACGAACTGATACTGATGGCGCCGTTGTTGCTGTTCAGCGACTTGTTGATGAAAACCGCGCCCGTGGAATTGGCATCCTGGTCGGCAATCATGGTAATCGGCAACTGATTACCAACCGAAGAAATGCTGCTATTCACGGTAATGTCGTTGTGCGCCTTCAATGTCAGCGAGCCGCCGGTTCCAACGGTGATGCTGCTCAAATTTGCGGTCGCATCGACTTCGATGTTGCCGACGGTCGTACCCGTGCCGCCAGTGGTATCCACGGTCACCGCGGATCCGGCAACCAGTGCGGCGCGCAATACGGTATCGCCCAGCACCGAACTGCCGGCGCCCGCAGGGGTAAAGTACGGCGAACCGGCAATATTGCTGCTGATCGACGAGGAAATCGTGATGTTTTCCGGATCCAGCAACCACGAGCCACCCGCACCTGACGACGCGCTCAGATCAGGCGCGCGCGTCACATCCAGATAGCGATGTCCGGAGGTTTCGACAAACCCGCCGTTGCCTGACTGTTCACCACCGCGCGCAGATATGTCGCCGTATGCGCGCGTCGTGTCGTCGGCCCAGACAATCACCTTGCCGCCATCGCCTTGGGCAATGGCGTCCGCCTTGATTGCGGTGTTCGCCCCGACATAGGTGACCTGGCTGTTCTGGATTTCCGGATTCCGGCCCTGATAATCGCCGCCGACGAGCACCGTACCGCCGTCGTTCTGTCCCGAGGCATCCAGCAAGGCATTGTCGGTCACGGCGACACGGTTGCCGAGCACCTCGATTTTTCCGCCGCGCACGCCATTGGTCACGATGCGGCCGTTCTGATCGACGATGGCATCCTGCGAGGCCCTGAGGAATACGCGCCCGCCTTCGCTGATCACGCTGCTGGCATTCAGGTTGCCGCTGTTCCTGACCAGCACGCCCGCAATGCCGATGCGCCCGGCTTCGGCATAAACATCGCCCAGATTGGTCGCATTCCCGGTGGCGCCGACAATCTCGGCCTTGACCCCCGGCGTTCCGGTGTCGATGAGTTCAACGGTCTGCCCTGCCGCCAGGATGGTTTCACCCTGCGGTGTCTTGATCAGGCCTTCATTGGCGACATTCGGCGCGACCAGATACACGCTGCCGCCGCTGGGGGTTGTGATCGCGCCCTGATTGACCACATTCGCCAGGCTGTTGCCCGTGAAATGGAGCTTGCCAGCCAGGAAATCCTCATTGCGCACATTCAATACCGAAGCCACGAAACCGGCGACATCGATTTTGGCGCCCGGACCGACCAGGATGCCGGCCGGATTGATGAGCCACACCTTGCCATTCGAACTCAACTGGCCCAGCAATACCGAGGGGTCATTGGCCAGCACCCGGTTCAGCACGCTGCTGCTTGCCGAGGGCTGATTGAAGCGCACCGACTCGTTGGCGGCAATGTTGAATTTCTGCCAGTTCAGAATCGCATTCGCGCTGTTGTTGATGACCAGCGCATTACCTGACTGGGTCATTGCCGCCGTACCGGAAACGACCTGGGGGCCTGTGGGCAAGGCCATCGCCGCCTGAGCGAAACATGCCGAAACAGCCAGTGCGATCAGCCGGATGCGCCGGGCATGTTGAGTGCAGGATCGAGCCATGATTCCCCCTTCGATTCAATCGTGTGGCCATTGGCAGCTACTGCCACGACCAAGTAGTAACACATAACTAAAAAGTGCCCCAACCGGGCGCTTGCCGGCGGCGGATCATACAATGCAGCCTTGTTTCAAGCTGCCCCCAAGGCAGCAGCCAAAATATACCCTTGGCCATCGTGCAGACAATGTTATTTTTTCACACTTCTGCAAATTTTTCCGGAATATGGATATTCCAGCAAACCGAGGCGTTTGAGGAAATTCGAATGCTCTGCGGCTGCTAGAATGCCAGCCATCACGCAAAATCAGCAAGGTTGCACGCAAACACCATGAAAGACGATCAAGAGCGCATCAGAATCGGCGGATCAGGATTCAATGTTGTGCGCAAGCCCGGACTGATGCGCCGAGTGCTGACGACCATGGCGACGGCAGCGGTGCTGGTGCTGGGCCTGATGTTTTCGGCCGTCGTCTTCGTAATACTGGCGCTCGTCGGCATCGCCGTCGGCATCTACCTGTGGTGGAAAACCCGCGATTTCCGCCAGCGCATGGACGAAGAAATCCGTGAGCAGCAGGAGCGCAGCGCCTGGACAAAAACCGCCGACCAGGACCGACCGGAAACCGGCAGCGTCTATGAAGGCGAAGTTGTGGAAGTCAATGAAATCATCGATCCCCAGCAGATCGATGCGCCGCCGGGGTGCGCACCGCACCAGGAAAACGCAGATTCAATCCGTTTGCCCTGAGCTTGCCGAGTTATAACCGAAATACATCAGAAGCTTAGAGCGTTCTTCGACAAGCACAGCAAATCCGCATTGAAAATTCAGCGGCCACGATTTTCCATCGAGAATACTAAGGCGCCGCTAGGCCTCCGGGCATTTTCGGCAAAGATTTAAAATGCCTTTGTCGTTGCCAGCAAGCTGATTCTGATTCGTGCGTCTGGAATTACCGCTGTGCCGCGCTTTCCAGCGGTCTGGCGAAGCCGACCTGATCGCCGGCCTGCGTCCCGTGATGCGCGGCGAGCTGGTCGCGGACTTGAATCCGGGCGTTTTTATATTTCGGCGTGCCGAATTCCGCATCGCGCTGCGCCAGTTTGTCGGTGACGCACATGAGCACGCTGCCAGTGCCCTGCCGGAGGGGCGCGGCGGCGAATTCGACATCGCGCTCACGGCGCAAATTCCTCATGCGTTCCGCAAGCCGCGCCGCCATGGCCTTGCGGAAATCCTCCGCATCGCTGCGATTCCACTTGGGATGCTGTTTGCGCGCGTTGAACAAGGCCGTCCACACGCTGACCTTGAGATAGCCGAC
>JBPOIN010000045.1:0-2858 GCA_052034445.1 Pseudomonadota bacterium | reverse complement strand
CTACAACCTCAGCGACGAAGCCCTTGTTGAACGCTGGGCGCAAGATGTCGTCTGGCAGTACTTCAGTGGCCAGACCTACTACACACCGAAGCTGCCTTGTGACGCCACCCAGGTTGGACGATTTCGCGCCGGTCGCGTTTGGGACGACGAGCATCGACTTCCAGCGCCTTGATGAGTTGCGCGGCAAACGGCGCAATCTTGGTGGTCTCGGCAGGGCGTCGTCGGTACGTCGGCGCCGTCCCTTCCGCAGCCTTCAGCCAACCCCTCACGGTCTTGCGTGTCAGTCCCGTGCGTCGCTCAATCTCCGACAGCGACAGGCCATCACGGTAATACAGTCGTCGAACTTTACCCAGTTGATTCATGGTGATCATCTCCTTGTTGTCCTGCTCAAAAAATGAGCAGAGAAGGTAAATCACCCTGGGTAATTTTGAACGCGCACTACCTCATAAATCTGGGTAGTTTTGGGCGCGCGTCAACAGTGGTGGGGACGCATGCGCTCTACGCGTTTGAGTCGGCGGCAGGTGTGCGGATTGCCGAACAGGCCATGGCGACCCGCGATGTGGATATGCTGTTTGATACTCGGCGCCGGCTGGCTTTCTTTACCGTGATGCAAAAACTGGATAGTTCGCTGATTGGTTTGCTGCGCAAGGCCGATGCCAGTTTTGAAGTGGTTGAAGATCAACATTACACAGCGAGAAACAAAGATGGTTTTGAAGTCGATGTCATTCGACGTCCGGCCGGCGGGGTTGATCCAAACCCTTTGCGCATGAGTGAGGCGGAAGACGACGTCTGGGCGGTGCAGGTGTCAATGGGTGACAAGCTTGTGTCGGCGCGCCGATTCGATCAGATGGTGGTGGCTACATCCGGAGAGATGGCGCTGATGCGAACCGTTCACCCGCTTGATTTTGCACGAATCAAGTTGATGTTATCCCGGCAAGCAGGCAGGGATCCCCATAAACGTGGCAAGGATGCGCTTCAAGCAGAAATCGTTGGCGCCTTGGTCGCGGATTATCTGCCACAGCTCCAGGAATAGACGACGTTGCCAACGACAGGGTGGCTCTGATCGCTGGCAACTTCAAGCAGGAAAACTGCAGTTGTCTCCGTGACAGCGCCGCGTTCGGCATCCGCCGTCTGGTTACTCCGTGCTTACATTGACCTTATAGCCATGCTGCTTTAGAAGTGCATGCTGTTGTGCTTGCGCCAGATCCGTGGCAACCATTTCCCTGCACATCTCCTGCACCGTGATTTCAGGCGTCCAGCCCAGTTTTTGTTTGGCTTTGGCGGGGTCGCCGAGCAGCGTTTCCACTTCGGTTGGTCTGAAGTAGCGCGGGTCGATTTGCACAACCACATCGCCAACTTTGAGCGCTGGGGCATGGTCGCCCTTGATGGCGGCGACGATGGCGCGTTCGTTGACGCCTTCTCCTTCAAAACGCAGCGTGACGCCGAGTTCCTCAGCGCTCCACTGGATGAATTGACGCACGCTGTATTGGACGCCAGTGGCGATCACGAAGTCTTCCGGCTGGTCCTGTTGCAACATCATCCATTGCATGCGCACATAGTCTTTGGCATGGCCCCAGTCACGCAGGGCGTCAATATTGCCCATGTAGAGGCATTCTTCGAGGCCCTGGGCAATGTTGGCCAGACCGCGTGTGATCTTGCGGGTGACGAAGGTTTCGCCGCGCCGCGGGCTTTCGTGGTTGAACAGGATGCCGTTGCAGGCATACATGCCGTAAGCCTCGCGGTAATTCACCGTGATCCAGTAGGCATACATTTTGGCCACCGCATAGGGGCTGCGCGGGTAGAAGGGCGTGGTTTCCTTCTGCGGGATTTCCTGCACCAGTCCGTACAGTTCGCTGGTGGAAGCCTGGTAAAAGCGCGTCTTTTTTTCCAGGCCGAGAATGCGGATGGCTTCCAGAAGGCGCAGCGTGCCAATGGCATCGACATCGGCGGTGTATTCGGGGCTTTCGAAGCTCACGGCCACATGGCTTTGCGCACCCAGGTTGTAGATCTCGTCCGGTTGGGTTTCCTGAATGATGCGGATCAGGTTGCTGGTGTCGCTCAGATCGCCGTAGTGCAATTTGAAGTGCGCGTTGGCGATATGCGGATCCTGGTAGATGTGATCGACGCGCTGGGTGTTGAACGAACTGGCACGGCGCTTGAGGCCATGGACGATGTAACCTTTTTGGAGCAGGAATTCGGCCAGATAGGAACCGTCCTGCCCGGTGATGCCGGTGATCAATGCCACTTTCGCTGGCACTGCTGGATTGAGTGTCGAGGGCTGAGGGCTGAGTTTGGTCATTTGAGTCGCTTTGCGTTTTTTGTGGTGAGTATGGGGTTGCCTGACTTGGCTTCGATTTCTTTGCGCGCGTTACCGGCGATGGCGCCGCCTTGTTGGGCGATTTCCTTGTTTGCGTCAAAGCCTTCGGGTTTTTTCTGCCGTGAGATTTCGGTGGTGGTGGCTTCGGCCAGCATGTTGAGCACCAGTTCCATGTTGGACATGTGGTCGCGCAGATTTTCTTTTTTGAGCGATTTAAATTGCTTGTATTCCCGTGTGCTCAGTCCTGTCCAGGCTTTGGTGATTTCGTCGGTCAGGATGGCGAATTCCCGGCCTTTTTGAATTCCGCGATCTTCCCATTCGTCTGTGAGTTCTTTGCGTACTTAGATGCTCTTCAGGCGCTGATTGATCCAGTCGCGGGAGTAGCCTTTTTTGAGGTACGTTTCCATGGCCCGATCAAGGGCAAGTTCGGGGTCTTCGGTTTCCTCGATACGCTCGTAGCCAACACGGGCCAGCCATTGCTTGAAGGGCTCTGCCCTGGGCGACGGAAGCGACTGGATCAGGCGCAAAAGCTGTTCTGTGT
>JBPOIN010000032.1:0-13023 GCA_052034445.1 Pseudomonadota bacterium | reverse complement strand
GGCCGTTCAACTGGATCGGCCCCGGCCTCGATTCGATCCACACGCCGAAGGAAGGCAGCTCGCGCGTCATCACCCAGTTCCTCGGCCACATCGTGCGCGGCGAACCGATCAAGCTGGTCGACGGCGGCGCCCAGAAGCGCGCCTTCACCTATGTCGACGACGGCATCTCGGCGCTGATGGCGATCATCGCCAACAAGGACGGCATCGCCAGCGGCAAGATTTACAACATCGGCAACCCGCACAACAACTACTCGGTGCGCGAACTGGCGACAATGCTGCTCGACATGGCCAAGCAGTACCCCGAATACCGCGACAGCGCCGAGAAGGTGAAGATGCTCGAAACCACCTCCGGCGAGTACTACGGCAAGGGTTATCAGGACGTGCAGAACCGCGTACCGAAAATCGACAACACCATGGCCGAGCTCAACTGGGCCCCGCAAGTCAAGATGCAGGATGCCCTCCGGCACATCCTCGAAGCCTACCGCGGCGACGTTGCCGCAGCACGCAGTCTCGTCGACTGAAAGCTGGCGTGAAGCTCGCCCTGAAAATCGACGTCGACACCTGGCGCGGCACGCTGCGCGGCGTGCCGCGTCTGGTCGAGCTCCTGCGCCAACACAACGCGCAGGCCACCTTCCTGTTCTCGCTCGGTCCGGATCATACGGGGCGTGCGCTCAAGCGTGTATTTCGCCCGGGTTTTCTCAAGAAGGTATCGCGCACCTCGGTCGTCTCGCATTACGGCCTCCAGACCCTGCTGTATGGCACGCTGCTGCCGGGGCCGGATATCGGCCGTGGCTGTGCAGAAATCCTGCGCGGCGTGCGCGATTCCGGCTATGAAGCCGGCATCCACTGCTGGGATCACATCAAGTGGCAGGATGGCGTCGAGCATGCCGATGCGGCCTGGACCGCAAGAGAACTGGGTCTGGCCGGCGAACGTTTTGAAGAAATCTTCGGGGCTCCCGCCAAGACCCATGGCGCGGCGGGTTGGCAGATGAACCCGCATGCGCTGCGCCTGATGCAGCGCATGGGCTTCAGCTACTCCTCCGACACGCGCGGCACGCACCCCTTCATGCCGGTCTGCAACGGCGAAGTCGTGTTGTGCCCGCAATTGCCGACCACGCTGCCGACGCTTGACGAACTCATCGGCGTAAACGACGTCACGGTCGACAACGTGCATGAAGAACTGCTGACCCTTACGGCGCGACCGCCGGGAAATCCGCCCCATTTCAAGGGCCATGTGTTCACGCTGCACGCCGAGCTGGAAGGCATGAAACTATTGCCGGTTTTCGACCGACTGCTTGCCGGCTGGCGTGCACAAGGCTACAGTCTGACCTCAACGCAGTCGATTTTTCAGGACCTGGAGCCAGCCCAACTGCCGCGCCATGAAATCATCCGCGGCACGCTGCCCGGACGTTCCGGGACGCTGATGTTGCAAGGCAAGGAATTTCTTTCTTCCTGGAAGCTCGCCGCATAGCAAGGGAGTCCCGATGCTCAACGAAGCTGTACCGGATTTCTCGCTGCCCACCACGGGCGGAAGCACGTTTCAACTCTCATCCCAGCGCGACCATGCCTTTGTCCTATTCTTCTATCCAAAGGACAACACCCCCGGATGCAGCATGCAGGCAGCCCAGTACCGCGATCTGCATGCAGAATTCAACCGGCTGAATTGCGCCGTGTTCGGTATCTCGCGCGACAGTCTCAAGTCGCATGAAAACTTCAAGACCAAACTCGATCTGCCGTTCGACCTGCTGGTCGACAGCGAGGAAATCGCCTGCACGCTGTTCGGCGTGATCAAGCAGAAAAAACTCTACGGCAAGCTGGTGCGCGGCATCGAACGCAGCGCCTTCCTGATCGATCGACACGGGGTATTGCGCCAGGAATGGCGTGGCGTCAAGGCCGACGGTAATGCCGCCGTCGTGCTTACGGCAGTCCAGGCACTCTAACCAGCGGCGGAGGAGAAGCATCATGAACGCGAAAAACACCAGCCCGACGAAAACAGGCAAAGCCGCGAAACCGGCAAGAGCCAGGGCAACGGCAGCGCAGACCAAGATGTTCGTGCTTGATACCAACGTGCTCATGCATGATCCCATGAGCCTGTTCCGCTTCGAGGAACATGACATCTTCCTGCCAATGATGACGCTCGAAGAACTCGATTCGAACAAGAAGGGCATGACTGAAGTGGCGCGCAACACGCGCCAGGCAAGCCGTCTGCTGGATGAGGTGATTTCCGCCTTTGGCGACGACAAGAGCATTCAGGATGGCATCCCGCTCAGCGTCCCATCGCGCAATCTGGCCAGCGGCAGCCTATTCCTGCAAACGGAGGCCATCAGCGGCTCGATCCCGCATTCGCTGCCCACCGCCAAGGCCGACAACCAGATCATCGCGGTGGTCATGCACCTGAGCGAGACATCCCCCAAGCGACAGGTCATCCTGGTGTCGAAAGACATCAACATGCGCATCAAAGCGCGTGCGCTCGGATTAGCCGCCCAGGATTACTTTAACGACAAGGTGCTTGAGGATACCGACATCCTCTATACCGGCACGCGCGAACTGCCGGCCGATTTCTGGGAAAAGCACGGCAAGGATCTGGAATCCTGGAAGCAGGATGCCCGCACGCTGTATCGCGTCAAAGGACCACTGTGCCCGGAATTCATGGTCAATGAATTCGTCTGGCTGGAAAGCCCGCAGCCGCTCTACGCCTGGGTGCGTGAAGCCAACGGCAAATCCGCCGTGATCGAAACCCTGATCGAATACACGCACCAGAAGAACGCTGTCTGGGGGGTCACGGCGCGCAACCGCGAGCAGAATTTCGCCTTGAATCTGCTCATGAATCCCGAGATCGATTTTGTCACTCTGCTCGGCCAGGCCGGCACCGGCAAGACTTTACTGACACTGGCTTCGGCGCTCACACAGGTGCTCGAAACCAAGCTGTATTCCGAAATCATCATCACGCGTGTCACCGTGCCGGTCGGCGAGGATATCGGTTTCCTGCCTGGCACCGAGGAAGAGAAAATGACGCCCTGGATGGGCGCGCTCGACGACAACCTCGACGTGCTGAACCGCCCACCCGAGGAGCTGCCGCCGCTGCACCCGGCCAGTGGCGCAGCCACACAGGCCGGTCAGGGCGGCCAGGGCCATTACAGCGGCGACTGGGGGCGCGCCGCGACCATGGACCTGATCCGCAGCCGCATCAAGATCAAATCGCTGAACTTCATGCGCGGGCGGACTTTCATGAACAAGTTCCTGATCATCGACGAGGCGCAGAATCTGACACCGAAGCAGATGAAGACCCTCATCACGCGCGCCGGCCCGGGCACCAAGGTGGTCTGCCTCGGCAACATCGCGCAAATCGACACGCCCTATCTCACCGAAGGCAGTTCAGGCCTGACTTACGTCGTCGACCGCTTCAAGGGCTGGCCGCATTCGGGCCACATCACGCTGCAACGCGGAGAGCGTTCGCGTCTGGCCGAACACGCAGCCGAAGTCCTCTGATCGACTCTCCCGTCTCGGCCATAGCATGGCCGGGACAGGCGCCAGGGCTGCCCCGCGCCAGCTCGCTCCCCGAAGACCACTGTTTCAGGAAGATTCATGACGGCAAAAGCCAGCCATTCTGCAGAGCATCTGTTAAACCAGCTCGGCGAACTGAGTTCCCACCTGACCAGCGCCTCGCTACAGGATCACGATTACTTCGAGAAACCCCTGCAGATCATCCACAACGCGCTGGGGTTTCACATCAGCGTGCTGTACAAGATTTCCAATGTCATTGAAAACGATCTGATCCTCGAAGTCGCCAGCGTCTTCAACCCGAACCATATCCGGCCGGATTTGCAGGAAGGCGTCAAGATCTGCCTGCAGATCGATCGACCGCGCGCGGAGTTCGTCAACGAAGTCATGGCCTTCAAGAATCGCAATGTCTCAGCCAACAACATCCCCGGCTGGGGCTGCGACATTGTCGGCGCCATCTACATGCCCGAAAACCTCGGCAATGGCTACTTGCTGGCCGGCGACTTTTTCGGCGACGAATCCGACACGCGCGCACATGAAGTACGCACCTTCGAGATCATGTGCAATCTGTTGAGCGCGATCCTCATGAAGGCCCAGTTCGAAAAACTGGCGATTTATGACGGTCTGACCGGCATGCTCAACAGCCGGGCGATCCGCGAAGAAATGGAGAAGGCCTTTCAACGCCAGAAGCGCAAGCACGACGGCCTCGGCGCCATCGTCCTGGCCGACATCGATTTTTTCAAGAAGATCAATGACCAGTACGGCCATATCCAGGGCGATTCGGTGCTGCAGGAAGTCGGCCAGATCCTCACTGCGGCAAGCCGCAAGCTGCTCGATGTCGGCGGCCGTTACGGCGGCGAAGAATTCGTCATGATTTATGCCGATACCGAAAAGGAGCAGGTGCTGAACATCGTCGAGCGTCTGCGTCAGACCATCGAGAAGCACCGTTTCATCAAGATCGGCACCACCGGCAACCCGATCGAAGGCGAGTATTTATCGGTCACCATGTCATTCGGCGTGGCCTTGCTGAACGATCCAGGCGTTGAACACAGCAAGGAAATCATCGCCAAGGCCGATGCAGCGTTGTACCAATCCAAAGCCAATGGCCGCAATCGCGTCACACTCAACGCAAATCCAGCCGCCTGACACACCTAGCGGGCAATATCCAGATACAGGAACCAGGCGTAAGCACCGAGCAGACCTCCCCCGACTACTCGCGGCAGGCGTCCGCACACGGCGATGCACAGGAAATGCACGGCGCCGGCACCCAAAATAAAATACAGGCCGGTCGGGAAAAATGCCGGCACCTGGATCGGCTGAAACAGCGCAAACAACCCGATGCACATCGGAATGCAGATATGGCCATCGCCGATCTGCGAACTCACGACGATATCCTGCCGACCGATATGCGCGTAATACAGGGCCAGCAAGGCATTCGGCACGACCATCAGAAGACCGCTCAGCCAGCCCAGATTGGCGAGGCTGAAATAGCGGTGCTCGGCCTTCGTCACCCATTCGACGAGATGATCCACGCTCAGATAAATGCAGTACGCGCTGACGCCGATCAGCAGCAGATCGATGACGAGCGACCAGTGAAACCCCTGATTTTTGCGGATATTGTTCTTCAGGATTTCGAAGACATGCAGGATCTGCCAGAAAACGAACAGCCCCACCAGCACCAGACCATCGTAGCGATCGAGCATCCCATCCTTCGCCAGCGCCCAGCACGCGCCGGTAAACAGGAACAGGGCGATCAACGTGAATAGTAGATTCAGCCGGTCGAGACGAGTGGCAGGATGCGCACGCGCCCCGGGTCCGGCTTTCCTTTGCCGCGGCTTGCTGCTGGCTACAGCGCCTGTCACACAAAGCATGGCCGCCAGACCGAGGATCAGCGTCAGATTCGTGACGTTGTTGACGATGCTGTTCTCGATGACCAGCGCTCCGTTGCCGCCCGCACGTCCCACTACAAAAGCAAACACCAGGTTCGCGAACCCCGAGCAATACGGCATGATCAGCGTGCCAAGTAGCGTCCCTTCGAAACCCTTGCGCTCCATGGCGTTCAGCCGCCAGATCATCAGCAGCGACGCGGCGACGAACAAACCCAGCAGCACCAGTGGGTCGGTCAGATACAGCGGGATTTGGTCAAGGTAACGGGTCAAGGTCGCAAGTCGTAAGTCACAATCAGGCAGCAGGCGGCGGTATGTAACAGCGCATTATCCGACAACCAGCGCCGCTGGCAGCCTGCCGGATCGGATGATTCGGGCAATCAGTTGAAACCACGGATCAAACGCCCTTCGCGCTTGGTCGGCCGCCCCTTCAGGTTCGCGCCCGGCGCCGGTGCCAGTCGCCGCAACTCCTGCTCCCGCGTGCGGCGTTCCAGACTCTGCGCGGTCTCCTCGTACAGCAGACGCGCTTCGCTGGCCGGCCGCCGCTGTGCCACCAGCCCCTGCACGATCACCACATAACGCGCCTCGCCGAGCGTGATTTCCAGCGTGTCGCCGGGCTTCAATTCGCGCGCCGGCTTCACATGCTCGCCATTGCATTTGATCTTGTGGCCGCTGATCGCCGCGGCAGCCAGACTGCGCGTCTTGAAAAAGCGTGCCACCCACAGCCACTTGTCGATGCGCATGCGTTCAGTTTCGTTCATGCGAAAGCCTCGGTAAAACTCAATAACTGCCGGGCTGGGCCAGATTGACGAACTTGGTGTATTCGCCGAGGAAGCTCAGTCTCACGGTTCCCGTGGGACCATTCCGGTGCTTGCCGATGATGACTTCGGCGACGCCCTTGTCGGGAGTTTCCTTGTTGTAATACTCCTCGCGATACATCATGAGAATGATGTCAGCATCCTGTTCGATGGCGCCGGATTCGCGCAAGTCGCTCATGAGCGGGCGCTTGTCGTTACGCTCCTCGACCTTGCGCGAGAGCTGCGACAGGGCGATCACAGGCACATGCAGCTCCTTGGCGAGCGACTTGATCGAGCGCGAAATTTCAGAAATTTCGGTCGCGCGGTTTTCGTTCTCGCGCGCCGAGGTCATGAGTTGCAGGTAGTCGATGACGATCAGGCCGAGTTTGCCGCACTGACGCGCAAGTCGCCGCGCGCGGGCGCGCAGGTCGGTGGCGTTGATGGCGCCCGTTTCGTCGATGTAGATCGGCGCCGTATGCAGTTTGCCCAACGCGACAGTCATTTTGTCCCACTCGTCGTCATTCAGCCGTCCGGTGCGTACGCGCTGGGCATCGAGACGACCGACCGAGGAGAGGAAACGCATCGACAGCTGAGGCCCGGACATTTCGAGACTGAAGATTGCCACGGGCAGGCCCATTTCGACACCGACATGCTCGGCGATATTCATCGCAAACGCCGTCTTGCCCATCGAAGGACGGCCGGCGACGACGATCATGTCGCCGGGTTGCAGGCCGGAAGTCATCCGGTCGAGATCGATGAAGCCGCTTGGCACACCCGTGATGTCGGAGGGATTGTCGGCCTCGTACAACTCCTGAATCCGGTCCACCACCTGGCCCAGCAGCGGCTGGATCGCCACGAAGCCCTGGCTCGTCCGCGCGCCGGATTCGGCAATCTCGAAGACTTTGGCTTCAGCCTGATCCAGCAATTGCTTGACATCGAGGCCGCTCGGATTCAGCGCACTGGCGGCAATTTCGTCACCAACCGTGACCAGACGGCGCAACACCGCGCGCTCATGCACGATCTCGGCATAGCGGCGGATGTTGGCCGCCGACGGCGTATTGTTGGCCAGCTCGCCGAGATACGCCAGACCACCGGCCTGCTCGACTTCATTGTTTTTCTCGATGGCCTCGAATACCGTGACCACGTCGGCCGGCTTGGCCTGATCGATGAGTTCGCGGATGCGGCGGAAGATGCGCCGGTGATCGTCGCGATAGAAATCGGCATCGCTGACCACGTCGCCGATGCGCTCCCAAGCCATATTGTCGAGCAACAGCCCGCCCAGCAGGGACTGCTCGGCCTCGACCGAGTGCGGCGGCAATCTGAGCGCGGCAACCTGTGGATCATGCGGTCGATCGGAACGCTCCCCGCGATCCGAATTGCGAAACTTACCCGAGCCCTGCGTCATCGATACTTCTCCTGTATTTCATGCACCAGTTTACCCGCAAGCAAAGGCAAAGTCTGTGGGCAAGGCTGTGGAAATCATGTGCGAAGACTGTGCGCATTTCTGGCACAGATATACGGTATCCGCCGCGTGCATTGGTTTTACGGCGCAATCAAGTTCAGATCAAGCGGTAAACGCCGAAGGGCCGCATACGCGGCCCTTCGGCAGAAATCCCGGCGTACCGGAAATCTTTTTTAGTGCTCGCCGAGCACCGAAACGGTGATGCTGGCCACCACGTCGGTGTGCAGACCGATATCGATCTTGCTGTCACCGACCTGCTTGAGCAGGCCTTGCGGCATGCGGATCGCCGACTTCTCGACCGTATAGCCTTGCGCCTTGAGGGCGTCGGCGACATCGGCGTTGGTCACCGAACCGAACAGACGGCCATCGACACCCGACTTGCGGGTAATCTGCAGCAGCAGACCTTCGAGCTTGGTCGCCAGCGCCTGGGCGGCGGCCAGCTTGTCGGCCTGGGCCTTTTCCAGCTCGGCGCGGCGGGTTTCAAACATCGCCAGATTTTCCGGCGTCACGCGCTTGGCCTTGCCTTGCGGGATCAGGAAATTGCGAGCATAGCCATCCTTGACCTTGACGACATCGCCAAGAGCGCCGAGGTTGACGACTTTTTCCATCAGAATCACTTGCATGGTCGTTCCTCCGAATTATTCGTGCAGATCAGTGTAGGGCATCAGAGCCAGGAAGCGCGCGCGCTTGATGGCCGTCGACAGCTGACGCTGATAACCCGTCTTGGTGCCGGTGATACGCGCCGGCATGATCTTGGCGTTTTCGGTAATGAAGTCCTTGAGGATTTCGACATCCTTGTAATCGACTTCAGCAATCTTTTCCGCCGTGAAACGGCAGAACTTGCGACGCTTGAACAGGCTGCGGCCCTTGTCGTCCTTGCGCTTGGCCCCAGCTTTGGCCTTGGGTTTAAATGCCATTTTGTATTCCTTCCAAAAACTCTATCTCGTTCACATGCAGAACCGGGGTTCTGCTCTTTAAGCTCTTTGCCGCGAGAAAGCCGGTCAGTCTGAGTTGCGCTCCGGGTTGCACACCAGCCAGCATGAGAGCTGGCTGTCCGAGCGCGACGACCTGCATTTCGCATTCCACTTTCCGGCTTACCCCCGCTTCCATCTGTTGCGAAGCGTGCGCCAGCGAAAAATTCAGTGCTGGAACACCCGCCGGGGTGTAACGCAGCGCCTCGATTTCCAGCAGGCTGCCGGTCAGCAGGATGCGGTTCTCAAGCGGCAGCGCCAGCCTCGACTGCGGGTTCGGCCGCGGCAGCCGGAGCAGCCGAGGTCAGGGAGCGCGATTTCTCTTCTTTCATCATGGGCGAAGGCGTGGTAACCGCAGCTTTCGTCTTGACCGTCAGATGACGCAACACGGCATCATTGAACTTGAAGGCATGTTCGAGCTCGGCGAGCGTTTCGGCATCGCACTCGATGTTCATGAGCACGTAGTGTGCCTTGTGAACTTTCTGGATCGGGTAAGCCAGCTGACGACGGCCCCAGTCTTCCAGACGATGAATGTTGCCAGCGCGCGAAGAAACCAGCGTCTTGTAACGCTCGATCATCGCCGGCACTTGTTCACTCTGATCAGGGTGAACGATGAATACTACTTCGTAATGTCGCATGCAATCTCCTTGTGGTTAATTGAAGCCCCCCCGCATGCGGTTCGGGTGGGGCAAGGTGAAAACGCGCGATTCTACACGAGATCAAACCAATGGATCAAGCCGGATCAAGCATTTATGCGCTTACAAAGGGCTCGCGGCGCCGCGGTTGACAGTGCGACTTGCCTCTGCCTGATCCGCCACCGATCCCCATGCCCATTTTGGGCCGTTGTGCTGGCTGGCAAGCGTCATCCGTTTCATAATTACGAATACTCGAACATTTCGCTCGGGCTTTCCGGCCAACGCATCCCATTCACAGTCTGAATCAACATGAACGACAGGGCCATCCCCTTGGTGAAAGCAGACAGCCGCAGCGCATTGATGCCGGCAGGTCAGGCAACGCCGGTCGATTTGAGCAACGGCGCCCCCGGCGATACGCGCGGGCGCTTCATGCGCGATCTGCGCATCTCGATCACCGACCGCTGCAATTTCCGCTGCACCTACTGCATGCCGAAGACCGTATTCGGTCGCGATTATCCGTTCCTGCCACGCTCAGAGATTCTTTCCTTCGACGAAATCGTCCGCATTGCGCGCATCTTCGCCACCCTGGGTGTGCGCAAGGTGCGCCTGACGGGTGGCGAACCGCTGCTGCGCCGCAATGTCGAGCATCTGATTGAAATGCTGGCGGAGATCCCGGATCTCGAATTGACGCTCACGACCAACGGCTCGCTGTTGGAAAAAAAGGCCAAAAGCCTGCGTGCCGCGGGCCTGCAACGTGTCACCGTCAGCCTTGACGCGCTCGACGATGAGACCTTCCGCAAGATGAATGACGTCGATTTTCCGGTCGCTGACGTGCTCCGTGGCATCGACGCCGCCGCAGAAGCCGGACTCGCGCCAATCAAGGTCAACATGGTAGTCAAGCGTGGCGCCAACGACCATGCCATCGTGCCGATGGCGCGCCATTTTCATGGCAGCGGCCATATCCTGCGCTTTATCGAATTCATGGATGTCGGCAGCAGCAACGACTGGAAGCTCGACGAAGTCGTGCCCTCAGCCGAAGTGGTGCGCCGCATCGACGCCGAGATGCCACTGGTATGCAGCGACCCGAATTACATTGGCGAGGTTGCCGAGCGCTGGAGCTACCGCGACGGTGGCGGCGAAATCGGCGTGATTTCCTCCGTGACCCAGGCTTTCTGCGCCACCTGCACACGCGTTCGACTGTCCACCGACGGATCTTTGTACGCCTGCCTGTTCGCCCAGCAGGGTCACGACTTGCGCGCCATGCTGCGCGATGGCAGTTCTGACGAACAAATCATCGCCGCACTGGTCCAGCGCTGGAAAGTGCGCGACGACAATTATTCGGAACGCCGCAAGGCCGCCACCGCCGGGCTCAAGAAGATCGAAATGTCCTACATCGGCGGCTGACTTTCCAGCTCCTGGCCTCCAGCTCCTGTTGCAACCGATGCCCATCCGCCCCGCTATTACCGGTCTGATCATTGCTGGCGGACTGGCGCGCCGCATGGGCGGCAGTGACAAGGGGCTGCAGCTGCTGCGCGGCAAACCCATGCTTGGGCATGTCATCGAACGCCTCGCACCGCAGGTTGACCTTGTCGTGCTGAATGCCAACCACAATGCCGGGGCCTACGCCGACTTCGGCCTGCCGCTGCTTGCCGACAGCGTTGCCGGTTACGCCGGACCGCTGGCCGGACTGCAGGCCGGACTCGCGCAATGCGCCACCCCGCTGCTGGTCAGCGCACCGTGCGACACGCCATTCCTGCCGCTCGATCTGGTCGCCCGCCTGTATGCTGCACTGGATACGGCCCAGGCGGCTGTGGCAACCAGCACGCAACAGCGACAACCGATCTTCGCCCTGTATCGACGCGAAGTGCTGGCCGATCTGAACGATTTTCTCGCCACGGGCGGGCGCAAGATCGAACAATGGCAAGGCCGGATCGCCACCGTGAGCGTGGCCTTTGAGGATGCCGCCGCATTTGCCAACATCAACACGCTTGAAGAACTGAACCATCTGGAGAATTCATGAGTTCCCTGCTCGAAACCCTGTCCTGCGCCTCCGATTACGATCCGGCTTCGCTACCTGTCGAGCGCGCACGCGCCCTGATCCTGTCACTGCTCAGCCCCTGCAGCGGATGCGAACGCAGCGCCGTGCGCCAGGCACTCGGCCGCGTGCTGGGCGCCGACGTGATCGCCCCGCTCGACGTGCCCTTGCACGACAACTCGGCCATGGACGGCTATGCCGTACGCCATGCCGATCTCGCAGCGAGCGGCGAAACCCGTCTCAGGATCAGCGGCAGCGCCTTCGCCGGGCGACCGTATACCGGCACGCTCGGTGCTGGCGAAGCCGTGCGCATCATGACCGGCGCCGTGGTGCCAACGGGTGCCGACTGCATCGTGATCCAGGAAGTCGTGCACCTCGAAAACGACACCGTGATCGTGCCGAAGGGACAGCATCTGAACCAGAATCTGCGCCGTGCCGGCGAGGATCTGCGCACCGGTGAACCAGCGCTACAGGCCGGCAAGCTGCTGCGGCCGGCCGACATCGGCCTGATCGCCTCGCTGGGTCTGGCCGAAATCACCTTGCATCGCCGCGTGCGCGTGGCGCTGTTCTCGACCGGCGACGAGCTCAAGTCTGTCGGCAGCACACTGCAACCCGGCGATGTGTATGACAGCAACCGCTACAGCCTGTGGGGCATGCTTACGCGCCTGGGTTGCGAAGTCATCGACATGGGCGTGGTCGGCGACGACCCGGCGGCACTCGAAGCCGCACTGATCGAGGCCGCCAGCTGTGCCGACGCGGTCATCACCAGCGGCGGTGTCTCGGTCGGCGATGCCGATTTCATCCGCGAGTTGCTCGACAAACTCGGCGAGGTCGCCTTCTGGAAGATCGCCATGAAACCTGGTCGCCCGATGGCCTTCGGTCGTCTCGACAACCCTGCCGCTCCGGGCACCCCGGGCCCGTGGCTGTTTGGTCTGCCCGGCAATCCCGTCGCGGTCATGGTAACGTTCTACCAGTTCGTGCGTCCCGCGCTGCTCAAGATGATGGGTGTCGCGGAGCACTTGATCACGCTACCCAGCCTGCAGGTGCGCTGCGCCACAGACATCAGGAAGGCGCCCGGCCGCACCGAATTCCAGCGTGGCACGCTGTTTCAGGAAAACGGCGAATGGTGCGTCAAGCCCACGGGCGCCCAGGGCTCGGGCATCCTGCGCTCGATGGCCGAAGCCAACTGCCTGATCGAACTCGATCAGCAGCGCGGCAATCTGGCCGCGGGCGAAATGGTGCGCGTGCAGCTCATGGAAGGACTGGTTTAAGCGCCCCACCCTGCTTCCAACGTCTATGCCGGCAGCGGTGTCAGCAGATCGTCGGAATAAATCCGGTAGGCGTTGCGCTGCTTTTTCTTGACATCGTAGAGCGCCAGATCGGCATTGCGCTTGAGTTGCTCGACGTCGCCGCCATGCAGCGGGGAGATCGCCACGCCGATGCTGCCCGAAATCTCAGCCTTGCCGGCACTCAGGCGGAAAGGCTCGGCGAGAACGGCAATCAGACGCGTCGCGATCTCATCGACTTCTTCGAGGCCGCTGACATCCGAGAGAATCGCCGCGAATTCGTCACCGCCCAGACGTGCAAGGGTATCCGATTCGCGGATGCAGGAGGTCATGCGTTGCGCAGCTTCCATGAGTAACTCGTCGCCGGCCGCATGCCCCATTCGGTCATTCACCGATTTGAAGTGATCCAGGTCGATATACAGCAAGGCCAGATTGCGCTTGTAGCGCCGG
>JBPOIN010000182.1:0-7812 GCA_052034445.1 Pseudomonadota bacterium | reverse complement strand
GTGAGCTCGGCGCTGTCGATCTTGTTCAGCCAGCGCTCGAAATGCGCCCAGTCGAGGATGGTCTCGTAGCTTGCTGGCGGGCGTCGGGCTGGCACGGGAAGCGTGTCAGCCGGGGTCACGGATGCGGGCGCGCCGGCTTCCTGCCCCGCCATGCCGTGCGGCGATGTCACGCTGGCGCGCAATTCGCGTAACCAGGTTTTGAATTCGAGACGTGCATAGAGTTCGATCAGATGCGCGGTATCGACCGGTTGTTCGACCAGGTCGGCAAGCTGCTGCGGCAGTTCGAGGTCGCACACCACGGTCACGAGCTTGCGGCCGAGCGGCAGGAAATCCAGCGCCTCGCGCAGGTTGGCGCCGATCGCGCCGCCGACCTCGTCGGCATGCGCCACGAGGTTGTCGAGCGTGCCGTATTGCTTGAGCCATTTCACGGCGGTCTTCGGCCCGACCTTGGCGACACCCGGCACACCATCCACGGCGTCGCCGGTCAGCGTGAGGTAGTCGACGATGCGTTCGGGCGGGATGCCGAATTTCTGTTCGACGCCGGCCACATCCAGCGTCTCGTTGCTCATGGTGTTGACCAGCGTGACATGCGGGCAGACGAGTTGTGCGAGGTCCTTGTCGCCGGTCGAGATCACGCAGTCGATGCCTTGTGCGGCGGCGCGGCGCGCGAGCGTGCCGATTACATCGTCGGCCTCGACGCCGTCGACCATGATGAGCGGCCAGCCGCTGGCGCGGATGCAGTCGTGCAGTACCTCGATCTGGCGCACCAGGTCGTCGGGCATCGGCGGACGGTGGGCTTTGTCTTGCGGATACCAGTCGTCGCGGAAGGTCTTGCCCTTGGCCTCGAAAATCACCGCGCGGTACAGTGTGTCACCGGCTTCCGGCTTGTAGTCGCTGAGCAGCCGGCGTAGCATGTTGATCACGCCATACACCGCGCCGGTGGGCTCTCCCGCCTGGTTGCGCAGCGCAGGCAGCGCATGGAAAGCGCGATACAGATAGGATGAACCGTCGACGAGCAGTAGCTTGGGCATGGGATCAGGAAAATAGGGTAGAGCGAGGAACGGAGCGATGAGCGGAACGAAAAACGCAAGCAGCGGCGGCAAAAACAGGATTGTAAAAAAAACCGTGCCGCTACGCGGCAATACCGGCAAGGAGGCCAAGGGCTCGACAGCCGCAGCCCGGCGCGCGGCGGCCGGCAAAGTCAGTCCTGCGACCAGCAAGAGTGCGGCAGCAGGGAAAACAGCCGCTGCGCCGAACACGAAAAAGCATCGCCCGGCGCAAGCTGTGCCGGGTGCGGATTTCGTGCCGCGGCGTCCCCCCATCATGGCCAATTCGCCGGCGAACATGACGCTCGAAGCCTGGCGCGTGTTCGGCATTATGTCAGAGTTCGTCGAGGCGACCGATCGCCTGAGCGTGATCCGGCCGGCCGTGACGATCTTCGGCAGCGCCCGCGTCAAGCCTGATACACCGTATTACATGCTGACCGAACAGATCGCGCGGCAGCTCTCGGATGCCGGCTTCAGCGTGATCTCGGGTGGTGGCCCGGGCATCATGGAAGCCGCCAACAAGGGCGCCTATGCCGGCAAGGGCTTGAGCGTCGGCTTGAACATCCAGTTGCCGATGGAACAGAAGTGCAATCCGTATCAGGATATTTCCCAGTCGTTCCGCCACTTCTTTGCGCGCAAATACATGTTCGTGCGCTTTGCCGCGGCATATGTCGTGGCGCCGGGCGGCTTTGGCACACTCGATGAACTGCTGGAGGCGCTGACGCTGATCCAGACCAAAAAGACGCCGCGCATCCCGATCATCCTGGTCGGCAGCGCATTCTGGCAGGGCATGCTCGACTGGATGTGTGATCGCTTGGTGAATGAAGGCATGATTCATCCTGACGACATGGATCTGATCCAGGTCATCGACGAGCCCGCCCAGGTGGTGGCGGCGATTTTCAAGCACTACGAGCGGCGTGGCTTCGAGCGTCTGCCCGAAGAGCACGAGCTTCTGCTGAACCTTTGATAAACTGGCGTCTTTCGGTCGGCAGCGCGGTTGGCAAATCCATGCCGGCCGGCTTGGCCAACCATCAAACCTAGGAATTTTCATGCGCCGGAATTGTTCGACTCGCGTTTCGTCTCTTGCTGCGCCGCTCACGCGCTTTGCGCTGTTGTTTGCCGTTCTCACGGCGCTGCCGGCTGCCGCGCAGAAGTTGCCGGCCGATCTGCAGCCCTTGCCCGAACCGCCGCCACCACCCGCCGGGATGGCGCTTGATGCGGGGCTGGAGCCGCAGGTCACGATCGTCAAGCGTGGCGACGATCGCGTTGAAGAGTACCGCATGAATGGCAAACTTTACATGCTCAAGGTCACCCCGGCGCATGGCGTGCCCTACTATCTGCTCGACGAGAAGGGCGATGGCGTCATGTCGCGGCAGGAAATCGACACGCATCTGCGCGTGCCGATGTGGGTGATAGGCACGTTCTGAGCCATGCGGCCGGCAAAACATGGCTGATTCTGCCCCGCCGCCGTTCGGGTCGCGCCCCGGTTTGCCTGCAGCCGTACCATTGATCCGTCGCTTGCCGGCAGAACGTGCGACGCGCTGGCTTGGCCGCGGCTGGCAGCTGTTCATGGCGGCGCCAGCCATCTGGGTCGGCATGAGCGTGCTGCTGTTGGTGCTGACGGGCATCTGCAGCGCCGTGCCGGT
The DNA here is from genome assembly GCA_052034445.1 of Pseudomonadota bacterium. Lineage (GTDB taxonomy): Bacteria > Pseudomonadota > Gammaproteobacteria > Burkholderiales > Rhodocyclaceae > Sterolibacterium. The sequence continues at coordinate 5,120 of JBPOIN010000182.1, read as the reverse complement.
ATTCGGCCATCTTGCGCTGACCTTCTTCATGCCGGTGGCGTTCGCCGGTCTCATGTTCGGCTGCCGGGCGCTCGATCAGGGCATGGCGTTGCGGTTTGAGCATCTGTTGGCCGGCTTTCAGTGCAATACTGCGAGTCTAGTGACGATCGGCGCATTGTCGCTGGTTGGCCATCTGCTGATTGGCGCGTTCATCATGATGCTTACGGGGGGCGCGGCATTTTCGGGCGTGTTTGGCGCCCTGCTGGTGGGCGGCGACCCGGCCGCGCTTCTGGCGACCTTGCTGGCCACGCTCGGCGGCATGCTGCTGGCCATGCTGCTCGGCGTGCTGCTGCTGATTCCGCTGGCGATGGCCCTGAGCTTTGCACCGGCGCTGGCGATCTTCGACAGCATGGACGCCGTGTCGGCGGTTACGACAAGTTTTCGCGGCAGCTGGAAGAACCAGTGGCCGTTTCTGGTCCTCGGCCTGTTGAGTCTGATGTTGTTGATGCTCGTGCCGTTGACCTTTGGTCTTGCCCTGCTGGTTGTGATTCCCGTCCTGATTGGCGCTTTGTATGCTGCGTATGTCGATATCTTCAGCTGGATCGAATCGGCGCCGCCGGTGGTTTCACCTCCCACAACGTCTATTCCCAGCCTCTGACAAGCCATGCAGACCCGTATTCTTCCAGCCGCGCGCGGCGCTTTCTGGCTTATGGCCGGGTTTCGCCTGTACCGTAGCAACCCGCCGTTGCTGACCATGCTGACTTTCGTTTATCTGCTGCTCTCGTTTACCGTGAGCCTGATCCAGCCGATCGGTCAGGTTCTGCTGCCATTCTTGTTGCCGTTCCTGACGGTTCTGGTTGCCAACGGTTGTCGCACGATTGACGAGAATCTGCGCCCGGCACCGCTAACTGCCCTGGGACATGGCTTGCGCTCCCAGCGTGTTTCCCTGTTGCGTCTGGGCGGTTTGCATCTGCTGGGAACGCTGCTGGTGGTGCTGGCGGATCAATGGTTGCCCGGCGGCAACCTGCAGGCTATCGGGGAACTCAAGGAAGGCGCGACGATCACAGAAACCCAAGCGGAAGAACTCGTCTGGTATGTCGTGCGTTTGCTGTCGATTGCTCTGCCCGTGATGCTGACCTTCTGGTTCGCGCCGTTGCTGACCGCATGGGATGGGATTCCCGCGCTGAAATCGGTATTTTTCAGCCTTGTCGCGATCTGGCGCAACTGGCGCGCATTCCTGGTGTATGGCTTGTCACTGCTCTGGGTCGGCGTGTTCCTGCCAGGGCTGGTGCTGGTGCTGTGCAGCATGGTCTCCGCATCCCTGCTCGAAATCGCCGCGGCTGCATTACGCGTATTGCTGTTGCTGGTGCTGGCCCCCGTAGCGATGACGTGTACTTACCTGAGTTATCGCGACGTGTTCCAGTTGCCGGCGGCTGACTCCGATGCAGACCATGCCTGATTGCGCTCCGCTCGGAATTCTCGGCGGCACCTTCGATCCCGTGCATCATGGCCATCTGCGACTGGCCGAAGAGGCGCGACTGGCGCTGGGATTGAGCAAGGTGCTGTGGATTCCGGCCGGGCAGCCTGCGCATCGCCGGGCTCCCCGTGCGGCGGCGCAACACCGGTTGCAAATGGTGCGCCTGGCGACGGCCGGCAATCCCGGTTTCAGGGTCGATGCGACCGAGGTGGACAGCGCGCTGGCGCATGCGCAACCCAGCTACACAGTGCCAACCCTGCGGCGCTTGCGTGCCGAGTATGGCCAGCAACCGCTGGTATTGTTGCTCGGCGCCGATGCATTTCTGGCGCTCGACACCTGGTATTGCTGGCAGGAGCTGTTTGCCCTGGCGCATCTCGGCGTGGCGACGCGGCCCGGCGCCACGCTTGACGTGGAACATATGCGGCCAGTGCTGGCTGCAGAATTTACGCAGCGTATCGCGCAGAGTGCGCCTGAGTTGCAGGCGGCTCCTGCCGGGCGCATTCTGCCGTTTGCGTTGACTCCACTGGACATTTCGGCGACCCAATTGCGCGCTACATTGGCCACCGGCGGCAGTGTGCGTTATTTGCTCCCCGATCCGGTTCTCGACTATATTCGCGCCCACCAGCTCTACTCCTCGCAAAGCACGCCTAATGGACATTCGTAAACTGCAGAAAATCGTTGTCGACGCCCTCGAAGACATCAAGGGTCGCGACATCGAAGTGATCAACACGACCAAGCTGACCTCGATGTTCGAACGCATCGTGATTGCCAGCGCCGATTCGACACGGCAGGTCAAATCGCTGGCGCAGAATGTGCACGACAAGGTCAAGGAAGCCGGTGGCGATGTGCTGGGCATGGAAGGCGAGGATGTCGGCGAGTGGGTGCTGGTCGATCTCGGCAGTATCGTTGTGCATGTCATGCAGCCCGCCGTGCGCAATCATTACAATCTTGAAGAACTCTGGCAGGCCAAGCCCAAGCGCGCGAAAAAGACCAGTGATGCCGCTGCTGATGCCGAACGTGAGGCGACCTGAGTCGGCGCCCGGCTACTGCATGAGGGCCATCCGCGTGCGCCGCTCAGGATTGCTTGACGGTCGCGCATGAAGATCACCATCCTTGCCGTCGGTACGCGCATGCCCGGCTGGGTCAGTGAGGGCTATCAGGAATTTGCCCGGCGCATGCCGCGCGAAATGCCCATGGAACTGCTGGAGGTCAAGGCCGAGCCACGGACTACCGGCAAGACGCCGTCTGCCATGATGGTAGCCGAAGCGACGCGCTTGCGCGCGGCTTTACCGGGGCGCTGTCGGCGCGTGGTACTCGATGAACATGGCGCCGATCTAACGACGCAGGATCTCGCCCAGCGTCTGGAAAAGTGGCTGGCCGGTGGCGATGACGTGGTGATCTGCATCGGCGGACCGGACGGTCTCGATCCCGGCTTCAAGCAGGAAGCCGCCGAAACCCTGCGCTTGTCGAGCCTGACCTTGCCGCATGCGTTGGTGCGCGTGTTGCTGGCCGAAGCGTTGTATCGTGCCAGCAGCCTGCTCAAGGGCCATCCTTATCACCGTGAATGAGGTTGTACATGACACAGATCGAACAACGCATCTATCTTGCATCAAGCAGTCCGCGTCGGCGCGAGCTGCTGCATCAGATTGGTGTACGTTTCGAGTTGCTGCTGTTCCGTTCCGGGCAGCGCGCCGATGTCGAGGTCAGCGAAGCCATTCTGGCCGGCGAGAGGCCGCAGGATTATGTGGCGCGGGTTGCCCTGATCAAGGCGCAGCATGGCGCCAAACAGGTGGTTGCGCGACACTTGTTACCGCGTCCGGTGCTGGCCGCCGATACGACACTCGATCTGGATGGCGAGATCATCGGCAAGCCACGCGACGAAGCCGATGCCGAGGCCATCCTGGCCCGCCTTTCCGGGCGCAGCCATCGAGTGCTGACCGCAGTGGCTCTTGTACAAGGCGGATTGGGCAGCGATGCGCAGATCGAGCAGGCGCTGAGTATCAGCACCGTGACTTTTCGCACCTTGCAGCCGGAGGAAATTCATCGCTATGCCCGCACCGGTGAACCGCTCGACAAGGCTGGCGCGTATGCGATACAGGGGCATGCGGCGATGTTTGTCGCCGGCATCGAGGGTTCGCACAGCGGCATCATGGGGCTGCCGTTGTGCGAGACGGCGTTGCTGCTGCGGCGTGCAGGTTATCCAATCTAAGCGTTGAGGACTGAGGGCTGAGGAGTAAAATCCGTGCTAGCCTCAGCCCCCAGTCCTCAGTCCCTACTATCCCATGAGCGAAGAATTCCTGATCAATTTCACGCCGCAGGAGACGCGTGTCGCGTTGATGCAGCAGGGCGTCGTGCAGGAACTGCACATCGAGCGCAGCGCCAGCTGCGGCATCGTTGGCAATGTGTTCTATGGCCGGGTCGTGCGGGTTTTGCCGGGCATGCAGTCGGCGTTCGTGGATATCGGCCGCGAGCGTACGGCCTTCCTGCATGTCGCCGATATCTGGACCAACCGCAATAGCGACGAGCCGCCCAGGCCGATAGAGAAGCTGCTCCACGAAGGGCAGAACATCATGGTCCAGGTGCTCAAGGACCCGATCGGCACCAAGGGTGCGCGTCTGACCACCCAGATGTCGATTGCCGGACGTCTGCTGGTGTATCTGGCGCAGGATCATCATGTCGGGATTTCGCAGCGCATCGAGGGCGAGGCCGAGCGCGAGCAGTTGCGCGCGCGCATCCAGGGGCTGGTGCCGGCCGAGGAAACCGGCGGTTTCATCGCGCGCACCATGGCCAGCAGCGCCAGCGATGCCGAGCTGGCCAACGATATCGCCTATCTGCGTCGGCTGTGGGCCGAAATCTGCAATCGCGCCAAGGTGGCGCGCGCCCCGTCGCTGCTGCATCGCGACCTGGGTCTCGAACAGCGCGTGTTGCGCGATCTCGTGACGCCCGACACCGTGCGCGTGATGATCGATTCGCGCGAGAACTTCCAGAAGATGTCGGCGTTTGCCCATGAATACATGCCGCAGGTCGCCGGCTTGCTGGAGCACTACACGGGCGAGCGGCCTATGTTTGATCAGCATGGCGTCGAGGACGAAATCCAGAAAGCGCTGGCGCGTCGTGTCGACCTTAAGAGCGGCGGCTATCTGATTTTCGATCAAACCGAGGCGATGACCACCATCGACGTTAACACGGGTGGCTTTGTCGGTCTGAGGAACTTTGACGACACCATCTTCAAAACCAACCTTGAGGCCGCTCAGATCATGGCGCGGCAATTGCGGTTGCGCAATCTGGGCGGCATCATCATCGCTGACTTTATCGACATGGACAATGCCCAGCACAAGGCAGCCGTGTTGGCCGAACTCAACAAGGCGCTGGCGCTGGATCGTACGCGCATCACGGTGAATGGCTTCACGGCCCTGGGGCTGGTCGAAATGACGCGCAAGCGCACGCGTGAATCCCTCGCCCATGTGCTGTGCGAATCCTGTCCGACCTGCGGTGGGCGCGGCGAGGTCAAGACGGCGCGCACGATCTGTTACGAGATCTTGCGAGAATTATTGCGCGAGGCGCGTCAGTTCGATGCGCGTGAGTATCGCGTGCTGGCCTCGTCCTCGGTCACCGACCTGTTTCTCGACGAGGAGTCGCAGGCGCTGGCGATGCTGTCGGATTT
>JBPOIN010000217.1:0-3283 GCA_052034445.1 Pseudomonadota bacterium | reverse complement strand
CTTTTTCGATGCAGTGTGAAAGTGTAATGACACAAACCTGATGACACGACATGCAGTTTTGAATGCAAACTTGCATTTCATCAGACAATTCTTTGACTACACTTTTGAATGCCTGATTGGTGGCTCCCAGTACTGACTGTAGGTCCATAATTTCCTCCTGGTTTTCTCTTTTCGGGAATAGTTCCCCTAATAAGCTTAGTTATTCTAACCCAACAAAAGAAAGAGCAAATCCGAAGCCAATGAAAAAGATGTGACCGTATTTTCACACCTATGGAGTTTTACTTAACACTCTTTAATCGAAGTGCATTTCCGATGACAGAAACTGAACTTAAGCTCATAGCAAGAGCCGCGATCATAGGGCTCAATAACCAGCCAAAAATCGGATACAGAACGCCCGCCGCGAGCGGAACACCTAAAGCATTGTACACAAATGCAAAGAACAAATTCTGCTTAATGTTGGCAATGGTTGATTCACTTAACTCGCGCGCACGCACAACACCTCTAAGATCACCTTTGACAAGAGTGACTCCGGCGCTTTTCATCGCGACATCAGTTCCCGTTCCCATCGCGATGCCAACTTGCGCTTGCGCAAGCGCTGGAGCGTCGTTGATGCCGTCTCCTGCCATTGCAACGATCTTACCTTCGGTTTGAAACTTTTTAACGATCTCAACTTTCTGATGCGGCAAAACATCTGCGATCACTTCATCAACGTGAACTCTTTTGGCAACCGCATTGGCAGTTCGCTTGTTGTCACCTGTAACCATGACAACCTTAAGACCCAATTTTTGAAGAGTATGAATTGCTTCCGGAGTCGTTTCTTTAATGGGATCTGCAACTCCAATTAAGCCTGCAAGCTTTCCATCAATCGCCACAAACATAACAGTTTGGCCCTCATCTCGAAGTTGGTCGGCCAAGCTCTCGCTGTCTTTTGAGTCAATCCCGATACTTTCCATTAAAGCGCGATTTCCAACTGCTACTTTGCGTCCCGATACAGTCGCATGAGCGCCCTTTCCAGTGATTGACTGAAAGTCTGAAGTTGCCTGAAGTGCGATGCTACGAGCCTCAGCTCCTTTGACGATGGCAGCCGCTAAAGGATGTTCACTTTCACGCTCAAGGCTTGCCGTGAGTTGGAGAAGAGCTTCTTCCGTCACACCCGAAAGAGTTTTTACCGTAACAAGCTTTGGCTTACCTTCTGTTAAAGTTCCTGTCTTATCCACAATAAGGACTTGGACTTTTCTCAATAACTCAATAGCTTCAGCATCCTTGAAAAGAACTCCCATCTTGGCAGCGCGTCCCGTTGCGACCATAATTGACATAGGTGTCGCAAGACCAAGCGCACAAGGACAAGCAATAATGAGAACTGCTACAGCATTCACAATTGCATAAGCAAGTCTTGGCTCTGGTCCCCAGATTCCCCAGGTAATTGAAGTCAAGATAGCAATCAAAACGACAGCAGGGACAAAGTAACCTGAAACCTGATCGGCCAACTTTTGAATGGGCGCGCGTGATCTCTGCGCATCAGCAACCATCTGAATAATTTGAGAAAGCAAAGTATCTTTTCCGACTTTTTGAGCTCGGATAACAAGGGCTCCAGTTCCATTGATTGTTGCTGCAACTACTTTTGATTCAGGCACCTTCTCGGAAGGGATAGACTCACCGGTTACCATTGATTCATCAACAGCACTTGTTCCGGATACGACAACGCCATCAACGGGAATTTTCTCTCCAGGGCGAACTCGAAGTGTGTCGCCAATCGAAATTACATCAATTTCAATTTCTTCGTCAGAGCCATCGCTTTTAATTCTTCGAGCCGTTTTGGGCGCAAGACCTAAAAGCGCTTTGATCGCAGCCCCAGTTTGGCTTCGTGCTTTAAGTTCTAAAACTTGGCCAAGAAGGACCAGAGTCACAATCACTGCCGCAGGTTCAAAATAAAGTCCCACAAGGCCTGTCATGGGATCTTTAAACGAATCTGGAAAAAGTTGCGGAAATAAAATAGCAACGATACTAAATCCGTAGGCGACCCCAACACCGAGTCCAATCAAGGTAAACATATTAGGACTTTTATTTTTGAGAGATTGCCAAAATCTCTCAAAAAAAGGCCAACCTCCCCAGAGAACGACTGGAGTTGCCAAAAGAAGTTCGACATAACTAAGAGCTGCGTGAATGCTTGCAGACTCAATTAAATGGCGTCCGCCCATGGTGATAAAAAGAAGCGGAAGGCTTAACGCAGTTGAAATCCAAAAGCGTCTTCGCATATCGAAGTACTCAGTCTTATCTTCCTCATGATCGAGGGAAACCATCAAGGGCTCTAGTGCCATCCCACAAATCGGACAGCTACCGGGACCAATCTGTCGAACTTCTGGATGCATAGGGCAGGTGTATTCGACGTTTTGTGGTTGAGCTTTATTCTTAAGTTCAGGATCAAGATACGATTCTGGGCTTGCGTCAAATTTAGTTTTGCATTTGGAATTACAAAAAAAGTATTCTTTTCTATTATAAGTGGATGATCCGCCTTTGACGGTGGCGGGATTTACTTTCATTCCGCAAACGGGATCAATTTGCTCGGAAGCATGTGATGAGTGACCGGTATGATGATGCCCATCATGATTATGCGTTGAGCAGCCAGAATGTTGATTCGTCATAAAACACCTCTACAAGTAAATATTAAGCATGAGCCAAGCAAAGTCAGTCGCATCTTGCGAATAAGACTTTTCTTTTCCCGCAAAAAACATCAAATCAAAATGCGAATACGGGAGCCACTGAACCCCGAGTCCATAAGAATCAAATTGCGAATTGCGATCTGAGTCGTCAAGATTGGAGCGATCAAACTGAACAAACGGCGTGAGGCCCTTGATCGCTTCATACCCAAGTCTTGAGAAGGTCGCATAACCCTTCTCGTGAACTGATGTGGCTTTAACCGTTTTGTCTTGAAAAAAAACTTCAGAATTCAGATAGAGTTTTTCTGTGAGGCTAATCGTCACGTAGGGACCAAATACGACTCGTTCAAAATTACTTTGTCGCCCTTGATACGCGCTAATTCCCAGTCGAGACTTCTCTCGCCACAAATAGCTCGAATTTATAGAAATGCCCTGATCTTTTTTTACGGATTTTTCTTCAGGAGAATTGGAAATGAGCGTGAGCGAGTGATTGAAATTTTCTCCAATATAGTTCGTCTCTAAATTGTAGGATTCAGAGCCTTGATCCCATGCTAAACCTCGTCGGGTAGCTGATATATGATCTGGACCATTAAGTCCAAAAGACTGCATGAATTTTCCTAATCGCC
>JBPOIN010000256.1:0-26766 GCA_052034445.1 Pseudomonadota bacterium | reverse complement strand
CAGTGCCAGCGGCCCGCGAGATACCGCGCTGCGCGAAGCCATTCACTACGCGGCCCAGTACGAGCAGGATGGGCCGGTGCGAGTGTTCGAGGTAACGCGGACATTGGTGAGGCCCAACGTTTAAGTGAACGCATAAATCGGTGTAGACGCAGCTGGCTCGGTGTGTATACGGCAGCTGAAATTTGAATATTCATAATAAATTCAATGCAAATATCGATATGGCCGATGCGAATTACACCTTCAGACACGCCTGCCACGCCTAAGCCGCTCGATCAAATCCGGGATCGTATCAGGGGCAAGCACCAAAGCATATGCCCCTAGCGCAAAATACCAAATACCTTCAATGCCTTGAGCGATGAACCCGGGTTTCTAGGCGCTTGTCTGGGAGGGGTGATTAAGGTGCCCTAACCGCAGCCACAACATCCACTTCCCGCAACACAATCCATTATACATACCAACTCCAGCATCCGATCGCCGCCAGCCCTCTCTGCGCGCGGATGTTGGTAGGGATTTTCTTCAGCCGTTAATTTTCCGGCCAGCAGACGCCCTATTCACAAGGCGTCCGGGCCGAAAATTTGCAAAATAATTATCCGAAAAGCATTGCTGGATAAAAGGACCGCCCCCTCACCCCTAATCCTCTTCCAGCAACTTCCTGAGCTCTTCTTCCGAGAGATTATCAAGCTCGGCCAGGGCGCTTTCGACGTCGGCGCTGTCGTATTGGGCGAGCTGGGCGTGGACGACGACTTCGGCGAGGGTGGCGATGGTGGTGGCCTGGAACAGGTTCACCAGCGGGATGTTGAGGCCGAAGGTTTCGTTGATGCGCAGCAGGATCTGCGTGGCGCTCAGCGAGTGGCCGCCGAGGGCGAAGAAGTCGTCGTGGCGGCCGATGCCCTGTTCGTGCCCGGGACTCGGTTCGAGGTGCAGCACGTCCTGCCAGATCTGCGCCAGTACGGTTTCGATTTCGCCTTGCGGGGCGACGTAGGGCTGGCGCAGATCGGCGAATTCGGGCGCCGGCAGCGCCTTGCGGTCGAGCTTGCCGTTGGGCGTCAGCGGCATCGCGTCGAGCACCACGAAGGCCGACGGGATCATGTAGTCGAGCAGCACGCCCTTGAGTTGCGCGCGCAGTGTGTCGGCGCTCAGTACGCCTTCGCCGGCTGCGGTCAGATATGCCACCAGGCGCTTCTCGCCCTGCGCGTCGCTGCGCGCCAGCACCACGGCTTCGCGCACGCCGTCCAGGCGCGCGAGCTGGGCTTCGATTTCGCCAAGCTCGATGCGGAAGCCGCGGATCTTGACCTGATGGTCGTTGCGTCCCAGATATTCGATGGCGCCGTCGCTGCGCCAGCGGCCCAGGTCGCCGGTCTTGTAGAGCCGGGCTTGCGGGTCGCTGCTGAATGGATCGGCGATGAAGCGTTCGGCCGTGAGTTCCGGGCGGTTGAGATAGCCGCGCGCCACGCCGATGCCGCCGACATGGATCTCGCCGCTCACGCCGGGCGGCACGGGCTGCAGGTGTTCGTCGAGGATGTAGATCTGCGTGTTGGCAAGCGGCCGGCCGATGGGCGGCGCGCCGGCGTCGTCGACGCGGCAGTCGTACATGCTGACGCACACCGTGGCTTCGGTCGGGCCGTAGCAGTTGATGAAGCGCCGGCCCGGCGCCCAGTGCTGGACCAGGGCGCGGCTACAGGCTTCGCCGCCAGCCAACAGGGTTTCGAGGCTGTCGAAGCGCGCCTCGGCCGGCAGCGCAGCGAGCGCCACGGGCGGCAGCAGCACATGGCTGATGCGTTGCTGTTGCATGACCTCGACCAGCGGCGCGCCGGGCATCAGGCGTTCACGCGGCGCGAGGTGCAGGCTGGCGCCGCTGGCCCAGGCCTGGGCGAAATCCCAGGTGCAGGCATCGAAGCTGAATGAGGCGAATTGCAGGATGCGGCTGTCGGCGTGCAGGCCGAGGCGCTCGATCTGGGTCAGCGCGAGGTTGCACAGGCCGCGATGTTCGAGCATCACGCCCTTGGGCTGGCCGGTGGAACCGGAGGTGTAGATCACGTAGGCCAGATGGCGTGCGTTGACTCCGATGTTCTGGGCGTTAAGGTTGTCGCCCGGCAGTTGGGCGATCTGCGGCCAGTCGGCATCCAGCGCGATGCGCTGCGCAGTGCTGGCCGCCAGCGCCGGCAGCGCGTCTTGCAGATGCTGCTGCGTGAGGATCACGTCGGGCGCGGCATCGGTCAGCATGTAGGCGATGCGCTCGGCCGGATAGGCCGGGTCGACGGGCACATACGCGCCGCCGGCCTTGAGGATGCCGAGCACGGCGACCACCATCTCGATGCTGCGCTCGATGCAGACGGCGACGATGCGGTCGGGGCCGACGCCAAGCTGGCGCAGCCGATGCGCGAGCTGGTTGGCGCGCGCGTTGAGCTGGGCATAGCTGAGTTGCTGACCTTCAAAGGCCACGGCCAGCGACTCCGGGCGCTGCGCGGCCTGCTGCTCGAACAGGCCATGCACCAGCATGTCGTGCGGGAAGTCGGCCTGCGTGGCGTTGAAGCCGGCCAGTACCTGCTGCAGCTCGGTGGCCGGCATCAGCGGCAGGGCGTGCACCTTCCCGCTGGTCTGCTGCGGCATGGCGCTCAGCAGGGTTTGCAGATAGCCGATCCAGCGCTCGATGGTGGCGCGCTCGAACAGGTCGCTGGCATATTCGAGGTTGCCGATGATGTCGCCATCGGCCTCCTGTAGCGTCAGCGTGAGGTCGAAGTGCGCCGTGCTGTGCGGCAGCTCCTGCGGCGCCAGGCTCAGGCCCGGCAGCTGCAGCGCGTTCTGCGGCGTGTTCTGCAGCGCGAACATGGTCTGGAAGATCGGGCTGTGACTCAGGCTGCGCGCCGGTTGCAGCGCGTCGACAACCTGCTCGAAGGGCGCGTCCTGATGGCTGTAGGCAGCCAGTGTCATGTCTTTGACCTGCTGCAGGAGTTCTGCGACGGCCGGGTCGTTGCTCAGGTCGCAGCGCAGCGCCAATGTGTTGACGAAGAAACCGATCAGCCCTTCGAGTTCGGTGCGTGGGCGGTTCGCCACGGGCGCGCCGATCACCACGTCGTCCTGACCGCTCAGGCGCGCCAGCAGGATCGCCCAGCCCGTGTACAGCGTCATGAATAGCGTGGCGTCGTGCTGCTTGCCGAACTGTCTGAGCGCGGCGGTGAGGGGCTTGCCAAGGCTGAAGGCCACGCTGGCGCCGGCGTAAGTCATGAGCGGCGGACGCGGCCGGTCGGTGGGCAGTTCGAGCAGTTCGGGCGCGCCGCCGAGCTGCTGCTTCCAGTAGCCGAGCTGCTGTTGCAGGGTCGCGCCGCTGAGCCAGGCGCGCTGCCAGACGGCATAGTCGGCGTACTGGAGCGGCAGCGCCGGCAGCGGATCGTGATCAAGTGCTGCGCCCTGACTGTAGGTCGCATACAGCGCGGCGAATTCGTCGATCAGCACGCCGATCGACCAGCCGTCGGAAACGATGTGATGCATGGTCAGGCACAGCACATGGTCCTCGGCATCAAGCCGCAGCAGACGCACACGAATCAGCGGCCCGCGCGCCAGCTCGAACGGCGCCTGTACTTCGGCGGCGATCTGACGCTGCAGTTCGCGCTCGCGCGCCTCAAGGCCCAGGCTGGAGAGATCGACGCATTCGAGCGGAATATGCAGTTCGGCGGCGCTGATCTGCACGGGTGCGGCGCCCTGCGTGACGAAGGTGGTGCGCAATACCTCGTGGCGCGCCACGATGCGGTCGAGCGCGGCTTGCAGCGCTGCCTGATCGAGCCGGCCGCGCAGGCGCAATGCCCCCGGGATATGGTAGGCGCTGCCCGCGCCGGTGTTCGAGCGTTCGAGCTGGTCGATGAACCACAGACGCTGCTGCGCCCAGGAGAGCGGCAATGGCTGGCTGCGGTCGGCCGGCTGGATCGGCTGCAGTTGCTGCGCGGCGAGCGGCCCGGTCTGATCGAGGCAGGCGGCGAGATCGTGCAGCACGGGGTGTTCGAACAGCTCGCGCAACGGCAATTCGCGGCCGAGCTGCTGGCGGATCCGGGCGACGACCTGCACGGCCAGCAGCGAGTGGCCGCCGAGCTCGAAGAAGTCGTCGTTGCGGCCGATCTGCAAGGCCGCGCCGGCGCCATGCACGGGCTGCAGGATTTCCTGCCAGATGCCGGCCAACGCGATTTCGCTTGCGCCCTGCGGCGCGACATAGGCGCGCGTCTGGAAGGCATCGACCTCGGGCGCCGGCAGCGCCTTGCGGTCGAGCTTGCCATTGTGCGTCAGCGGCATGCGATCCAGCGTCACGAACACGCCCGGCAGCATGTAGTCGGGCAACACGGCGCGCAAGGCCGTGCGCAGGGACTCGATATCGGCCGCCGCGCCGTCGCGCAGGGTGATGTAGGCGACCAGGCGCTTCTCGCCCGGCACGTCCTCGCGCGCCAGCACGGCGGCTTCGCGGATGTCCGGCTGGCAGCTCAGCTGCGCCTCGATTTCGCCCAACTCGATGCGGAAACCGCGCACCTTGACCTGATGGTCGTTGCGGCCGAGATATTCGATGCGGCCATTCGCCTGCCAGCGGGCGAGGTCGCCGGTCCGGTACAGGCGCGCGCCCGGGGTGTTGCCGAACGGATCGGCGATGAAGCGCTCGGCCGTGAGTTCGGCGCGGTTCAAATAACCGCGCGCCACACCGGCGCCGCCGATGTAAATTTCGCCGGCCACGCCAAGCGGCACGGGCTGGCACTGGGCGTCGAGGATGTAGATGCGCGCCTGGTCGATCGGCTGGCCGATGTGCGGCAGCAGATCCTCCGCCAGCGTCTCGGCGCTGCCGCTGTGGATGCCCGGATTGATGTCGCCGATGGTCGTATCCACCGTGCATTCGGTCGGCCCATACACGTTGTAGAAACCAATCGTGCGGTTCTGCGCCAGCACGCGCCACATGCCGGCGTCGATGGCCTCGCCGCCAACCAGCATGGCGGCCGGTTGATGGCGCCCTGCGGCGAGCAAGCCGGCGGCCAGCATGGCGGCCAATTGCGACGGCGTGCAGTCGAGCGCATCGACGCGCTGGGCGGCCAGATAAGCGAGCAGCGCGGCGGCCTCGAAGCGCACCTCGTGCGGCACGACGACCAGCGTGCGGCCCGAAAGCAGTTGCAGGATCTGCTGCACCGAGGCATCGAACACCAGCCCGGCATTCAGGCTGGCGCGCCGGCACTGCGGATGATGGCGATACACGCCCTGCTCCAGCCCACGCCACAGATTCAGTGCATTTGCGTGCTCGACCAGCACCCCCTTGGGCTTGCCGGTCGACCCCGAGGTGTAGATCGCATAGGCCAGATTGCGCGCCGTGAAGCCGCGCGCCGGGGCGGGGTTGTGCTCGCCCTGCCGGGCGATGCGCGCCCAGTCGCCATCGAGTGTCAGCACCTGCGCCAGCGTGGCGGGCAGCGCCGGCAGCGACGGCTTGAGGTGCTGCTGGGTGATCAGCACAAGCGGCGCGGCGTCTTCGAGCAGATAGGCGATGCGCTCGGCCGGATAGGCCGGGTCGATGGGCAGATAAGCGCCGCCGGCCTTGAGGATGCCGAACACGCCGACCAGCATGTCGACGCTGCGCTCGCAGCACAGGGCCACCAGCTGATCGGCGCCGACACCCAACGCGCGCAGCTCGTGGGCGAGCTGGTTGGCGCGCCGGTTGAGTTCGGCAAAGCTCAGCGTCTGCTCGGCGTAACACACCGCCTCGGCATCGGGCGTGCGCGCTGCCTGGGCTTCGAACAGCGCGTGGATCGTGGCGCTGGCGGAAATTTCGGCCAGCTCCGGCGCCGCACGCTGGGCATTGAAGGCTTCCAGTTGGCGGCGCTCGGCGTCCGGCAGCAGGTCGAGCGTCAGCGCGCTGCGCTCCACGGCATAGTCAGCGCCGGGTTCGAGCGCAGCGATCAGCGCCTGCATGGCGGCGGCGACCAGATCGACAACGCGCTGTGGCTCGATCTGGCGCTCGGTCTGCGCCGTGAGCAGGAAATCGCTGCCCAGATCGTCGACCGACAGCGTGAATGGGTAGTTGGTGCGCTCGCGGCTGGCGAGAATGTGCATGCCGGCGCCGAGCAGCGGTTCGGCGCCGCTGCTGTGACGGAAATTCAGCACCGCGCTGAACAGCGGCAGCGCGCCCGGCACGGCGCTGCAGCGCTGCGCCAGGGCCAGCGAGGCCTGCTCGTGCTTGAGCAGATCGACCAGTTCGCGCTGCGTGCGGAGCACCAGTTCAACCACGCCGACACCGTCGAGGTTCAGACGCAGCGGCAGCGTGTTGATGAACATGCCCAGCACGCGGTCGGCACCGGCAGTGTTCTGCAGGCGGCCCGACAGCACGCTGCCGAACACCACGTCATTGCGGCCGCTGCAGCGCGCCACCACCAGCGCCCAACCGACATGGAACAGCGCCGCAACGCTGACGCCCAACTGGCGCGCCACGCGCCGCACACGCCGGGCGAGCCCGGCATCGAGACTGCTGCGCGCTTCGAGAATCTGGCTGCCGTCGCCACGCACGTTGAGCAGGTCGAATGGCGCGGTCGGCGCGTCGATGTCGGCGAGGCGCGCGCGGAAGAAGGCTTCGGCATCATTGCGTTCGAGCCGCGCCAGCGCCTGGGCGACGAAACCGCGATACGGCACGGGCGCCGGCAAGCTGGCGGCCTGCCCCGTGAGACAGGCCATGACTTCGCCGATGACGATTTCGAGCGAAACGTGATCGCTGATGATGTGATGCAGTTGCAGGATCATGGTCCACTGTTCGCTGTGCGGATCGGCGGCGATCTGCACGCGCGCCAGCGGCGCCTGCTGCAGATCCATCCACAGCTTCTGCGGCGCGATGCGCTCGTTGAGCTGGTCGAGCGTCGGGCGCGCGGGATCGAGTTCGAATTCTTCGACTGGCAGCCGCACGTTGCGCTGCACGACCTGCAGCGGCGGCTGCAGGTCGCGCCAGATCATGGCGCTGCGCAGGATGTCGTTGCGATCCAGCACCTGCTGCATGGCGACCAGGAACGCGTCGAGCCGGGCGCGCGAATCGAGCGTGAGCAGCATCGGCAGGATGTAGGCGTCGCCCTGCTCGCTGAGCATGTGATGGAACAGGATGCCTTCCTGTAGCGGCGCCAGCGGATAGATGTCCTGCACGTTCTCGGCGCCGCCCGGCACCATGGCGACGATGCGGTCGATCCCGGCCTGATCGAGCTTCACCAGCGTGAGCATGTCCGGCGTGATCGCCGTGCAACCCGGCGGAATCAGGTTCGGCGGCGCGACGAAGGCCGGCTCGATGGCCGCCGCTTCCTCGCTGCTGCGCAGTGTCGCGGCCAGGCCGGAGAGTGTCGACTCGCTGAAGACGCTGCGCACCTCGGCATGCAGACCGGCTTCGCGCAGACGTTCGAGCATCTGCACGATGAGCAGCGAATGGCCGCCGAGTTCGAAGAAGTCGTCGCAGCGACCGATGCGCATGTCATCCGGTAGATGCAGTACCTCGCGCCAGATGCGCGCCAGGATTTCCTCGACTGCGCCCTGCGGGGCGATGTATTCGTGCTGCGCCAGGGCGCCGGATTCGGGCGCCGGCAGCACGCGCGTGTTGAGCTTGCCGTTGGCGGTCAACGGCAGTGCGTCGAGCACCACGAAGGCGCTCGGCACCATGTAGTCGGGCAGGCTTTCCTTGAGCAGTGCGCCGAGCTGGCTCGCCAGCGCGGCATGCGCCGTGGCATCGGCGGCCGCTTGCGCTGCGCGCAGCGTCAGATACGCCACCAGGCGCTTGTCGCCGGCCACGTCCTCGCGCGCGATCACCACGGCTTCGCGCACGCCGGCATGCTGACTCAGGCGAGCTTCGATTTCGCCGAGTTCGATGCGGAAGCCGCGGATCTTGACCTGATGGTCGTTGCGACCGATGTATTCGAGCTCGCCGTCGGCGCCGCGCCGCGCCAGGTCGCCGCTGCGATACAGCCGCGCCCCGGGCTGCTTGCTGAACGGATCGACAATGAAACGTTCGGCCGTGAGTTCGGGGCGATTCAGATAGCCGCGCGCCACGCCGGCGCCGCCGACATGAATTTCGCCCGCCACGCCGAGCGGCACCGGCTGCTGCCGGTCATCGAGCAGATACAGGCGCAGATCGGGAATCGGCGCACCGATCAGGCTGCGCCGCGCACCGCCGGCGTTGCCCTCGATTTC
This sequence comes from Pseudomonadota bacterium, assembly GCA_052034445.1. Classification (GTDB taxonomy): domain Bacteria; phylum Pseudomonadota; class Gammaproteobacteria; order Burkholderiales; family Rhodocyclaceae; genus Sterolibacterium. The sequence continues at coordinate 18,594 of JBPOIN010000256.1, read as the reverse complement.
GCCGCGCGTCAGCGGCCGGTAGGTGACATGCACGGTGGTTTCGGTGATGCCGTACATATTGATGAGCTGCGGCTGCTCGGCGCCGTTGCGCGCCACCCAGGGACGCAACGCATGCAGTTCGAGCGCCTCGCCGCCAAAGATCACGCAGCGCAGGGATTGCGCCGCGAGCGTCCGGGCGGCATCGGGATGATCGAGCAGACCGGCCTGGGCCGCGGTGAGCTGACGGAAGGCGGTTGGCGTCTGGTTGAGCACCGTGACGCGTTCGCTGCACAGCAGGCGGTAGAAGTCCTCGGGCGCCCGTGTCGTGAGATACGGCACGATGACCAGCCGGCCGCCGTGCAACAGCGCGCCCCAGATTTCCCAGACCGAGAAGTCGAAGGCGAAGGAATGGAACAGCGTCCACACATCGCGCGCGTCGAAATGGAACCAGTCTTCGGTAGCCGCGAACAGGCGCATGACCTGCTGGTGTTCGATCATCACGCCCTTGGGCTTGCCGGTCGATCCAGAGGTATAGATGATGTAGGCCAGATGCTGCGCCGTGGTGCCGGGACACGGCGGATTGCTGGCGGGCTGACTGCCCAGCAGGGCCGCATGGGCATCCTGTGCATCATCCAGCGCGATGACCCGGGTATGTTCGTTGAGGCTCGCGGCGGGCAGCACGGCGCGCAGGTGCTGCTGCGTGAGCACCACGCGCGGCGCGGCGTCTTCGAGCATGTAGGCGATGCGCTCGGCCGGATAGGACGGATCGATCGGCACATACGCGCCGCCGGCCTTGAGGATGCCGAGCAGGCCGACGATCATCTCGAAACCGCGCTCGACGCAGATCGCCACCAGCCGGTCCGGGCCGATGCCGAATTCGTTGCGCAACAGATGCGCGAGCCGGTTGGCGCGGCGATTGAGTTCTTCGTAGCTCAGTTGTTCGCCGTCAAGGGACAGTGCAATGGCGTGCGGTGTGCGCGCAACCTGGCCGGCGAAGCGTTCGTGAATCAGTTGCTGCGGAGCAAAGCGCACCGGGGCGGGATTGAATTCGACCAGCAGCTGCTGCTGTTGCGCGGCCGTCAGCAGCGGCAAGGCGCTGACCTTGCAGTCGGACTGGCGTACGAGCGCACCGAGCAGGGTCTGGAAGTGGCCAATCCAGCGTTCGATGGTCGCGCGCGTGAACAGGTCGGCGGCGAATTCGATACTACCGCGCAGGCCTGCGGTGGCGGCGCCGCTGTCGTGCAGGATCAGGGTCAGATCGAACTGTGCCGAATTGCGCGCCACGTCCTGCATGTCGAGCTGCAGGCCGGGTAGCTGCAGGGTTTCCTGTGGGGTGTTCTGCAGTGCGAACATGACCTGGAAGATCGGGCTGTGGCTCAGACTGCGCGTCGGTTGCAGGGCTTCGACGATCTTCTCGAACGGCGCGTCCTGATGACTGTAGGCCGACAGCAGCATCTGCTTGACCTGTTTGAGCAGGTCGGCGAAGTTCGGGTCGGCGCTCAGATCGACGCGCAATGCCAACGTGTTGACGAAGAAGCCGATCAATCCCTCGACCTCGGCGCGCTGACGGTTCGCCACCGGCGCACCGATCACCAGATCGCTCTGCCCCGACAGGCGCGCCAGCAGGATCGCCCAAGCCGCGTACAGCGCCATGAACAGCGTGACGTCGTGGCGGCGTGCCAGCTGGCGCAGTCCGGCGACCAGCGCGGCATCGAGGCTGAAGGCCACGCTGTCGCCGGCGAAACTCTGCTGCGGCGGGCGCGCGAAATCGGTGGGCAATTCGAGCAGTTCGGGCGCGCCGGCGAGTTGCTGTTGCCAGTAATCCACCTCGCGCTGCAGCGCTGCACCGGCAAGCCAGTCGCGCTGCCAGACGGCGTAGTCGGCGTACTGGATCGGCAGCGGCGCGAGCGTATCGTCGCGGCGCTCGACAAAAGCGCTGTACAGCGCGGCCAATTCGCGTGTCAGCACGCCGATCGACCAGCCGTCGGAAATGATGTGGTGCATGGTTACGCACAGCACATGCGCCTCGGCGGCGAGCCGCAACAGGCGCGCGCGGATCAGCGGACCGCTGCTGAGATCGAACGGCGCCCGGGTTTCGGCGGCGATCTGCTGCTGCAGCGCGTCCGCACGGAGCGCAGTATCGAGCCCGGAGAGATCGTCGAGCGGCAGCGTGAAACGCGTCGGCGCGGCAATGCGCTGACGCGGCACGCCGACGAACTGGGCGAAGGTGGTGCGCAAGGCTTCGTGGCGTTCGACGATGCGATTGAAGGCATATTGCAGCGCAGCCGGATCGAGCCGCCCCGTCAGGCGCAGAGCGCCGCTGATATGGTAGGCGCTCGAATCACCGCCCATCTGGTCGATGAACCACAGGCGCTGCTGCGGCCAGGACAATGGCAGCGGACCGCTGCGGTCGGCATGCGGGATCGGCGCAGCGTCGGGATGTTCGGCGCCGCTTGCGTTGCTGCTGGCAGCGGCGGCCTGCGCGCACTGCAGCGCCATGTCGTGCAACTGCGGATGCGCGAACAGCTCGCGCAGCGCCAGCTGGCGGCCAAGCTGCTGGCGAATGCGCGTGACAAGTTGCACGGCGAGCAGCGAATGACCACCGAGATCGAAAAAGCTGTCATGACGGCCGACGCGTTCGATGCTCAGCAGCGTCTGCCAGATTTCCGCCAGCGCCTGTTCGAGCGCGCCTTCGGGGGCGACATACTCGTGCGCCGAAAATGCGCCCTGCTCGGGCGCCGGCAGCGCCTTGCGCTCCAGCTTGCCGTTCGGGCTGAGCGGGAACGCATCGAGCACCACGAAAGCGCTCGGCACCATGTAATCAGGCAGCATCTGGCGCAAACCGCTGCGCAGCGCATCGAGGTCGGGTGCAGCGCTGCGGTTTTCCTGCAGCGTGAGATACGCCACCAGCCGCTTGCTGGCGGGATCGCCGGGAATGCTTTCGCGCGCCAGCACCACGGCCTCATTGACCAGCGCATGGTTGCGCAGGGCGGTTTCGATTTCGCCGAGTTCGATGCGCAGGCCGCGCAGCTTGACCTGATGGTCGTTGCGCCCCAGATAGTCGATATTGCCATCGCTGCGCCAGACGCCGACGTCGCCGGTCTTGTAGAGGCGCGCCTCGGGATCGCTGCTGAACGGATCGGCGATGAAGCGTTCGGCGCTCAGGTCGGGACGGTTCTGGTAGCCGCGCGCCACGCCGATGCCGCCGATGTACAGTTCGCCGGCGACGCCAAGCGGCACGGGTTCGAGGTGCGTATCGAGGACATACATGCGCAGATTGGCGATCGGCTTGCCGATCGGCACGCGTGTCTGCCGGGCATCGAGACGGCACTCCCAGTAGGTGACGTCGACCGCCGCTTCGGTCGGGCCGTACAGATTGTGCAGTTGCGCCTGCGGCAAGGCCGTCAGGCAGCGATCCTGCAGCGCCAGCGGCAGCTCTTCGCCGCTGCAGACGATATGGCGCAGGCTGGCGACCGGCTGGCCCGCGGCGGCGGTCGGCAGGCTGTCGAGGAACACCTGCAGCATCGACGGCACGAAATGCAGCGTGGTGATGCCGGCGGCGTCGATGAGCTGCGTCAGGTAGGCCGGATCCTGATGACCCTGCGGCCGCGCGATGACCAGGCGTGCGCCGGCCAGCAGCGGCCAGAAGAATTCCCATACCGAGACATCGAAGCTGAACGGCGTCTTCTGCAGCACGCGGTCCTGCGGCGTCAGGCGATACGCATCCTGCATCCACTGCAGGCGATTCACCACGCCACGATGTTCGTTCATGGCGCCCTTGGGCTGGCCGGTCGAACCCGAGGTGTAGATCACATAGGCCAGATGACGCGGGGTCAATGGAATACCCGTCAGGCCTGCGGGGTCCAGCGGCGCCCGACCGGGATTGGTCTGCGGCTGGCTGGCCAGCGTCGGCCAGTCGGCGTCCAGCGCGATGAGCCGCGCAGTGCTGGCCGCCAGCAAGGGCTTGAGCGAGACCTGCGTCAGAATCACGCGCGGTGCGGCATCCTGCAGCATGTACTCGATACGCTCGGCCGGATAGCCCGGGTCGACGGGCACATACGCGCCGCCGGCCTTGAGGATGCCGAGCAGGCCGACCACCATCTCGAAGCTGCGTTCGATGCAGACAGCGACCAGGCTGTCGGGGCCGACGCCGTGGGCGCGCAGATGATGGGCGAGCTGGTTGGCGCGCGCATTGAGCTCGGCGTAACTGAGCGGCTGGCCTTCGAATTCGAGCGCCACGGCGTCCGGCGTCTGCGCGGCCTGGGCTTCGAAGAGTTCATGGACCAGCAGATTCTGCGGATAGGCGACCTGCGTGGCGTTGAAGGTTTCCAGCAACTGGCGGCGACTCGGCGCATCGAGCAACGGCAACGCCTGCACGCGGCAGGCGGCGTCACGGGTCATGGCCGTGAGCAGGCGAATCAGATGACCGATCCAGCGTTCGATGGTGGCGCGCTCGAACAGCGCCGTGGAGTATTCGATGTGGCCGCAGAGTTCGTCGCCCTGCTCCTGCAGCGCCAGCAGCAGGTCGAACTGCGCCGTGGTGCGTTCGAGTTCCTGCGGCGCCAGACTCAGGCCGGGCAGCTGGAGGGCATTCTGCGGCGTGTTCTGCAGCGCGAACAGGGTCTGGAAGATCGGGCTGTGGCTCAGGCTGCGCGCCGGTTGCAGGGCATCGACGATCTGTTCGAACGGTGCGTCCTGGTGGCTGTAGGCCGCCAGCGTCATGTCCTTGACCTGCTGCAGCAGCGCGCCGACGCTGGGGTCGCCGCTCAGGTCGCAGCGCAGCGCCAGCGTGTTGACGAAGAAGCCGATCAGGCCTTCGAGTTCGCTGCGCGGGCGGTTCGCCACGGGCGCGCCGACAACCACATCCTGTTGGCCGGCGAGGCGCGACAGCAGGATCGCCCAGCCCGCGTACAGCGTCATGAACAGCGTGACATCGTGCTGCCTGGCCAACTGCTTGAGCGCATCGCTGAGTGGCCTGCCGAGGCTGAACGCCACGCTGGCGCCGGCGTAATTGAGCAGCGGCGGACGCGGCCGGTCGGTCGGCAGTTCGAGCAAGGCCGGCGCGCCGTGGAGCTGCTGCCGCCAGTAATCGAGTTGCTGCTGCAACGGCGCGCCGCGGAGCCATGCGCGTTGCCAGACGGCGTAGTCGGCGTACTGGATGGGCAACGGCGGCAGCGGATCAAGATCGGCCGGCGCGCCCTGGCTGTAGGCTGCATACAGCGCGGCGAATTCGTCGATCAGCACGCCGATCGACCAACCGTCGGAGACGATGTGATGCATGGTGATCGCCAGCACGTGATCCTCGGCGCCGAGCATGAACAGGCGGCCGCGGATCAGCGGGCCATGCGCCAGATCGAACGGCGCAGCGGCCTCGGCAGCGAGTTGCTGCGCCAGCTGCGCGGGCGCTTGCTCCCCCACCCCGCTCAGGTCGACGCGTTGCAAGGCAAAGCCGGCCGGCGCAGCGATGATCTGTTGCGGCTCGCCGGCCGGATTGCTGAAGTGCGTGCGCAATGCTTCGTGACGCGTCAGGATGCGGTCGAGTGCGGCCTGCAGCGCGCCGCTGTCGAGATGTCCCTTGAGGCGCAGCGCGCCGGGAATGTGATACGCGCTGCTGGCGCCTTCGAGCTGGTCGATGAACCACAGGCGTTGCTGCGCCCAGGACAGCGGCAGCGGCTGGCTGCGGTCAGCGGGTGCGATGGCCGGCAGATCGGCGGAGTTTTCCGCGGCGCTTGCCGCGTCGTGCAGCAGGCGCGCCATGTCGGCGAGCTGCGGATGTTCGAACAGCGTACGCAGCGCCAGTTCGCGCCCGAGATGCTGACGGATACGGGCGCTGAGCTGCACGGCCAGCAAGGAATGGCCGCCCAGATCGAAAAAGCTGTCGTGGCGGCCGACGCGTTCGATGTGCAGCAGTTCCTGCCACTGGACGGCCAGCGCCTCTTCGAGCGCGCCTGCGGGAGCGACGTATTCGCGCGTCTGGTAGGCGTCGAGTTCGGGCGCCGGCAAGGCCTGGCGATCAACCTTGCCGTTGGGCGTCACGGGCAGTTCATCGAGCACCACGAACGCGCTTGGCAGCATGTAGTCGGGCAGCTTCTGGCGCAGCGCCGTGCGCAGCGCGTCGAGATCGAAACCCTCGGCAACCGTCAGATAGGCGACCAGGCGCTTGTCAGCGTGCCCGACGGCGCGCGCCACGACCACCGCCGCGCGCACCTGCGGCTGGCTGGCGATCTGCGTCTCGATCTCGCCCAGCTCGATGCGGAAGCCGCGGATCTTGAGCTGGAAATCGTTGCGGCCGAGAAACTCGATCGCACCATCCGGCAGCCAGCGGCCTTGGTCGCCGGTCTTGTAGAGCTGCGCCCCGGGCGTGCTGCTGAAGGGATCGGCAATGAAACGTTCGGCCGTCAGATCGGGACGATTCAGGTAGCCGCGCGCCACGCCGTCGCCGCCGACATACAGCTCGCCGGGCACGCCGATCGGCACGGGTTCGCAGCGCTCGTTGAGCACATACACAGTCGAGTTGGCGATCGGCCGGCCGATCGGCACATTCACGGCATTCGCCGGCAGCGCACCGATCGCGTGGCACAGCGAGAAGGTGGTGTTCTCGGTCGGGCCGTAGCCGTTGATGAGCTGGCACTGCGGCAGTTCAGCCAGCACGCGGCGCACCGCATTCAGCGGCAGCACGTCGCCGCCGGCGAGCAGCTGGCGCACGCCGGCCAGATCCTCGATGCGCTGCTCGACGAACTGCTGGAACAGCGCCGCCGTGAGCCACAGCGTGGTGACCTGGCTGCGACGGATATGCGCGCCGAGTTCGTCGAGCGCAATGCGGCCGGCCGGCGCGATCGCCAGACGGCCGCCATTCAGCAAGGCGCCCCAGATTTCCAGGGTCGAGGCGTCGAAACTCAGCGGCGCATATTGCAGCAGCGTCTGCTGCGCATCGAGCCGGGCGAAATGATTGTTGCAGACCAGCCGCACGACGCCGCGCTGCGGCACCGCAACGCCCTTGGGCTGACCGGTCGAGCCCGAGGTGTACATGACATACGCCAGACGTTCGGAACTCGCCGCCGGCAGCGGCGCGGGATTGCCGACCGGCTGACGCGCCAGGCGTTCGGGATTGGCATCCAGCGTGATGACATGCAGATTACCGACGGCGAAGCCCGGCAGCGCGGCAAGCGTCTGCTGGTGCTGCGCTGCGGTGAGGATCACGCGCGGCGCGGCATCCTGCAGCATGCTGGCCAGACGCTCGGCCGGATAGGCGGGTTCGAGCGGAAGATAGGCGCCGCCGGCCTTGAGGATGCCGAGCAGGCCGACGATCATGTCGAAGCCGCGTTCGACGCAGATGCCGACCAGTTTTTCCTTACCGTGTGCGCCGATGCCGATGCTGCGCAGCTCATGGGCCAGCTGGTTGGCGCGCCGGTTGAGTTCGCCATAGCTCAGCGTCTGTTCGCCGTACAGCAGCGCCACCGCCTCGGGATGTTGCGCGGCCTGTTCCTCGAACAGTTCGTGAATCAGGCTGTCGCGCGGATAGTCGCGCTGCGTGGCGTTCCAGCCCTGCAGCACCTGCGCGCGTTCGGCGGCGGGCAACAGCAGCAGGTCGGACAGCGGCGCCTGCGGGTTGGCCACGATGGCCTGCAGCAGATGCAGCAGGTTCAGCGTCAGGCGTTCGATAGTCGGCGCGGTAAACAGGTCGAGGTTGTATTCGAAACAGCCACTGATGCCGGACGGCGATTCCTGCATGCTCAGCGACAGGTCGAATTTGGCGATGCCGGTCTCGGTTTCGAGCTGTTCGAAGGCCAGGTCGACGGCTTCGAGCGCCTGCGTGGGCGGCGTCTGCAGCACGAACAGCACCTGGAACAGCGGGCTGTGGCTCAAGCTGCGTTCGGGCTGCAGGCCCTCGACCAGCTGCTCGAATGGCAGATCCTGATGGGCATAGGCGCCCAGCGCGGTCTCGCGCACGCGGCCGAGCAGTTCGACGAAACTCGGATCGCCGGCCAGATCGGTGCGCAGCACCAGCATGTTCACGAAGAAACCGATGAGGTTCTCGATCTCGGCATGGTTGCGGTTGGCGACCGGGCTGCCGACGCAGATGTCGGTCTGCCCGGCATAACGCGCCAGCAGGGTCTGGAACGCCGCCAGCAGGGTCATGAACAGCGTCGCGCCTTCGCGCTGGCTCAGGGCGCGCAGCGCTTCGGCCAGCCCGGCGTCAAGACGGAAATAGTGGTTCGCGCCGCGATAGGTTTGCACCGCCGGGCGCGCATGATCGGTCGGCAGGTTCAGCACCGGCGGCGCGCCCTTGAGCTGGCTGCGCCAGTAGTCGAGCTGGCGCTGCAGCACCGAGGGCTGACCGTCTGCCACGGCGCCGAGCCAGTGTTTCTGCCAGACGGCGAAATCGCGGTACTGCACCGGCAATGGCAGCAACGGCGCGGCGCGGCCCTCGCTGAAGGCGGCATACAGCAGGGCGACTTCCTGCACCAGCACACCCATCGACCAGCCGTCGGAAATGATGTGGTGCATGTTCAGCAGCAGCACATGCTCCTGCGCCGCCAGACGCAGCAAGTGGGTGCGCAGCAGCGGCCCGCGCGCCAGATCGAAGGACTCCCCGGCATCGGCGCGCGCCAGTGCCTGGACCTGCGCCTGACGCGTGGCGGCGTCGAGCGTGCTCAGATCGCTCAGCGGCAGCGGCAGATGCAGTTCGGCGGCGACGATCTGGCGCGCGTCGCCGGCGGCTTCGGCGACGAAGGTGGTGCGCAGGGATTCATGACGCCGTACCACCTCATTGAACGCCTGTTCGAGCGCCGCGTGATTCAGCGGTCCGCTCAGCCGCACGGCGGCCGGCACGTTGTAGAAGGCGCTGCCCGGCGCCAGCTGATCGAGAAACCACAGGCGCTGCTGGGCAAACGAGAGTTCGTAGCTGGCGGCGGGCGGCAGCGGCTCAATGCGCCCCGGGCCGTCGTTGCCAACCGCCAGCTGGGCCTCTTCCTCGGCCAGACAGACGGCCAGACGGTGTACCGAATCGTGTTCGAACAGCAGCGAGGGCGACAGCGTGCGGCCAAGGCTCTGCTGCAGCGCATTGCCGATTTTCAAGGCCACCAGCGAGTCGACGCCGAGTTCGGTGAACGACTGATGCACATCGGTCACGGCAACCTGCGCCGCCGCCAGCGTGCGTTCGATCAGGCTGACGAGTTCGTCGTGGCGCGACTGGAAACGTTGCGCCGCGCCGCCAGTGGCGGCCAGCGCGGCACGCGCGCGTTCGCCGCCTTGCTGGTCATCCGGTTTGGCCGGCGTGGTGTCTGGGCTGCTCGGCGTGGCGATCAGCAAGGCCAGCCCCAGATCGTCGAGCGCGCCGCGTTGCGCGACGGGCGCCAGCGCCACGTCGAATGCGCTTGCGCGCAGCAGCGTCTGCCATTCATGGCCGTTCAGCAAGGCATGGCCGCGCCGCAGCAGGCCATCCTGGGTCGCCCACCAGTTTTCGCGCAGGCCCAGCGTGGCTTCGAGATACGGCTGCGGGCGCACCGGTTCGAGCAGCAGCAGCACCCCGCCGGGGCGCAGCAGGCCGCGCAGGCGTTCCAGCGTGCGGCCCAGATCGCGCGCCGCATGCAGGCCGTGCGGCGCGAGGACCAGATCAAAACCGGCACTGGCCTGTTCCGCCGTCAGCGCCTCAAGATCGCTGTCGACCGGCACCCAGGCTTCCAGCCGTGCGCCGCACGCCACCTGCAGCGCTTCACTGCGCGGGTCGCTGCCGACGGCCAGCACGCGCAACGGCGCAGCCGCCGATGGCGCGCCGAGGTGCGTAGCGTGGCGCGTCGCTTGCGCCTGCACGGCATGGACCAGCATCAGCCGGGCCAACGCAAAAACCGGGAAGTCGTTCAGGCAGACGTCCCACAGACCCTGCAAGGCCGGCGCTTCGAGCGTCGGGCTCACGCGTTCGTGTTCGCCGCGCAGCACGGCGGGCAGCACGCGACTGGCCTGGGCGATGAGTTCGACGACGGCGGTCGCGGCGGGTTCCAGGGCCGGCAAACGCGCCGAGAGTTCGGAGATTTCGTGCTGGATTTCGGCTTCCGTTGCCGTTCCAACGCGATACCCCGCGCCGCAGCGTTCGATCAGGCGCGCGGCGGCGAGGGCTTCCAGTTGCGCGGCGAGTTGGGCGCGCTGGCCCGGCAGGGTCGGCGCCACGCCGAGCCAGTCAGCGATCTCGTCGCTGCTCTGCGCTTCGCCGTGCGGCACGGCGCCCTGCAGCGCCAGCGCGGCATGCAGCACGCTCAGGCGATCGAGGCCGGCAATCAGTTCGGCATGCTGCGTGCGGCCCAATGAATGACGCAGCGCGGGCGGCAGTTTCGGCTGTTCGCAGCGCTCGACCAGCGCCAGCAGTTCGCCTTCGAGGCCATGGGTAGCGAAGAAACCGGTGCCGAGGTTCGCCACCACGACGTGGCGCTGCCCCGTGGCGAGCGCCTGTTCGAGCGCCGCCAGCGCGCGTCGCGAGGCCATCGGCAGCACGCGCTGGCGCGCCAGCAGTTGGCGATGATCGTGGCTGGCGCCCAGACCGCTGTCGCCCCAGTAGCCCCAGATCAGTTCGACGGCGGGCTGCCCTTGGGCGACGAGCCAGTCGGCGAAACCGCCGAGGAAACCGTTGGCGGCGGCATAGTTGGCCTGGCCAAGATTGCCGGTGAGGCCGGCGAGCGAGGAGAACAGCACATACAGGCCGGGGTTGAGCGGCTGCAGCGCCTGATACAGCGCCACGCTGCCACCAACCTTGGCGCGCAACACGGCATGCAGCTGCGCGGCGGTGAGGTTGCGCACCAACGCATCGTCGAGAATCCCGGCGGCATGAAACACGCCGTCGAGCCGCGGCGCAAACTCGCGGATCTGCGGCATGACCGCGGCCAGCTGTGTGGCATCGGCGCTGTCGGCGGCGACCAGCAGAATCTGATGACCGGCGCTGCGCAGGCGTTCCAGCGTGCGCGCCGCGACACTGCCGGCGGCGGGTGCATGGCGACCGAGCAGGATCAGGCGCGCCTGTTCGCGCTGGGCCAGACGTTCGGCAAGCTGCAGGCCGATGCCGCCGCAGCCGCCGGTGATCAGATAGCTGCCGCCAGCTGCCAGCACGCGGCGCGGCAAGTCGTGCTGCGCCGGCAAACGCTGCACGGCAGGCGCATAGCGCAAGCCGCCGCGCAAGGCGATCAGCGTCTGGCTGCCGGCTGTGGCCGCCGCGCCGGGATCGCGGCAGCTCTCGTTGACCAGGCGCTGGGCGCACGTCGCATGGCTGGCGTGCGCGTCGTGCAGATCGACATCGATGCAGCGCGGTTGCAGTTTGGCGGCTTCGAAGGCCAGCGAGCGGACGAAGCCGGCGAGTGCCGCGCCGACCGGATCGACCGTAGTGAGCATGCCGGCGTGTCCCGGCACGGCAAAGCCCTGGCTGCTGACCCAGACCAGGCGCCAGCGTTCGGCGGACTTGCCTTCGTCATGCGCCATGAGCGCCTGGGCCAGATACAGCGCCTCTTCGAGCAGCACGCCGGTGCGGGCAGCCAGCTGATCCAGACTATCCAGCGCCCCCGGCAGCCTGACGGCGCAGGCGCGCAGGTCGCAGAGCAGGATCGGCGCACCGCTGTCGCCATGCAGTTCGGCCAGCGTGCTCACGAGCTGCTCTACATCGCCGGGCTGGGCGCGGCGCAGCACGATACGCTCGCCCGCGACACTGAAACGCTCGCCCTCGCTCACGCGCACCACACGGCAGCCGGAATCCGTGTAGGCCTGGCACACGGCGGCGCCGAATTCGCTCTCGGCGCCCAGTACGCAGACCAGCGCCGGCTGCCAGCTGTACGTCACCGGTACGGACTGCTCGCGCCAGTCGGGCGCATACAGCCAGTCCTGCGGCGGCTGGCCGACGGTCAGCCACTGGCGCACGGGCGCAGCCAGCGCGCCGGCGGTCGCATGTGCCGCACGCAGCGGCGGCAGCCAGTAACGACGGCGAGTCAGCGGATACGCCGGCAGCGGCACGATGCGCGCGGCGGCAGAGGAATGTGTCGGGGTGCGATAGAACGCGGCCCAGTCGACTGGCAGACCGGCGGCCCAGAGTTCGCCGACGGCATCGAGCAACAACGCCTCATTGCGTTCGCGCTTGGTTGATTGCGCGGCGATCGCGCAATACTCGACGCCGGAGGCATCGCCGGCCAGCGTGCGACGCACCAGCTGGGTGAGGGCTTCGCCGGGACCGATTTCGAGGAAACAGCGCACGCCCTCGGCCGCCATGCGCTGCACTCCGGCGGAAAACCGCACCGGGCGCAGCAGGTGATCGAGCCAGTAAGCCGGCGTGTCGAGTGCATGCGGCGAATCGATGCACGGCGTCATCGGCAGGCTCGGCGCTTGCAGCGGGATCGTCGCCAGCAGCGCCGCGAGCGGCTCGGCGAGCGGTTGCATGAGGCGCGAATGATAGGCAAACGGCATCGGCAGCTGACGTGTCGGAATCGACCGCGTGGCCAGCAACTGAAGCAATTCCTCGATGGCCGCTGGCGTGCCCGCCAGCACGCACTGTTCGTCGCCATTCACGGCGGCGATGTCCAGTTCGAGACCGCTCTGCTGCAGCACGGCGCGCGCGGCGTCTTCGCCAAGTGCGACGCTGAGCATGGCGCCCGGCGCCGCCTGCTTGATGAGCTGGGCGCGCAGGCTCACCAGGCGCAACGTGTCTTCGAGCTCCATGACGCCGGCGATGCAGGCCGCGGCGTATTCGCCCAGGCTGTGGCCGGCGACCAGCGCCGGCTGCACGCCCCAGGACTGCCAGAGACGCGCCAGCGCGACTTCGAGGGCAAAGAAGGCCGGATGTGTGTAGTCGATATCGGCGAGCCAGCCCGAGGTTTCGCTCTCGGCGCCGAACACGACTTCGCGCAGGTCCTGCAGTTCCGGACGCAGTGTGCGCAGCAAGGCGGCACAGCGATCGAATTCATGCGCGAAGCCGGCGTGGCGCCGATATAGCTGGGCGCCCATGCCGACATACTGCGAACCCTGACCGCTGAACAGGAAGGCGACGCGCGGCGCGGCAGCCTTGCTCAGGCCGACAGCGGCTTTCGGCATGCTGAACAGCGGCGGCAGGGAGCGGCCGGCGCACTGGTCGAGCTGGGCGATGGCTTCCGGCAGATCGTTCACGACATACCATTCGCGCTGGCCGAACTGCTGACGCCCGGCGGCGCGCGTGTGGCACAGGTCGATCAGGCGCGTCCGCGGATAGCGGCGCAGGTGGGCGGCGAGATCGCTACGCAGACGCGCCATCTCGTCGGCATTGCGCGCTGACAGCGTGAGCAGTTGCGGCCCGGCGACGTCAGGCGCCAACGGTGCAGTGGGCAAGTCGTGCAGCAACAGGTGGGCGTTGGTGCCACCAAAACCGAACGAACTCAGGCCGGCATGACGCGGCGCAGCGCCGCGCGGCCAGGGTTGCGCGGCGCGCACCGGATAGAACGGTGTCTTCTCGAAGCGCACCAGCGGATGCGGCGTGCGCAGATTCAGCGTCGGCGGCAACTGTTCATGGCGCAGCGCCAGCACCAGTTTGATCAGCCCGGCAACCCCGGCGGCCGCCAGCAGGTGGCCGATATTGGTCTTGACCGAGCCGATGCCGCAACGGTCAGCGCCGATGCTGCCGAAGGCCCGCGTGAGCGCGCGCACCTCGATCGGATCGCCGATCGGCGTGCCGGTGACGTGCGCCTCGACATAACTGATCGGTTCGGCGGTAATCCCGGCCAGATCGAGGGCGTGCCGCAGCACCGCCTCCTGGCCCTCGGGCGTCGGCGCCATGATGCCGATCGAGCGGCCGTCGTTATTCACAGCCACCGCACCGATCACCGCATCGATGCGGTCGCCGTCAGCCAGCGCGCGGTCGAGACGCTTGAGCACCACCATGCCAAGCCCTTCGCCGGGGACCATGCCGTTCGCCTCGGCATCGAAGGTGCGGCAGACGCCGTCGGCGGACAGCGCGCCCGCCTGCGCCAGCAATTCGTGGGCGGTCGCCGTCGGCAGCAGATTCACGCCGCCAGCCAGGGCGAATTCGCAATTCCCCAGCTGCAGGTCGTTGCAGGCCTGCTGGATCGCCACCAGCGACGAGGAACAGGCCGTGTCGAGCGTCAGCGCCGGGCCCTTGAGATTGAGGACGTGCGAGACGCGCGCCGCCACCATGTTGAGAAGGTTGGCCGGCATGAGCTGAGGATGGCGCGTCTCGCGCGCATCCTCGTTGCGTCGCAGCGTGATCTCTTCCATGTAGCTGTTGCTGCTGACCCCCAGATACACGCCGACCGAACGGCGTGCATGCAGACGCTGGCCGCCGTAGCCGGCGTCGTCGAGCGCGGCCTGGGCAACTTCGAGCGCCAGGCGCTGCTGCGGGTCCATGACCAGGGCTTCTTCTTCGCCGATGCCGAAGAACTCGCCGGCGAAACTGTCGATGTCGCGCAGGGCGCCCATGAAGTACTGGCCGCGCGTGCTGCGCCAGCGCTCGGCGGGTACCGGCGCCACGGCGCTGCGGCCATTCACCAGTGTGTCCCAGAATTCGTCGCTCGTCTCGCCGCCCGGGAAACGCGCGGCCAGGCCGACGATGGCGATCTTCACGCCGGTTTCGGCAGCGGCCTTGCCGTGCGCTGCCTCGCCCGCGCCGCTGGCCAGGCTGCCCGGCCCGTTGCGCAGCACATACGCGGCCACTTCGCGCACGGTGCGACACTCGATGAGCAGGGAATAGCCGAAAATGTGCGCAAAGCGATCCTCGATGCGCGCCAGCATCTCGATGGCCTTGACCGAGGTGCCGCCGAGTTCGGTGAACGGCGTATCGAGACCGATGGCGTATTCGGGACAGCGCAGGATGTCGGCCCAGATGCTGCGGATGACGGTTTCGACCGCCGCGCTGTCCTGCGCCGAAAAATTCGCCGGCGCGTCTGCCACGTTGACGGCGGGCGCAGCAGATGCGGCAGCCTCTGCCGGCGCGGGCGCGGCGGCAAGATTGCGGCGCGGATCGCTGGCAACGAATTCTTCACGCTGGGCTGCGTAGTCGCCGTTGCTCCATTCGCGCGCCAGCTGATAACGCTGCAGCTTGCCACTCGAAGTGCGCGGCAGGCGCGGCAGCGGCACCACGCAATCAACCGGAAAGGCCAGATATTCTTCGGCGGCGCGGCGAATTTCGTGCAGCCAGCCCTGCATATTCGGCTTGCGCCGCGCGGCGACGAAAATCACCACATGGTCGCGGCCGGTCTGCGCATCGACGGCCGCGCAGGCAGCGATGCCGCCGTCCTTGAGGCCGAACTTCTCGCTCAGCGCGCGCTCGACATCGGCGGCCATGACGTTGCGGCCGCTGACGAAAATGATGTCCTTGAGACGCCCGGCGATGCTCAAGCGAGAATCCTTGAGGAAACCCAGGTCGCCGGTTTTGAGCCAGCCATCCGCGGTGAACAGCTTGCTCTGGGCATTGTCGAGGCCTTCGTAACCCGCCGTGACGTTGGTGCCGCGGATCTGCACTTCGCCGACACGACATTCGGGCAGCGGCTGACCGGCATCGTCGGCGATGCGCAATTGGACCGAGGGCAACGGATAGCCGACATCGACATATTCGATGCGCCGAGCTTCATCCTGGGTCGCGACGGCCTCACCGTCGCTGGCCAGGCGCTCGCGGTCAAGACCGTGAATCAGCGGCTCGCTGGCCAGCGGACTGAAGGTCACGGCGACGCAGGCCTCGGCCATACCATACACGGGGAACATCGCCGTGCGCTTGAAGCCGGCCGGGCCGAGCAGATCAAGGAAGCGCCGCACGACGTTGGCGGAAATCGGCTCGGCGCCATTGCACAGCAGACGCACGCAGGAGAGATCGAGCTGGGCAATCTGTTCGGGCGTCACGCGGTCGAGCACATGCTGCAGGCCGAAGTTCGGCGAGCTGATGACCGCGGCGCGCTGTGCGGCGATCTGGCGCAGCCAGAACAGCGGCTCGGCGATGAAATCGGCGGCTTCGAGCTTGACCTGCCCCATGCCGCGATACAGCGGCACGAGGTGAAAGGCGATCAGGCCCATGTCGTGGTAATACGGCATCCAGCTCAGCGTCGATTCGCTCGGCTGTGCCTCGACGGTGTCGGAGATTTCCTTGACGTTGCAGAACAGGTTGCGATGCGTGAGGCGCACGCCCTTGGGCAGCCCCGTGGAGCCCGAGGAAAACTGCAGATAGGCCAGATCGTCGGGTTGCGCGGGGTGCAGAACGGCGGCTTGGGCATCGCCGGCCAGCGGTTCGTCGGCCAGCCACGGGCAGCCTTCGGCAGCCGGACGCGCGGCGCCATCGGCATAGGCGCCGGCCTGGTCGGCATCGACGAGAATCATGGGCCGTCCGAGCTTGCCGATCACGCGTGCGACGCCTTCGAGCTTGCGCGCGGCATCCGAATCGCGCGCCCAGGAGGCGACCTTGGGCAGCAGGATCGGCACGATGCCGCCCAGCAGACAGGCCCAGAATACCTCGATCTGCCGCCCGGACGACTGGAATTGGGCGATCAGCCGGTCGCCGGGCTGCAAGCCGTTGCTCTGCAGAAACGCCAGCGTGCGCCGTGCGCGCATGAACAGCTCGGCATAACTGCATTCCAGTTGACTGCCGTCGCGCTGGACGAAGATGAGCTGGCGCTCAGGCGTGGCTTCCGCCGCACGACATAAAACGTCATTCAGGGTCATAGAATTGCCCGGCTGCAAATCATTATTTTCGGGTTATTTCGACGGTCAACTGCGCGGTGCACCCATCGTCGCGGTCACCACGGAGTTCCACCAGCGGCTGACGCCGGACGTCCAGGAAGAATCGCCAGCCGCACCGGTTTGCGCGCTCGCAGCGAGCAAATTGCGCAAGCTTAGGGGGCGCATATCGGTCCACTGCGTGTCGATGTAGTCGAAACATTGCTGTTTCGTGCCAGTTTTCCCGGCATCGCGCCAACCTTCCGGATTCGGGCAATTGGCGGCCAGAAGCGAAAACTGCTGTTCGTGGTTGATGACGACACGATATGCGCTATCGCCAGCTGAGTCCTGTGCCTGCATTACTCACATCCCCTTGTTTCCATGCAAAGACAACTATGCCGCCAGACCGAAGGCATGGCGAGGTTTTCTACAGGTTTTACGGTCGGGATTGCATGACACGCCATCCCGGCCCCATTTTATCCATTTAAATGCCCCCATGGAATGCGCGGAACCTGAAGTCGCCGGGTTTCCACCACTCTTCCAGGAGAGCGCCCGGGGAAAAAAGGCCGGGGGCAAGCTGCCGCCTGCCCGAGGGCCTCTCGACTCAGTACGGATTCAAGCGATAAGGTTTTGCTTCAAAACGAAAAACCTTCGGCTCTTGCGGATCGGCGAAACCCTTGACCCAACCGATTTTTGGCGAACCGAAGGTTTCCACGCGCGTGAAATTGGCAATCCGCTGACGGGTGTGCGGATCGCGTAGCGGTTGATCGATGCGCTGCGTATGACTATCGCCATGCACCAGCACCACCTGCCCGGCAAAACCGCGGGTTTCGGCGCGCAGCCGGGCGAGAAATTCGCGGAATCCCGGTTGCGGCTGGCCCTTCGCATCGGCATCAAAACCCGGGTTGGCCTGAATGACGAGCAGGATTCCGGCCAGCCGCCGTTCGCGCGCCTGCGCAAATGAGGAGGTCAGCCAGGCCAGATTGGCGCGTTGCCGTTCGATGAATTCGGCCACCGGACCGCCGCCGAAATGCTCACCGGCGTAATTGTTGTCGCCGCCCGGCGCATTCAGACCAACAAACAGCACGCCGGCGCCCGAAACACCCGTCTGCCAGCGCACGTTTTCACGATAGGCGGCAAACGCCGGATCGCTGCTCTGGCGCTCAAGCCGCAGGCGCCGTTGCCCAAGCGCGTAGTCGTCAGCGAAAAACAGCTCGCGCAATCTGGCCAGACGTTCGAGTTGAGCATGGGAGCCGCTGCTGAAACGATGGCAATCACTCCATTCGTTGTCACCCGGCACAAATACCAGTGGATGGCGCGAGGCCTTGAAAAGCGCCAGCCGATCACGAAAAACCGCGTCGCTACAAGGCCCGATGCCACTCTTGAAATCGCCGTCGTGGATCACGAACGCCAGATCCTCGGCATCCATCTGTGCCATGAGCGCCGGAAACTGCGCACGTTCCCAGTCGTTATAGGGGGTATCGCCAAACAGGCCGAACGTGAATGTTTCGGCGTGCAGGACGCAAGGAAACAGCAACAGCAGAAACAGCAGGGGACGGAACATTGGCGGATTCTATCCGTTATAGTCACGCTCCTGCCCACCCACTGCCCGTCAAACCGCCGCTCGACCTTCATGCTCGCCCTGCCCGCCGATCAAATCCACCTCTGGCTGGTTTTCAGCGCTGAACTCGACGATGAACGCCTGTTTGCCGAATATCGCGCACTTGCCAGTGCGGCCGAGCGTGCCCAGGCACAGCGCTTCTATTTCGAACGCGACCGGCGCCAGTACCTGATCACGCGCGCGCTCGTGCGCAGCGTGCTGTCGCGCTATTGCCCAGCGGTGGCGCCAGCCGACTGGCGCTTTGACAAGAACCGCTATGGCCGCCCCGAAATTGCCAACCCCGAGGCCTTGCCGCTGCAGCTGTCCTTCAACATTTCCCACACTGCGGGGCTGGTGCT
>JBPOIN010000224.1:0-11081 GCA_052034445.1 Pseudomonadota bacterium | reverse complement strand
TGAGGACATTCACGTCGTTGCCAAGCTGGGTTTCCTTGCTGCGCAAATCGTTGATTGTACGACAAGCGTGTAGCACCGTGGTGTGATCGCGGCCGCCGAAGGCCTCGCCGATTTCCGGCAGGCTGTGATGCGTGAGCTCGCGCGCCAGCCACATGGCGACCTGACGCGGTCGAGCAATGGAGCGGCTGCGCTTTTTCGAGTACATCTCGGTGACCTTGAGCTTGTAATACTCGGCAACCGTTTTCTGGATGTGTTCGAGTGTGAGCTGGCGGTTGGTGGCGCCGAAGATATCCTTCAGGGCCTCCTTGGCGACGTCCATGTTCACTTCCTTGCCATGGAAGCGGGCGAAGGCCAGTACCTTGTTGAGTGCGCCTTCGAGTTCGCGCACGTTTGAACGCAGGTTCTTGGCGATCAGGAAAGCTACATCGTCGGTGAGATTGATTTTCGAGACTTCGGCTTTCTTCTTGAGAATTGCCACGCGCATTTCCGGTTCGGGCGGTTCGATCTGCACCGTGAGACCCCAGTCGAAACGCGAGACCAGACGTTCTTCGAGACCGGTTACATCCTTTGGATAGGTATCGCAGGTGATGACGATCTGCTTCTTGGCTTCAACCAGCGCGTTGAAGGCGTAGAAGAATTCTTCCTGTGTGCGCGTCTTGTTGTTGAAGAACTGGATGTCGTCGATCAGCAGCAAGTCGAGCGAGCGGTAGTAGCGTTTGAAGACGTCGAATGCCTTTTGCTGATAGGCGCGCAACACGTCGGCAAAGTAATCCTCGGCATGGACATAACGAATCACCATGTTCGGGTTGTGGCGCCAGACTTCGTTGCCGAGTGCGTGTATCAGGTGAGTCTTGCCGAGGCCGACGCCGCCATAGATGAACAGCGGGTTGTAGGAATTGCCCGGATTCAGTGCAACTTGCTGTGCAGCGGCGCGCGCGAGATCGTTGGCGCGACCCGTAATCAGGTTGTCGAACGTGAAGGCAGGGTTCAGGCGCGACTTCTCATAGGCGGTCTCGCCGTGGTTCTGCCGTGCATGGATGGTTTGGCTGCTCTGCGCCGCTTGGGAAATTTCATCATTGTTGCTGGATTCTGCGGCAGCGTCATTTCCCAACCCCGTATGGTCATCGCGCTGACGGGTTGCGGGTTTGGCTTTGGCGGCGGCTTCGCTGAGCCCCAGGCTGATGTTGACCGGTGCGGAGTAAAACTCCTGCGCCAGCGTCTGAACCCGTTCGAGATAACGTTCCCTGACCCATTGCAGCACGAAGCGGTTCGGCGCAATCAGACGCAAACGCGGGCCGGCGGGCGAAGCCGCATCTGCCTCGACTTCCAGGCGCAGCGTCTTGATCCATGTGTTGTACTGCTGTGCTGGCAGTTCCTTTTCGAACCGGTTCAGACAGTCAGACCAGAAATCCGTCATAAATTCAAAGTCAAACCCAGTGCCTGCCTGTTGAGTTGAATCAGGCAATTATTTGATTTTAATGATTATTATTTTGAGTTTCGAACGATGCCAGGCAGAAGTCAGCAGCGGCTTTTGATGTATGAAACGGGCGCGACGCGGCGTCATCGAGGGGCGCATTCTAGCGGTTTTGTCGGGACTTATCCACAGGCGTGGCTAAAAATTCAACTTGACAAAGTTGAATCTGGCGAGTGTAATTACGGGTTCTTTTTTAAGGAAGATTGTCATGAAACGCACTTATCAGCCTTCCGTTGTGCGGCGTAAACGTACCCATGGTTTCCTCGTGCGCATGCGTACGCGTGGCGGCCGTGCCGTTATCCGTGCTCGTCGCGCCAAAGGCCGCGCCCGTCTGGCTGTCTGATTTCCGCCCCGTGCTTGTCTTCCGGCCCGTTCCCGGTGCCTGAAAACGCAGACGGAAATTCAGAGACTTTGCCAGGCGCTCCAGGCGCCTTGATTCGCGAAGTCGAAGCTGTCGATTTGAGATTCCGCAGTGAGCATCGTTTGCATGCTGCTGCGGAATTTTCATTGGTTTTTTCTGCCCGTCGCGTGCTGCGTGGCAAATACTTCGATCTGCATTATCGGGCATCGAATCAGGCGGAGCCGTCCGGAGAGGACATTCCGCACAAGACATCGGCGCGCATCGGTCTGGTGATTGCCAAGAAGCTTGCACGCCGCGCAGTGCAGCGCAATCTGCTCAAGCGTCTGGCGCGCGAGGTTTTCCGCCATCGGCGTGATGGTTTGCCGAAATGCGATCTGGTACTGCGCCTTGCCAAACCGCCGGGTTCGCAGTTGGATGCGCAAGCGCGCGCCGCCTTGCGTGCCGATCTGGAGCAGCTGTTTGCGCGCCTGCCGGTGCGGTAGCTCCAGATCATTGGAGACGGAACCATGAAGTACAAGTGGCGCATTCTTCCATTGGTCGTCTTGATTCGCGTCTATCAGTATGCCATTCGGCCATTTCTGGGGCGCACCTGCCGTTTTCATCCGAGCTGTTCCGAATTTGCGCTTGAGGCCTTGCGCCGCCATGGTGTATTGCGTGGCACATATTTGGCCTGTGCCCGGGTGTTGCGCTGCCATCCCTGGCATCCGGGTGGTTATGACCCGGTTCCGTAAACCAGGCAGAGCCGGGAACCAGTGCGGGATATTTGTTGGCTGCCGCGCAACTAGTTCCGATGGCCAAGCCAGAACTCTTTATAATCTCACGCTTATTTTCGCTTCCGAACCGAGAAACTGTCGATGGACAATCAACGTCTGATTTTGCTTATGGTGTTTTCCTTTTCCGTGTTGATGCTATGGGATTCCTGGCAGAAACAAGGTCAGCCCAAGCTGCCGGCGCCGCAGCAGGCGACGGCAACGCAGGGAGTTCCCACACCATCGCCGGTTACTGCGCCTGTACCGTCTGCGGCTGCAACCGGGTTGCCGCCTGGCGCCGATCAGACGATCGTCAAGGTCGTTGCGCCGAAGCAGCAGATCAAGACCGATCTGTTCATCGCTGAAATTTCGGCTCAGGGCGGCGACCTCACGCGGCTTGAATTCACCAGGCATCATGCGACGGAAGACCGCAACAAGAACTTCATTCTGTTCGATGATGGCGAAAAGCATTTTTATCAGGCACAGAGCGGTCTGATCGGCGAAAACCTGCCAAATCACAAGACGCTGTATCAGTTTGTTTCGAGCACCCAGGAACTCAAGGATGGCCAGGAGGCGCTCGAAGTACGTCTCGAAGCCGTGGCGACAAACGGTCTCAAGGTAGCCAAGACGTATACCTTCCACCGCGGCAGCTATCTGATCGATGTGGCCCACGAAATCGTGAACCAGGGCGCCGCACCGCTGACGCCGCATGTGTATTTCCAGACCGTGCGCGATGGCGTGCCGCCGGAAGGCAGCACCGGCGGGGCGTTTGGCGTGAATGTTTTTGCCGGCCCGGCCGTGTATACCGAGCAGGAAAAGTATCAGAAAGTGGCGTTCGAGGACATCGCCAAGGGCAAGGCCAAGCATGCCAGCAAGGCCGATAACGGCTGGATCGCCATGGTTCAGCATTATTTCGTCTCGGCCTGGCTGCCGCAGGGCAACGCCGCGCGCGAATTCTTTACCAGCAAACTTGGCGAGGATCGCTATACCATGGGCGTGATTCTGCCGCTCGCGCCGATTGCCGCCGGGGCCAGCGCCAAGGCCGCCGTGCAGTTGTATGCCGGTCCGCAGGAGCAGGACAAGCTCGAAAAAATTGCGCCGGGCCTGAATCTGGTGGTCGATTACGGTTGGCTGACGGTGATTGCCTCGCCGCTGTTCTGGGTGCTGGAGATGTTCCACAAACTGGTCGGCAACTGGGGCTGGGCGATCATCGCGTTGACGGTGCTGCTCAAGCTGATCTTCTTCCCGCTCTCGGCGGCCAGCTATAAGTCCATGGCCAAGATGAAGGTGGTCACGCCCAAGCTGATGAAACTCAAGGAAATGTATGGCGATGACAAGGCGCGCCTGAATCAGGAAATGATGGAGCTCTACAAGCGCGAGAAGATCAACCCGCTCGGCGGCTGCCTGCCGGTGCTGGTGCAGATCCCCGTGTTTATCGCGCTCTACTGGGTGCTGCTCGGCACCGTCGAGATGCGCTACGCGCCGTTCATCGGCTACATCACCGATCTGTCGACGAAAGACCCGTACTACATCCTGCCGATCGTCATGGGTCTGACGATGGTGGTGCAGACCCGCCTGAATCCCGCGCCGCCCGATCCGATCCAGGCCAAGGTCATGACCTTCATGCCGATCGTGTTTACCGGCATGTTCCTGTTCTTCCCGTCCGGCCTGGTGCTGTACTGGATCGTCAACAACATCCTGTCGATTGCCCAGCAATGGCAGATCACGCGCATGATCGAGGGTGGTGGCAAAGCCTGACGCGGCGCCAGCGGCAGCCAGCATTGCCGCCATTGCCACGGCAGCCGGGCGCGGCGGCATCGGCGTGGTGCGGGTATCGGGCGCCAACCTGCGCGACATGGCCGCGCAACTGTGTGGCCTGTGCCCACAACCGCGCCATGCGACACTGGCCGACTTTCTGGATGGCCAGGGTCAGGCCATTGACCAGGGCATCCTGCTGTACTTCCCCGCGCCGCATTCCTTCACGGGCGAGGACGTGCTCGAACTGCAGGGTCATGGCGGCTCCGTGGTGCTGCATCTACTGCTGCAGCGCTGCCTCGAACTCGGCGCGCGGCTGGCTGAGCCCGGCGAATTCACGCGCCGGGCATTCCTCAACGACAAGCTCGATCTAGCCCAGGCCGAAGCAGTCGCCGATCTGATCGATGCCTCGACGGCCCAGGCCGCGCGTTCGGCATTGCGTTCGCTGTCGGGAGATTTCTCGCGGCTGGTACACGAAAAGGTCGACCGCCTGATCGATCTGCGCATGCTCGTCGAAGCCACGCTGGATTTTCCCGACGAGGAAATCGACGCGGCCGACATCCTGCGCAATTCGCGCGCCGATCAGCGGCTGACGCAACTGCACGGCGATCTCGCCACATTGCGCGCGCGTGCGCGCAGCGGCAGCCTGCTGCGCACGGGTTTGCAGGTGGTGCTGGCTGGGCCGCCGAACGTCGGCAAGTCCTCACTGCTGAATTGTCTGGCCGGCGAAGAGCGCGCCATCGTCACCGACATCGCCGGCACCACGCGTGATGCCCTGCGCGAGACCATCCAGATCGAGGGCATTCCGCTGCACATCATCGATACCGCCGGCTTGCGCAGCACCGAGGACACCGTGGAAAAACTCGGCATCGAGCGCAGCTGGCGCGAAATCGAGCGCGCCGACGTGATCCTGCAACTCGTCGATGCGTCGACTGGTTTTGGACCCGGCGATGTGGCCATCGCGGCCCAACTGCCGGCGCGCGTCGAACGTCTGGTGGTGCACAATAAATGCGATCTGGTCGGCCAACCGGCGCAACGCAGCGTTGCGGCGGACGGTGTGCATATCTACCTGTCGGCCAGAAGCCGGGAAGGTATTCAGTTGTTGCACGATGAATTGCTGCGCATCGCGGGCTGGCAAAGTCATGGCGAGGATGCGATTCTGGCGCGCGAGCGACATCTTCAGGCGCTCGCGGCGGCGGAACAACATGTCGCGGCAGCGCTGGCGGAGCTTGGCCGGCTCGAACTCTGTGCCGAAGATCTGCGTCTGGCACAGGATGCGCTGAGTTCGATCACCGGCGAATTCAGTGCCGACGACCTGCTGGGGACGATCTTCTCGCGCTTCTGCATCGGCAAATAAAAACGCCGCCGGGATGAGCGGCGGCGTCGATGCTGGGGCGCTGAGGTGTCAGACGATGTCGAGATGCTGGATGCCGCCGACCAGATCGCGGTCCTTCGAGGACTTGCCGTGCAGCTTGATGTTGAGGCGCAGATCGTTGACCGAGTCGGCATTGCGTAGTGCATCCTCGTAGCTGATGCGGCCTTCCTCGAACAGATCGAACAGGCACATGTCAAAGGTCTGCATGCCGAGCTCCTTCGACTTCTTCATGATTTCCTTGATGCTGTGCACATCGCCCTTGAAGATCAGATCGGAAATCAGCGGGGAGTTCAGCATGACCTCGACGGCGGCGGCGCGGCCTTTGCCCTCCTTGAGCGGGATCAGGCGCTGGGCGATGATCCCGCGCAGGTTCAGCGACAAATCCATCAGCAGCTGCGCACGACGTTCTTCGGGGAAGAAGTTGATGATGCGGTCGAGCGCCTGATTGGCGCTGTTGGCGTGCAGCGTGCCGAGCGCCAGGTGGCCGGTTTCGGCAAACGCGATGGCGTGTTCCATGACCTCGCGGTCGCGGATTTCGCCGATCAGGATCACGTCGGGCGCTTGCCGCAGCGTATTCTTGAGGGCCGCTTCCCACGAATCGGTATCCACGCCGACTTCGCGTTGCGTCATGATGCAGTTGATGTGCGGATGGACGTATTCGACCGGATCTTCGATGGTGATGATGTGGCCGTGACTGTTTTCGTTGCGATGGCCGATCATGGCCGCCAGCGAAGTCGACTTGCCCGACCCCGTGCCGCCGACGAACAGCACCAAGCCGCGTTTGGTCATCGCCACATCCTTGAGCACGGGCGGCAGCTTGAGTTCGTCGAACTTCGGGATCGTTGTGGTGATGGTGCGCAATACCAAGCCTGTGCGGCCCTGTTGCACGAACACATTGACGCGGAAGCGGCCGATGCCTGCCGGGTTGATGGCGAAGTTGCACTCTTTCGAGGACTCGAACTCGGCGGCCTGCTTGTCGTTCATGATCGCCCGCGCGAGCTCCTGCGTGTGTTGCGGCGTCAGGGCTTGCGAAGAAACCGGGGTCATCTTGCCGTCGATCTTCATCGCTGGCGGATAGCCCGCCGTGATGAACAAGTCCGAACCCTTCTTGCTGAGCATTGTGCTCAGCAACTGGCACATGAATTTCAAGCCTTCATCGCGTTCCATGGTCTACCCCGGCGGAAAGTGGGAAACAGCTTGCCGCAGCCATGAGTCTGGCAAACGCGCGGCAATAGCGCGGCAATCGCATTGGCAAATGGACAAGCTGGGTGCTGCGTGGCGGCAGCGTCGGCAATATTGCCTGATCAGCCGCGTCCGAACAAGCGCTTGAAGAAATTCACCACGCCGAGCCACAGGGTCTTGAAGACGATCGAAACTACATCGATCTCGACATCCTTGGTCGGCGCCGCTGCGGCGGCTGGCGTGGCGGGGCTGGCCGCCGCATTGGCGGCAGCGGCGGCGCCTTCGGCGCCCGGTGCGGCAGCCGCTGCGGCGCCGGGCACTTCGAGCATGCCCTTCATGCTGGCGATGTACTTGCCGATGATCTGGCCGGCGACGCCTTCGACCATGCCGCGGCCGACCTGGATGATCTTGCCGGTCAGGTCCATGCTGGATTCGCAGCGTACTTCGGTGCCCGTGCCGACCGGCGCCAGCCAGGTCGTGATGGTGCAGGAAACCGTGCCGCCGCCGCGTTCGTTACCTTCGGCGAGCATGACGACCTTGTAGTTGGCCTTGTCCATTTCGGTGTATGTCACCTTGCCCTGATACTGGGCGCTCACGGCGCCGAGCTTGAGCTTGACGGTGCCGATGAAGCTGTTGTCGGGGTTGGTTTCCTTGAGGCCGGCGCCCGGCATGCAGGCCACCACCTTTTCTGGCGACATCATGAAGTCCCAGACATTATCGATGGGTGCGGCAACCTGGAAGGATTCCTTGAGTTCAATAGCCATGCCGTGTTCCTGTTCTCTTGAATGGAAAAAACTGCCCAAAAACAGCCAAGTGGCGCCGCCTGCGAACAGCGCTGCCGTGAAATCGGCAAAGCCGAAAGTTTACCTTGATCCGGCATTTCAGACAGGCTTTTCGTGCGCGGAATATCGGCTGCGACTGTCGGCCAGACGGCCTGATTTTGCATCGTCCACTCAGACGAAGTGTACGCCCTGTGATTCCCGTAGATTAGCCGCGAATTCACATTGCCAGGAGTCACACCATGACATTCGATTGCAACGGCCAGGTTGTCCTGGTCACCGGCGGCGCCAAGGGCATTGGCCGCGGCATCGCCGAAGGATTTCTCGCCGCCGGCGCCAGGGTCATCACCTGCGGCCGCACGCCGCCCGAAACGCCCGTCACCGTGGGCGGCGCGACGGCGGATTTCTTCGCCCTCGACGTGCGCGATGTCGAAGCCGTCAAGGCCTTCTTCGACGAAATCGTCGCCAAATACGGCCGTCTGGATGTGCTCATCAACAATGCCGGCGGCAGCCCGAATGCCGATGCGGCCACCGCCTCGCCGCGTTTCCACGAAAGCATCATTCGCCTCAACCTGCTCGCGCCGCTGCATCTGGCGCAGATGGCCAACGCCATCATGCAGAAGCAGGAAAGCGGCGGCGTCATCGAATTCATCGGTAGCGTCAGCGCCCTGCGCCCCTCGCCCGGAACGGCCGCGTATGGCGCCGCCAAGGCCGGGGTGCTGAATCTCGTCAGCAGCCTGGCTGTCGAATGGGCGCCCAAGGTGCGCGTTGTTACTGTTAGTCCGGGCCTGATCCGCACCGAGAAATCCGACATGCACTATGGCGACGATGCCGGCCTCGAATCGGTCGCGGCGACCATTCCGCTCGGCCGTCTCGGCAACCCCGAAGACATCGCCAATGCTTGTCTGTACATGGCCTCGCCGTATGCCGCCTATGTCAGCGGCACCAATCTGCTGCTGCATGGCGGCGGCGAAAAACCCGCCTTCCTCGACGCCGCCAACGTCAACAAATAAGGACGGCTGGCCTTACTGCGCCGCCATCACGACGTTGGCTGGCGCGGGAGGCGCGAGCAGCGCCTCTGTCCATCGGCTCGGTGTGCAGCGCGACCATTCGGTGCCGGGCGCATAGAACATTGCGGCGCGGGTTTTTGCCAGGCTGAGCAATGGCGGCTGCTGGATGACCTGGATGACGCCACCGGCGACGAAATATTCGACGAAATGGCTCGGATAGGCCATCACGAATCCATTATTGACGAATGAAACCTCTTCGGGTTTCGCCACTTCGGCAACGCGCAACTCGCTCATGCCGGGTTTGAGGGTTTTCATGCCCTGCACCGCGATTTCGTATTCCGCATTGGCGGTGAAATCATTGCGCGCCGTATTCAGTGTGCTGATGATGCTGAGCGGATTCGTTCCCATGCCGAAGAGCGAGCGGATCCTGCTGAACGCCGAATTCCCCGCGGCATCCTTGATGCTCTGCGTCGTTGTCTTGCCCGAAAACTCAAGTTCCACGCGCGTTGCCGGTTTGGTGTTGGCAAGCAGGCTGTCGAGCCACTTGGCGGCCTCGTTGGCCCAGTAGCTGTGTGCAGTGGTTGTCGTGTAGCCGCGGCAGCTGTAAAAGGCCTGGGCATCGCGGCGCGAGAGCGTTCCGTACAATTTTTGATCGACGAACACGAGGGCGCCGGTCTCGGTATCGGTAAAGGCCACGTAGGAGACAATCCGCCCTTGTGCATCCAGCATCTCGAAACGGTCCATCAACGATTCGGCTGGAATGGCTTCCAGCACTTCGCGGCTGTTGCTGGAAAGATCGACCGTCAGGCTGGTTGCACTGAAATTGCGCTCGGGCTTGCCGGATTTCGGTGCGGAGGCGCAACCCAGCAGCGACAGGATGGAGAGTGCACCGATAAACAGTTTGATCTTCATGGCAAGCCTTCCAATCTGCCCCACCTGGGCCAACTATCGGCAAGAAGCCTCGTTCAAATGTATTAACGGAGGACTTCGCGCCAATCTGAAGCATGCCCCATGCACGCTTCCTGGCAAACGCCGTTTTGAAGTTCCGACTGCCGCATGCACACTGCGCCAGCCAATCAATAACGGCTTCCAAAGGTGAGTCAGTATGGCTTTTGCCGGCCATGCTGAAATTTCAAAGCGGCAAGATCGGACTTCCTTGACCGCAAACCAAATTTTTCAATCCCATTATAGACAAGGAGAAAAAATAGTTTGGTTTCGAGCGGCAGGCAAATGACTTTGGTATTTTTTGTTTTCGGCTGTCTGCTTCGTAAGCCTTGCGGTGCGTGCATGTCGTGCGCCGGATTTCCCGCTTCTGAACTTCTCAACGACAACCCGCACTGACGATGGGCCTGGGCGACGATCCGGTCGCGAAGCGGGTATGTGAAACGGATTGGCAGGTCGCCAACGGCGGTTGGCGCAGGGGTAGCTGCCTATTCGGTCGGGGGCGCAGGATACTTGAGGGCGTTTTTGGCGATCTTGTCGCGCGCTGCACTGATGAGGTCGATGTCCAGCACGTCGGCGAGTTCGATCAGATAGATCAGCACGTCGGCGACTTCAGCGCGGATGGCGGCGTATTTTTCCGTGCTTTTGTCGGCGCCGAAAGCACAACTTTGTTCTGCCGTTGCCCATTGGAAATGTTCGACCAGTTCGGCGGCTTCGACGATCAAGGCCATGGCGAGATTCTTTGGCGCATGGAATTCGCGCCAGCCGCGCGCGGCGGCAAAGACGCGCAATTCATCGCGCAGCGTGATCAGCGTCGGTGAATCGGTCTGGGGTGCAGGAATTTCGGCGGTCATGAGGATTTTTCCTGACGCAATAGCATCAGCCAGGGCAGCACAAGAAATGGCCAGAGTGCCGAGGTCCAGCGTGTGAGGCCATTGAAGCTCAGGAAATGGCCCTGCTGCCAGACCTGCAGCGTGGCCGTCAGGTAGGGATTTTCCGGCGCCAGATTGACGAGAGCGGTCGCCAGCAACAAGGTCGGTGCAGCGAGCGCCTGACGCGCCGGCGCGGAAAGGAACGACGCCAGCAACCATAATCCGATGCCGACGCCGAGACCACTTAGATTGCCCGGCGTGGCCCAGGAGAATACTTCGGTGCGCATCAGCAACATCAACGAAAAGCTTTTGACCAGCAGGGCGATGCCTAGCAGCAGCAACGAGAACTGGCGTCGCCGGACGCGCAGCAGGCAGCTGGCGATCAGGCCGATGGCCAGCGTGTTGGTGGCCGTGACGGCCGCTTCGACCCAGGGGAAGCGTTCGGCGCTGTAGGGCAGGGGGGCGCGCAAATCCGGCAGTCCCGTGACATCAATCACGTCCAGCACGTCGCGGGCATGCAGGATGCCCAGCATGCCGAGCAGGTTACGCAGATCGCCATTACCGAACAGCAGGATTTCCGGA
>JBPOIN010000236.1:0-24733 GCA_052034445.1 Pseudomonadota bacterium | reverse complement strand
CTGCAGCCCTCGCTGCTCGGCCCTTTTTCACACATAAAATTTCACCTGCCGGTTTTTTTGCGGCGACTCGCACACCCCGCAAGGCTCGCACGCAAGGGCGCGGCAAAATTGACTTGCCATTGTCATTCGCCTGCTGCATATAGTTGCGCTTCATCAGCCCGCCCGTCCACCGCCCAGACTTGCGCCATGCTCGGCCGGGCTTGGCGCATCAGCGCCGCCGCAACGCGGGCTATTGCCCCATGTCGGCGAGTTTTTCGAGCAGCAAGGTGAGCTGTTCGATCTCCTTGTCGCTGAGTCGCGGGCGGATCGCCGTATTCGCCGCCGCCATGAGTTCGACAATCGCCTGCTCGATCAGCTTGGCCCCCTTGGCCGTCAAACGCACGGGTTTCACGCGCCGGTCGTCCTCGGTGGTCGAACGCAGCACCAGCTCACGGCTTTCGAGCTGCTGCAGCACCTTGCTCAAACCGCCCGAGGTGATCACCACGGCACGCTGCAGCTCGCTGGGCGTCAGCTCGTACGGCGCGGGCGCGCGCCGCAACGAAGCCAGCACATCGAACTCGGCCAGACTCAGGCGATAGCGCGCCAGCGCCCAGCCAATATCCAGATGCTCGGCGGTATTCACACGTTGTAGCGCCAGCAGGAACGGCATGATGCGCAGGTCGAAGGTCTCGGGCCAATTCTGGCGGTGCATCTCAAGTGCAGGATCAAGCTTGCGGTTGGCCATGACAGATAGTGGGTCAGAAAAATATTTGCTAATTATCTTGCAAGAAAGATATTTTAGAAATAGTATCTTTCTTGGAAGATAACAAACAAACCCGACCGGCCACTCCAGCAGTACAAAAAAAAAGAGCCGGAAGCCGTCAGAGCAGCACACCCCGGGAAGGTTGCGCAGCATGCAGCTTCCCCGCAACGATGGAGGAGAACACGATGGTATGGAATCCCGCATACCGCAATTTGCGTCAGCTCGGTCGCACCGGTCTGGCCTGCCTGGCCGGTGCGGTCGGGTTGGCCGGTTGCGCTTCGGTCGGACCGGATTACGCCGCACCGCAGCTCGACATGGCGGAGCACTGGCAGGCGGCACTGCCGCACAATGGTCAGACGCATAGCCTGCTCGGCTGGTGGCAGCGCTTCAACGACCCCGTACTCAGCGAACTGCTGGCGCAGGCCGAAGCCGACAGCCCCAGCCTGGCCGAATCCGTGGCGCGCATCGACGAAGCGCGCGCCGGCCTGAGCGGCGCGAATGCCGCCCAGATGCCGTCGGTGAATGCCTCGGTGCGCCAGGTCCGCAACAATGGCAATGACGTGTTCACGGTTCCGACGCAGACCACGCGCGGCAGCGCCGTCGATGCGCAATGGGAAATCGACTTGTTCGGCCGCGTGCGGCGCGGTAGCGAGGCCGCCAACGCGCGCCTCGAAGGCGCCCAGGATGGCTGGCATGCGGCGCGCACCTCGCTGGCCGCCGAGGTCGCCAACAAATACGTGAATTACCGTGCCTGCCAGATGACCGCCGCCGCCTTCGAACGCGACGTGCAATCGCGCAACGAAACCGCACGCATCACCAACATTGCCGCCCAGGCCGGGCTCAGCGCACCGGCTGACGCCCAGCTGGCGCGCGCCGGCGCCGCCGAAATGGCCGGCGGCCTGACGGCGCAGCAGGCGGCCTGCGACATCACCATCAAGTCGCTGGTGACGCTCACGGGCCTGCGCGAACCCGATCTGCGCGCGCGCCTGCAGCGCGGCAAGCCGAGCATTCCGCGGCCGCCCGAATTTTCCGTCGCTGCGCTGCCCGTCGCCCTGCTTGCCCAGCGCCCCGATCTGGCCGCCAGCGAACGCCAGCTGGCCGCCGCCAGCGCCGAAGTCGGTATCGCCGCCGCCAATCGCTATCCGCGCCTGGCGCTGGTCGGCAATCTGACGCGCGACAAGGCGGAAAACAACGGTGTGACCTCCCTGAGCAAGCCCTGGTATTTCGGCCCGACGCTGTCGCTGCCGCTGTTCAACGGCGGCGCGCTGGCTGCCCAGCAGGACGCCGCGCAGGCGCGTTACGCCCAGGCGCTGGCGCGCTATCGCCAGGCGGTGCGCGGCGCAGTCGAGGAGGTCGAAACCACGCTGGTGCTGCTCGACAGTGCGCAGCGCCGCGCCGAACAGGCGCAGATCAGCACCCAGGGATTCAATGCCTATTTCAAGGCCGCCGAGATCCACTGGCGCGCCGGCGGCATCAGCCTGCTGGCGCTCGAAGAAGCACGCCGCTCGGCCACCGCCGCCGAACGCAGCGAGATCGCCCTGCAGCGCGAACGCACGCTGAACTGGATTGGTCTCTACAAGGCGCTCGGCGGCGGCTGGGCTGAAACCGCCCCGGCCCAACCGGATGCCGCCGCCCCAGCCAAGGCCGCCGAACCTGCGCCTGCCTCCCCCCCCGCTTCCACCCCCATCGCCAGCCTCACCCCCAGCACTCCGGGAGAAACCCAATGAATCCAAAGTTCCGCAAACCTCTGCTCACCGTGTCCTCCCTGGCCCTGCTGGCCGCATTCGGCGCCGGCATGCAGCGCATGTCGCCCGCCGTGGCGACCGAGCCGGCCACGCAGGCCAAACCGGTGCTGACAGTGAATGTCGCCACGCCGACCGCTCATGACTGGGACACGCGCCTGGCGGCCAGTGGCGGCCTGTTCGCCTGGCAGGAAGCCATCGTCGCCGCCGAACTCGGCGGTCTGGCGATCACCGAACTCGGCGTCGATGTCGGCAGCGTCGTCAAGCGCGGCCAGGTGCTCGCGCGCCTGTCGCAGGATGCGCTCAAGGCCAGCCTCGCCGCACAGCAGGCGAATGTCGCGCGCGCCCGCGCCGCGCTCGCCGAAGCCACAGCGAACGCCGACCGCGCGCGCAAGATCAAGGACTCCGGCGCACTTTCAGAACAGCAGATCCAGCAGTTTCTGCTCGCCGAAGACAGCGCCAAGGCCGGACTGGCCGCCGCCGAAGCGGCCCAGCATGCCGACGAAGTACGGCTGCGGCAAACCGCCATCCTCGCCGCCGACCATGGCGTCATTTCGGCGCGCAACGCCACGCTGGGCTCGGTCGTCCAGCCGGGCGCCGAATTGTTCCGCCTGGTGCGCCAGGGCCGCATCGAGTGGCGCGCCGAAATGACCGCCGAGCAACTGGCGCAACTGCGCGTCGGCCAGAAGGCGCAGATCCGTCTTCCCGATGGCAAGTCGGTGGACGGCAAATTGCGCATGCTGGCGCCCACGCTCGACAACAGCAGCCGCAAGGCGCTGGCGTATTTCGACCTGAGCGGCGGCAGTTCGGCGCGCGCCGGCATGTTCGCCCAGGGCGAGATCCTGCTCGGCAAATCGCGCGCCCTCGCCGTGCCGCACGCTGCCGTGCTGCTGCGCGACGGCAACGCCTACGTCTTCGAAATCGACCAGGACAACCGCGTGCAGCAACGCAAGGTCCGCACCGGCCGCCGCAGTGGCGACGGCGTCGAAATCGTCAGCGGCATCGCCGAAAACGCCCGCATCGTGGTCAGCGGCGGCGCGTTCCTGAATCAGGGCGACACCGTGCGCCTGGCGACAGCGACGGAAGCCAAGCCCGCCGGCAACGAAAAAACCGCCGCAAAATGAATGTCTCGGCCTGGTCGATCCGCCACCCGGTTCCAGCCATCCTGCTGTTCGGCTGGCTGACCGTACTGGGCCTGTTCAGCTTCCACTATCTGGGCATCCAGAACTTCCCGACCGTCGACATCCCGATCATCAGCGTGGTGGCGACGCAGGAAGGCATGGCGCCCTCGCAGCTCGAAAGTGAAGTGGCGCGCAAGATTGAGGATGCGGTGACCTCGCTGGGCATGATCGAGCATATCCGCACCAACGTCATCGACGGTTCGGCCAGCGTGGCGATCGAATTCAGCGTCGACAAGAACGCCGAAGTCGCACTCAACGAAGTGCGCAATGCGGTGGACAGCATCCGCAACGACCTGCCGCAGGAACTCAGCAGCATCGTGGTGTCGAAAGGCACCACCAGTGGCGCCGTCCTGCTCGGCTACACCATCGAGTCGCCGTCGATGGACGTGCAGGACCTATCCTGGTTCGTCGATAACGATGTCTCACGGGCGCTGCTGGCAGTGCCCGGCGTCGGCAAGCTGACGCGCGTCGGCGGCATCGACCGCGAAGTGCGCGTCGACCTTGATCCGCTACGCATGGCCGCGCTCGGCATCAGCGCCGCCGAAGTCTCGTATCAACTCAAGCGCGTGCAGCAGGATGCCTCGGGCGGCCGCAGCGATGTCGGCGGTTCGACGCAGGCTTTTCGCACGCTCGGCGGCGTCGGCTCGATCGAAAAAATCGCCGCGCTGGCCATCCCGCTGGCCGATGGCCGCACCGTGCGGCTGGCGGAGATCGCCCGGGTCAGCGACGGCTTTGCCGAGCGTAAATCCGTGGCGCTGGTGGATGGCAAGCCGGTCGTCGCCTTCGAGATCCGCCGCAGCAAGGGCACCAGCGAAGTCGAAATCGCCCAGCAGGTGCGCAGCGCCGTCGAAAAATTCCAGGCCGCCCATCCGCAGGTGGTCATCAAGGAGGCCTACAACACCTTCACCCACGCCTACGAAGGCTTCCAGGGTTCGATGCAACTGCTGTTCGAGGGCGCCTTCCTGGCCGTCATCGTGGTGTGGTGGTTCCTGCGCGACTGGCGCGCCACCTTCGTGACGACGACGGCATTGCCGCTGTCGGTGATTCCGACCTTCTTCGGCATGAAACTGCTCGGCTTCACGCTCGACATGCTGACCCTGCTGTCGTTGTCGCTGGTGGTTGGCATTCTCGTCGACGACGCCATCGTCGAGATCGAGAACATCGTGCGCCACCTGCGCATGGGCAAGACGCCGTTTCATGCCGCCATGGAAGCCGCCGACGAAATCGGCATGGCGGTGATCGCCACGACACTGACGCTGGTCGCCGTGTTCCTGCCGACAGCCTTCATCGGCGGCATCCCGGGCAAATACTTTTTCCCTTTCGGCATCACCGCCTCGATGGCCATCCTGGCCTCGCTGGTCGTCGCGCGCATGCTCACGCCAATGATGGCGGCCTACCTGCTCAAACCGGACGCAGGCAGCACCACCGAGCGCGATTCAGCCATGATGACGCGCTATCTGGGCTGGGTCAGATGGTGCCTGGACCACCGCTGGACAACGATCGGCGCCGCCGTCGTGCTGCTGGTGTTTTCGCTGCTGCTGACGCCGCTGTTGCCCACCGGCTTCATCCCGCTCGCCGATCGCGGCCAGATCAACGTCACGCTGGAACTGCCGCCGGGCAGCACCATCGCCGATACCGAACGCACGACTTTGCAGGCGATGGAACTGTTGCGCGACATTCCCGAAATCGCCACCACCTTTGCCAACGTCGGTACGGCGGCCGGCGCCTTCCAGGAGTTTTCCAGCAGCGAAGGCAATCCGGACACCACCAAGTCTTCGCTGGTTGTCACACTGACGCCGCGTCATGCGCGCAAGCTCAAGCAGGTCAATGTCGAGGATGTCATGCGCACGCGCCTGCGCGCCCTGCCGGGCGTGCGTGTTTCCTTCGCCTCGGTCGAACCCGGCGCGCTGTTCCGCGTCACGCTGGGCAGCGACGACCCGGTCGCACTGGCCAGCGCCATCGGCGCGGTCGAGCGCGATCTGCGCACACTCAAGGGGGTCGGCAACATCACCTCCTCGGCCAGCCTGCAACGGCCGGAAATCCATGTCGCCCCGGATTTCGAACGCGCCGCCGATCTGGGCGTCACGGCCGAAGCGCTGGCGCGCGCGGTGCGCATCGCCACCTCGGGCGACTACAAGTCGCAGCTCGCCAAACTCAACCTGCCGCAACGCCAGGTGCCGATCCGCCTGCGTCTGGACAAATCGCTGCGCGAGGATTTCGACGCCATCCGCCAGATGCCGGTCGCCGCGCGCGGCGGCACGGTGCCGCTCGAAGCCATCGCCGAGGTGCGCATGGGCAGCGGCCCGGCGCAAATCGAACGCATGGACCGTCTGCACAAGGTGTCCTTCGACGTCGAACTTGGCGAACGCATCCTCGGCGATGTGCTGGCCGAAGCCGACGCCTTGCCGGCGCTCAACAAGCTGCCCAGCGGCGTGATCCGCATGAGCGACGGCGGCGCCGAATACATGGCCGACCTGTTCCAGCGTTTCGCCGCCGCCATCGTGATCGGCGTGCTGTGCATCTGCATCGTGCTGGTGCTGCTGTTCCATGACTTCCTGCAGCCCATCACGATTCTTGCCGCGCTGCCGCTGTCGCTGGGCGGCGCCTTCATCGCCCTGCTGGTCACCAACAACGCCATCTCGATGCCCTCCGTGTTCGGCATCCTGATGCTGATGGGCATCGTCACCAAAAACTCGATCCTGCTGGTCGACTACACCATCACCGCACGCAACGAGCTCGGCTTGGGACGCATTGAGTCCCTGGTCGACGCCTGCCACAAACGCGCGCGGCCGATCCTCATGACCACCATCGCCATGGGCGCCGGCATGCTGCCCGTGGCGCTCGGCCTGGGCGCCGAGCCGAGCTTCCGCGCGCCGATGGCCATCGTCGTGATCGGCGGACTGATCACCTCGACGCTGCTGTCGCTGCTGGTGATCCCGGTGGTGTATCTGTATGTCGAGGAACTGCACGATCTCCTCAAGCGTGTGGGCGCCGGCATCCAGCGCACCCAGAACCCACCAACAGCGAGTCCGGCCAGCAGCCACGAACAATAGCAGGAAGGTAGTCGCCACATGAATCTCTCCACCTGGTCGATCCGCAACCCTGTCCCGGGCGTATTGCTGTTTGTCCTGCTGACGCTGCTGGGCGTGCTGAGTTTCCGCAGTCTCGGAATTCAGAACTTCCCCGATTTCGAACTGCCGATCATCAGCGTCGTGGTGACCCAGGAAGGCTCGGCGCCGGCGCAGATGGAAAGCGAAGTGGCGCGCAAGATCGAGGACGCCGTGGCCTCGCTGAGTCTCATCGAACACATCCGCACCACCGTCACCGACGGGGCGGCCAACGTCACCATCGAATTCAGCGTCGACAAGAACACCGAGTCCGCACTCAACGAAGTGCGCAATGCGGTGGATAGCATCCGCAACGATCTGCCGCAGGATGTCACCCCGCCGGTGGTGTCGAAACGCACTACCAGCGGCGCGACCTTGCTGACCTACACGATCGACAGCGCCGCCATGGATCTGCAGGATCTGTCCTGGTTCGTCGACAACGAGGTTTCGCGCGCCATGCTCTCGGTGCCGGGCGTCGGCAAGTTTGCGCGTGTCGGCGGCATCGACCGCGAAGTCCAGGTCGATCTCGACCCGGCGCGCATGGCCGCGCTCGGCGTCAGCGCCGCGGATGTTTCGGCCCTGGTGCGCCGCGTCCAGCAGGATTCCTCGGGTGGCCGTACCGACATCGGCGGTGCGGCCCAGTCATTCCGCACCATCGGCGGCGTGCGCTCGATCGAGGAAATCGCCGCGCTGGTCATTCCGCTCCCCGATGGCCGCAATGTCACGCTCTCCGATGTCGCACAGATCCGTGACGGCATCGCCGAACCCAAGTCGGCCGCGGTGCTCGACGGCCGTTCGGTGATCGCCTTTGAAATCACGCGCAGCAAGGGCGCGCAGGAAGTCGCCACCGCCATGAAGGTGCGCCAGGCGATGGAGAAATTCAAGGCCACGCACCCGCAGGTCAACATCCAGGAAGCCTACGACACCTCCACCTACTCGCAGGACAACTACATCGGCTCGATGCAGCTGCTGCTGGAAGGCGCACTGCTGGCCACCCTCATCGTCTGGTGGTTTCTGCGCGACTGGCGCGCCACCTTCGTCACCGCCACGGCGCTGCCGCTGTCGATCATCCCGACTTTCCTGGCCATGCAGCTGTTCGGTTTCACGCTCGACCAGATCACCCTGCTGTCGCTGGCGCTGGTGGTCGGCGTGCTGGTCGACGATGCGATTGTCGAAATCGAAAACATCGTGCGCCATCTGCGTCTGGGCAAATCGCCCTTCGAGGCCGCCATCGAAGCCGCCGACGAAATCGGCGTGGCCGTGATCGCCACGACGCTGACGCTGGTCGCCGTGTTCCTGCCCACGGCCTTCATCGGCGGCACACCGGGAAAATTCCTGTTTCCTTTCGGCGTCACCGCCTCGATGGCCATCCTGGCCTCGCTGCTGGTGGCGCGCATGCTCACGCCGATGATGGCGGCCTACCTGCTCAAGCCCATCGTCGCGCATGAAGAGCGCGACAGCGCCTTCATGTTGCGCTATCTGGGCTGGGTCAACTGGTGCCTGACACACCGCTTGACGACCTTCGGCGTCGCCGTGGCCTTTCTGATCGGTTCGCTGCTGCTCACGCCCTTGCTGCCGACCGGCTTCATCCCGGTGGCGGATCGCGCGCAAACCAATCTCACGCTCGAACTGCCGCCCGGCAGCACCATCGCCGACACCGAACGCGCCGCCCGGCAAGCCATGGAGCTGCTGCAGGACATGCCGGAAATCGTCAGCATGTACGCCAATGTCGGCAGTAGCGGCGGCGCCTATCAGGACATGGCGGGCGGCGAGTTGCCGGGCACCGATGTGCGCAAGGCGGCGATGATGATCACGCTCAAGCATCGCCACGACCGTGAGTTGCGTCAGGTCGCTGTCGAAGATCTGATGCGTGCGCGCCTGCAGGCGTTGGCCGGCGTGCGGGTCTCGATCATTTCCAGCGAACCGGGTTCCTCGCTGCGCATCCCGCTCGGCAGCGACGATCTGGAGACGCTGACGCGCACCGCCCAGGCGGTCGGCACTGAACTGCGCACCCTCAAAGGCATCGGCAACATCACCTCGTCTGCCAGCCTGCAGCGCCCGGAAGTCCACGTCACACCGAATTACGCCCGCGCCGCCGATCTGGGCGTAACTTCCGATGCACTGGCGCGCGCCGTGCGCATCGCCACGGCCGGCGACTACAAGGCCCAGCTCGCCAAGCTGAACCTGCCGCAGCGCCAGATCCCGATCCGCGTGCGCCTCGAAAAGACGCTGCGCGGCGATATCGAAGCCATCCGCCAGATGCCGGTCGCCGCGCGCAGCGGCACGGTGCCGCTGGCGGCCGTCGCCGACGTGCGCATGGGCAGCGGCCCGGCGCAGATCCAGCGTCTCGACCGCATGCACAACATCGCCTTCGACATGGAACTTGGCCAGCGCGGCCTCGGCGATGTGCTGGCCGAAGCCCTGGCGCTGCCGTCCATGAAGAATCTGCCGAATGGCGTGAGCTATCTCAGCGACGGCGATGCCGCGCACATGGAGGAACTCTTCAACCGTTTCAGCCTGGCCATGGTGATCGGCGTGATCTGCATCTACATCGTGCTGGTGCTGCTGTTCCACGATTTCCTGCAGCCCGTGACGATCCTGGTGGCCCTGCCGCTGTCGCTGGGCGGCGCCTTCGCGGCGCTGCTGGCGACGCACAACGCCATTTCCATGCCATCGATGTTCGGCATCCTGATGCTGATGGGCATCGTCACCAAGAACTCGATCCTGCTGGTCGATTACACCATCATCGCCCGCCGCGAACAGGGCGTGAGCCGGCTCCAGGCGCTGCTTGACGCCTGCCACAAGCGCGCCCGGCCAATCGTCATGACCACCATCGCCATGGCCGCCGGCATGCTGCCGGTGGCGCTGGGCATGGGCGCGGAGCCGAGCTTCCGTTCGCCGATGGCCATCGTCGTGATCGGCGGCCTGATTACCTCGACGCTACTCTCCTTGCTGGTGATCCCGGTGGTGTTCACCTACATCGACGATCTACTGCAATTTCTCAAACGCACGGCGACCCGACTCTACCCGGGATCGCACATCAAGCCATCGCAGCAATGAAATGAAGGAACAGAGTTCATGAACGTTTCCACCTGGTCGATCCGCAATCCCGTCCCGGCGGTATTGCTGTTTACAGTGCTGATGCTGCTCGGCCTGTTCAGCTTCAAGAACCTTGGCATCCAGAGCTTTCCAACCGTCGATCTGCCGATCATCCTGATCAGCGCCACGCAGGAAGGCATGGCGCCGGCGCAGCTCGAATCGGAAGTGGCGCGCAAGATCGAGAACGCCGTCGCGCCGCTGTCGCTGATCCGGCACATCCGCACGGTGATCGTCGACGGCACCGTGAGCTTCGTGATCGAATTCAAGATCGACAAACCCGTCGAGATTGCGCTCAGCGAAGTGCGCAACGCTGTCGACAGCATCCGCCCCGACCTGCCGCCCGACATGCCGCCGCCCGTGGTGTCGAAGACCACCACCAGCGGCTCGACGCTGCTGTCCTACACCATCGAATCACCGACCATGGATGCGCAGGATCTGTCCTGGTTCGTCGATAACGAGCTGTCGCGCGCCATGCTCGGCATTGCCGGGGTCGGCAAGTTCCAGCGCATCGGCGGCGTCGAACGCGAAGTGCGCATCGAGCTTGATCCACTGCGCATGGCGGCGCTCGGCATCGGCGCCAGCGACGTCTCAATGCAGCTCAAGCGCGTGCAGAAGAACGCCTCGGGCGGCCGTGGCGATATCGGCGGCAGCGTGCAGAGTTTCCGCACGCTGGGCGGCGCCGCCACGGTCGCCGAACTCGCGGCGCTCGATCTGCCGCTCGCCAACGGCCAGAGCGTAAGACTGTCCGACATTGCGCGCGTCAGTGATGGTATTGCCGAACCCAGCTCGACCGCCCTCATCGACGGCAAACCCGTGATCGCCTTCGAAATCACGCGCAGCAAGGACGGCACCGAAGTCGCCGTGGCCAAGGCCGTGCGCGCCGCCATCGAGACCTTCCAGGCCGAACATCCGCAAATCAAGATCACCGAGGCCTACAACACCTTCGATCCGACCGTCGACAACTTCAACGGCTCGATGCAGCTACTGCTCGAAGGCTCACTGCTGGCCATTCTGATCGTCTGGTGGTTCCTGCGCGACTGGCGCGCCACGCTGGTCACGACGACCGCCCTGCCGCTATCGATCATCCCGACCTTCTTCGGCATGCAAATTCTCGGCTACACGCTCGACACCATGACGCTGCTGGCGATCTCGCTGGTGGTCGGCGTGCTGGTCGACGATGCCATCGTCGAAATCGAGAACATCACGCGCCACCTGCGCATGGGCAAATCGCCGTATCACGCGGCCATGGAGGCCGCCGATGAAATCGGCCTGGCGGTGATCGCCACCTCGCTGACGATTGCCGCTGTGTTCCTGCCGGCGGCCTTCATCGGCGGCATCCCGGGAAAATATTTCATGCCCTTCGGCGTCACGGCGACGATTGCCGTGCTGTGCTCGCTGCTCGTCGCGCGCCTGCTGACGCCGATGATGGCGGCCTATCTGCTCAAGCCCAGCACCGACGAACAGCGCGACCCACCGCTCATGCAGCGTTACCTGAGCTGGGTGCGCTGGGTGCTGGCGCATCGCTGGATCACCATGGGCATCGCCTTCGCGCTGCTGGTCGGCGCCCTGGCGCTCACGCCGCTGCTGCCGACGGGTTTCCTGCCGGTCGAGGATCGCGGCCAGGTCACGGTGATTCTCGAACTGCCGCCCGGCAGCACGCTGGCCGACACGCAACGCGCCTCGGCGCACGCCACCGAACTGCTGCTGACGATTCCCGAAGTCAAACGTGTGTTCTCCAACGTCGGCTCGTCGACCGACCCCTATCCGGAAGCGCCCACCGGCGCCGCCAACGTCGATGCGCGCAAGGCGACGCTGATCGTCGGCCTTCATCACCGCCACGAACGCGATCTCAAGCAGGCTGAAATCGAGAACGTGGTGCGCGCCAAACTGCGCGACCTGCCGGGTGCGCGCATCTCGCTGATCTCGGGCGCGCCCGGCGCACTGCTGCGCATCGTCCTCGGCAGCGACGACGCCGAGGCGCTCAGCATCGCCGCCCGCGATGTCGAAAACGATCTACGCAAGATGCAGGGCATCGGCTACATCACCTCCTCGGCCAGCCTGCAACGCCCCGAAATCCATGTCACACCGGACTTCGCGCGCGCCAGCGATCTGGGCGTCACGGCCGAAGCGCTGGCCTACGCGGTGCGCCTGGCCACCTCGGGCGATTACAAGATGCTGCTCGCCAAACTCAATCTGCCGCAACGCCAGCTGCCGATCCGCGTCCAGCTCGATCCCGACATGCGCGGCGATCTCGACGCGCTGCGCCAGATCCCCGTCGCCGCGCGCGGCGGCACGGTGCCGCTCGAAGCCGTGGCAAAAATCGAAATGGCCAGCGGCCCGGCCAAGATCGATCGTCTCGACCGCATCCGCAATCTGTCGATCGAAGTCGAACTCGGCACGCGCCAGCTCGGTGACGTGCTCGCCGAAGCCAACGCCCTGCCCTCACTGAGCCGCCTGCCGCCCGGCGTCAAACGCATCAACGACGGTGATGTCGAATACATGCAGGAACTCTTCAGCCGCGTCAGCATCGGCATGATCGCCGGCGTGATCTGCGTGTATGTGGTGCTGGTGCTGCTGTTCCACGATTTCCTGCAGCCAATCACGATTCTCGCCGCGTTGCCGCTGTCCCTGGGCGGCGCCTTCATGGCGCTGCTGGCCACCAACCACGCACTGTCGATGCCGTCGATGTTCGGCATCCTGATGCTGATGGGCATCGTCACCAAGAACTCGATCCTGCTCGTCGACTACGTCATCATCGCGCGGCGCGAACATGACATGGGACGCTTCGAAGCACTCATCGACGCCTGCCACAAACGCGCCCGGCCGATCTTCATGACCACCATCGCCATGGGCGGCGGCATGCTGCCGGTGGCGCTCGGCATGGGCGCCGAGCCGAGCTTCCGCGCGCCGATGGCCATCGTCGTGATCGGCGGACTGATCACCTCGACGCTGTTCTCGCTGCTGGTGATTCCCGTGGTGTTCACATTCTTCGACGATATTCTCGAATTCTTCAAACGCTGCGTGCGCCGCTACGCCCCCGGCGTCCCGGGGAGCGAAGCCAAGCAATAGGCCGATCGCCAGCCCATAGCACCGCCATGATGATTGCATGGCGATTTTCCAGCCCGCTGCCGCGTGACACACACGGCGCGGGCTTTTTGTTGCGG
Source organism: Pseudomonadota bacterium (assembly GCA_052034445.1). Classification (GTDB taxonomy): domain Bacteria; phylum Pseudomonadota; class Gammaproteobacteria; order Burkholderiales; family Rhodocyclaceae; genus Sterolibacterium. The sequence continues at coordinate 11,698 of JBPOIN010000236.1, read as the reverse complement.
ATTTTCAAGAGGCCTCCGATTTCTGCGCCACGGATGCAGTCCCCGCAAAGGCTGGCGGCCAGAGACACTCAATCACGATATTCCTTGCGCATATAGACGCTTCGTACCGATGATATCCCCTGGTCCAGGGTGGCCGGCTAGAGTTGCCATTGCGCCTGTGATAGGCTGATTCCACCTTTGCTCATAACCAGCCATTGCACTGCGCTCTGGGGACTGTCGATCGATCGAGAAACGGGGGATGCGTGTATCAGAAACTCTTTGAACTGGCGGGCGACTCCATCGTGGTGTGTTCGGAGGATGGCGTGGCCATCGACTGCAATCAGGCCGCGCTCACGCTGTTCGCCTGCTCGCGCGAACAGCTTCTCGGTACATCACCGCACGACTGGTCGCCGGAATTCCAGCCCGATGGCCGGCCGAGCCAGGAAATCGCCAGCGAAATATTTGCCCGGGTCATGGCCGAAGGGAAGGCCCGCTTCGAGTGGCTCAATATCCGCGCCGATGGCCTGCCGCTACCCGTCGAAGTCACGGCCAGCCTGGTGCAAACCGACAACCGCAACATGTTTGTCATCGTCACGCGCGACATTTCCGAACTCAAACGCGCCGAAGCGGCGCTGAAAACCAGCGAAGAAAAGTTCCGCCAGATCTTCCATCTCCTGCCGATGAGCGGCATGATCTACCGGCTCATCCGCAACGAGCACGGCGAAATCATCGACTGGATCATCCAGGACGCCAATGCCATCAGCGCAACAGATCTCCAGGCCCGCCCCGAGGATCTGATCGGCAAAAGCGCGCAGGAATATTTCGGCGCGGCGATCATGCAGCCTTATCTGGAGCTGTGCCGCAGTGTCGTGGCCTCCGGCCAGCCGCGCTATCTGGAAACGCATTTCGATTTCACGCAGAAGGACTATCTAACTGCCCTGTTCACCATCGGCACCGAGTTCTATGCCCACATCGGCATCGACATCACGCCGCGCAAGCGGGCTGAAGCCGAGCTCGAAAAACATCGCCAGCATCTGGAACAGCTCGTTGAAGAACGCACCCAGGCCCTCACCAGCGCCAAGGAACAGGCCGAGGAATCCGGCCAGCGTTTCAGCACATTGTTCCACGTTACCCCGGTTCCGCTGGTGATTCTCAATGGCGCTGGCCATATCGTCGCCTGCAACCCGGCGACGGTGAATTTGCTGGGCGCTACTTCCGAACAGGAACTCCACGGCAAACATCCGCTCGATCTGTCACCGGAACGCCAGGCTGATGGCATGGACTCCCGACAGGCGGCCGCCGCCGTGCTGGGCGCCATCATGCAGGACGGGCGGCAAACCTTCGAGTGGCGCCATCAAAGCCTGCAAGGCGAATTGCTGCCGCTGGAGATCACCGCCCTGCCAGTCATGCTGAATGGCCAGCAGCACATGCTGGGCGCCTGGTACGACCTGCGGCCGCGCCTCGAAATGGAGCAGCAACTACGCAACGCCATGCTCAAGGCCGAAACCGCCAACATCGCCAAGAGCGCCTTCCTGGCCAACATGTCGCACGAGATCCGCACGCCGATGAACGGCATTCTCGGCATGTCCCACCTGCTGCGCCGCGGCGGCGTCAGCCCGCAGCAAGCCGAAAAACTCGACAAAATCGACGCCGCGGGCCAGCATCTGCTGTCGATCGTCAACGACATTCTGGACATCTCCAAAATCGAAGCCGGCAAACTGGTCCTGGAAGAAACGCCGGTCAATATCGGCGCCATCACCAGCAACGTCACCTCCATCCTGTTCGAGCGGGCAAGCGCCCGGCAGCTGAAACTGCTGGTCGAAACACAGCCGCTGCCGCCCCACCTGCGCGGCGATCCGACGCGGATTCAGCAATGCCTGCTGAATTTCGCCAGCAACGCCGTCAAATTCACCGAGACCGGCAGCATCACGCTGCGCAACCGCATCGTCGAAGAAACCGCCGACAGCGTGCTGCTGCGCTTCGAGGTGCAGGACACAGGCATCGGTATCGATGCGGAAACCCAGGCCCGGTTGTTCACGGCCTTCGAGCAGGCCGACAATTCGATGTCGCGCAAGTACGGCGGTACGGGGCTGGGCCTCGCCATCACGCGGCACCTGGCCCGCTTGATGGGCGGCAACGCCGGGGTCGAGAGCACGCCCGGACAAGGCAGCATTTTCTGGTTCACGGCGCGCCTCAGGAAGGAGATGGCCACAGCGCCAGCACACGTTTCAGGCGCGCCGAAAATCCAGGCCGAACAGACGCTGCGACAGAACTTCCAGGGCTATCGCATCCTGCTGGCCGAAGACGAGCCGATGAATCGCGAAGTCGTGCTTGGCTTGCTTGAGCATACCGGGCTGATCATCGACATTGCCGAGGATGGCGATATCGCCGTGGACATGGCGCGCAACCAAGGCTACGCGCTGATTCTCATGGACATGCAGATGCCACGAATGGGCGGTCTGGACGCCACGCGCCTGATTCGCGCTTCCGCCAGCGGCCAAGCGGCGCCCATCATGGCGATGACGGCGAACGCCTTTGCCGAGGACCGCAAGCGCTGCCTGGAGGCCGGCATGAACGACTTCATTGCCAAGCCATTCGCACCGGAGGATCTGTTCGCACGGCTGTTGAAATGGCTCACGCAGGGCGCCAACGTGACCAGCGCGGGCGACAGGCCGCGCGTGTAGGGTTGCGTTCATGGCGCTGCGGATGGGCAAACCTTTGGCGGCCGGGTTGAAACCCGACCTACAATGCGTCACCCGCCCCGGCCAATAGCGTCGCCGCCATCGCACGGATCGCTGCGGCGGCTTCGAGCGGACGCTCGAACGGAAACAGATGCCCGCCGTCGATGGGCTGCAGACGGAAGATGCCGCGCATCGCCGCGATGCCGAAGACACGCAATTCCTTCGACTGGCGACCACCGATGAAACCCGCCGGCACCGTGAGCTGCGGCAACAGGCGATGCAAATGGTGCGGAATCGTGCAGTAGATGCGGTATTCGATGCCGGCATCGAACCACAGCTGGCGCCCGCCCTGCGGCCCCGGGGCATCGACCATGCCGTAATGCACATAATCGGCCAGGCAATCGGGATCGAAATAGCGGAACAGCTTGCGCGTGCGGAAATGCTCAATGGCGGCGGCTTCACTGGGCCAGTGCCGCCGCCGATCGCGCGTGATGCGGCCGGGCGTCACGCGATCGATGAAGCCCAGACGCTTGCTGGCTTGCAGCGCGCGCGCCTTGGCGTGACTGAAGACCGGCGCATCAAGCAGGATCAGCGCCGAAAACAGGTCGGGGCGTTCGGCCGCCGCCATGAAGCTCAGGAAGCCCCCCAGCGAGTGACCGACGGCGATCACGGGCTGCGGCCCCTGGGCGACGAAATCGATGAGTTGCTGTTTGAGTGCGGACCAGCCATCGGTCACGGGATACGCCGGATCGTGCGCCAGGCGCGGCAGATAGCGGATGTCGAAATCATCCTGGAGCGCCGCGAACAGCTTGGCGTAGCACGGCGCGGGAAAACCGTTGGCGTGCGAGAACACCAGCAGTGGGCGCGCTGGCGTGAGCGCTGCGTCCTGAATGCGATCCGTACTCACGACCGGCTCACTGCATGCTCACTCTTCGGCGCGCACCAGCGCCTTGACCTGCGGCCACTGACGCCGGCTCACGGCGAGCTTTTCGTCGAGATCACGCAACAGCACGACCCAGTGCACCTCGCCATCGGCGCTCGTCGCGCGTTCGACGCCGACAATGGCGCTGCGTGCCACGAGACAGTTGCGATGAATGCGAATGAAACGTTCGCCGAATTCCTCTTCGAGATGCGCGAGGGATTCTTCGAGCAGGAATTCGCGCTCGCGCGTCTGCGCCGTGACGTATTTCTGTTCGGCGCGCAGGAACAGGATGTCCTCGACCGGCGCCAGCAGGATACGGCCACGCTCGCTCGAATGCAGGTGCGTGCGCCCCTGCGGCGCCAGCTCGTGCAGCGCTGCCTGCATGGCCTGCGGGGTTGGCCGCTTGCGCAGCGCGGCCAGCAGGCGCGGCGCACGCACGGGCTTGAGCAGGTAATCGACGGCGTTGAGCTCAAAGGCGCGCACGGCATATTGATCGTAAGCGGTGGTGAAGATCACCACCGGCGCACCGGGCCGCGTGCCGAGGTGCTGGGCCAGCTCGACGCCGTCGAGACGCGGCATGCGGATGTCGACGAGCACCACATCAGCCGGCGTATGGGCGAGGATTTCGAGCGCCGCCACGCCATCCGCCGCTTCGCCGACCACCTGATTCGGCAACTCGGCGGCAATGTCGGCCAGCAGGTCGCGCAGGCGATTGCGCGCCGGCGCTTCGTCATCGACGATCAGCACGCGCAGGGGGGTTGCAGTTTGATTCATGACAGGCCTCCCGGATGACCCAGACCACCCAGACCATTGGGGCGCTGGCGATAGGGCAGCGTGATGCGCACGCGATAGCGCCCGGACTCGACGACACCGGCCTCCAGGCCCGCTTCGAGATCGTAGAACAGCGCCAGCCGTTCGCGGATATTGGCGAGCGCCATCTGGTTGCCCGCATGCGTATCGCGCGCCGGATCGCAGGGGTTGGTCATCTCGATCTGCAGCAGTTCACCGCGCTGCGCGAAACCGATCCTGATCTCGCCGGGCTGCTCGCCGCTGAGTGGCTCGATGCCGTGATACACGGCATTTTCGAGCAGCGGCTGCAGCATCAGCGGCGGCATCAGCGCATCGGGCGGACAGGACTCGATATCCCAGACCACCTGCAGGCGCTCGCCGAGGCGCAGTTTTTCAAGCGCCAGGTACTGGCGTGCGAGGGCGATTTCCTCCGACAGTTTCACGAGTTCACGGTTCTCGCGCATCAGCACGCGGAACAGGTCGGCCAGTTCTTCGAGCGCCGCCTCGGCGCGGCGCGGCTCGCTGCGGATCACGCCAAGCACCGCGTTCAAGGCGTTGAACAGGAAGTGCGGACGAATGCGCGCCGTCAGCGCCATCAGGCGCGCCTCGGCGAGAGCCGGCGATTGCAGGCGCGCGCGCGTGTCGAAGTAAAGCAACATCGCCGCAGTCGTCAACGCGGCCCAGAACAGGCTGCGCGGCAGGCTGATCGCCGTGACGCCGAACATGCCGGCCGGCAAAAACAGGGCGCCGAACTGCTGGGCGCAAGCCGTACTCAACAGCACCACACCAAATACCGCGAGCGTGGCGGCGCGCGCGCTCAAGCCGGCGAGGCGCGCATGCAGGGCGCGCAACAGCAGCAGGCTGGCAATCAGGGGCCATTCGAGAACCGCCGCCAGCGCCGCCAGTTCGCCGGGCAGTTCGCCGAGCTGGCGGTTGCCGGCCAGGGCGAACAACAACGCCAGCGCATGCACGCCGAGCAGGATACGCAGCCAGATGCCCAGATTGCCGAAGTCCGGCAGCGCCGGCCAACGCCGAAGCCAGTCTTTGTCGCTGAGGTTTTGCCGTATACTTGTCATTTTTGCGAATGTACCGAAGCCGCGCCAGTTCCGGCAAGTCAGAGATTGCCCGGCAACTACAGCCTGCGTTGTGGCTGAAGACGTTCCGCCCACCCTTTCCAGCAAGCGATTCATTATGACAGAACAGCCGCACGTCTCAGCTCTTGCCACCGCCGCTCCCGACACCAAGGCCTGGTCGGGCCGTTTCTCCGAGCCGGTTTCGGATCTCGTCAAGCGTTACACGGCTTCGGTGTTCTTCGATCAGCGCATGGCCGCGCAGGATATTCGCGGCTCGCTGGCGCACGCCAGAATGCTGACGCGCCAGGGCATCATCGGCGCCGACGACCTGGCCGCCATCGAGCGCGGCATGACGCAAATCCAGGGCGAGATCGCGCGCGGCGAGTTCCACTGGAACCTCGACGACGAGGACGTGCATCTGAACATCGAGAAGCGCCTGACCGCACTGATCGGCGACGCCGGCAAGCGCCTGCACACTGGGCGCTCGCGCAACGACCAGGTGGCCACCGACATCCGCCTGTGGCTGCGCGATGCCATCGACACCATCCTCGAACTGATCGCCGACTTCCAGCGCGCCGTGCTCGACCTTGCCGAACACCACGCCGAGACCGCGCTGCCGGGCTTCACGCATCTGCAGGTCGCCCAACCCGTCACTTTCGGTCATCACCTGCTCGCCTACTTCGAGATGACGCGGCGCGATGCCGAGCGCTTTGCCGACTGCCGCAAGCGCGTCAATCGCCTGCCGCTCGGCGCCGCGGCGCTGGCCGGCACGACTTTTCCGATCGACCGCGAATCCGTCGCCCGCGAACTGGGTTTCGACGAGGTCTGCTACAACTCGCTCGATGCCGTGTCGGATCGCGACTTCGCCATCGAGTTCTGCGCCGCCTCGGCGTTGCTGATGACGCACCTGTCGCGCCTGTCCGAGGAGCTGATCCTGTGGATGAGCCCGCGCGTCGGCTTCATCGACCTGGCCGACCGCTTCTGCACCGGATCGTCGATCATGCCGCAGAAGAAAAATCCTGACGTGCCCGAGCTGGTGCGCGGCAAGACCGGCCGCGTCAACGGCAGCCTGATTGCTTTGCTGACGTTGATGAAGGGCCAGCCGCTGGCCTACAACAAGGACAATCAGGAAGACAAAGAGCCGCTGTTCGACACGGCCGACACCGTCATCGACACGCTGCGTATTTATGCCGACATGATGGGTAGCCGTGAAGAGAACGGCCACCGCGTGTTCAACGTGCGCGTGAAGACCGAGGCGATGCAGGCGGCATTGCGTCAGGGCTATGCCACGGCCACCGATCTGGCCGACTATCTGGTCAAGAAAGGCCTGCCGTTCCGCGACGCCCACGAAGCCGTGGCGCGCGCGGTGCGCGCGGCGGAGACGCAGGGCGGCGATCTGCCCGACCTGTCGCTCGATCAGCTACGCGCCTTCTCGCCGTTGATCGAAGCCGACGTGTTCGCGGTGCTCACCGTCGAAGGCTCGCTGGCCGCCCGCAATCACATCGGCGGCACGGCGCCGCAGCAGGTACGCGCCGCCATCGCCCGCGCCCGCAACGCTATCTCATAGGTCGGGCTTTAGCCCGACATGCCGGGTTGAAACCCAACCTGCCGCCCCTCCACGCTCGACTCTCGACCAATAGATCTCGATTCCCAATGGACCGCATCGGCAAATACGAAGTCCGCCAGAAACTCGGCGAGGGCGCCACCTCGACCGTGTACCTGGGTTTCGATCCGTTTGCCAAACGCGAGGTGGCGATCAAGGTCGTGTATCCCGAGAGCCTGCGCGATCCCGAGCGCGGCCGGCAGTTCCGCCACATGCTGATCAACGAAGCCTCGCTGGCCGGCAAGCTCGTGCATCCGCACATCGTGCAGATCTACGACGCGGTGGTCGCCGACGACCTGAGCTATATCGTCATGGAATATGTGCCGGGCGGCACGCTCGAACAGTTCTGCCAGCCAGACCGCCTGCTGCCGCTGAACCGTCTGGTCGAGATCATCTTCAAATGCTCGCGCGCGCTCGACTATGCTTACCAGATGGGCGTCACGCACCGCGACATCAAGCCCGCCAACATCCTGCTGACGCAGCCCGATGGCGGCGCCAGCCCCGAGGCCAGCGGCGACATCAAGATCTCGGATTTCGGCGCAGCGCTCATGAGCGGCAACGACCAGACCCAGGTCTCCGGCGTCGGCTCGCCGGCCTACATGTCGCCGCAGCAGCTCGGCGAGGAGCCGCTGAACCAGCAGACCGACATCTATTCGCTCGGCGTCGTCATGTACCAGTTGCTGACCGGTCGCCTGCCGTATCAGGCCAGCAACAACTACAGCATGATGTACCAGATCACCCACGGCGAAGCGTCGCCGCCATCGATTTATCGCACCGACATCCCGCCCAGCATCGACGCCATCGTCGCCCGCGCCATGCAGAAGCAGCTCGACGCGCGCTACGCCAGCTGGGGCGAGTTCTCGCACGATCTCGCCCAGGCCTTCCGCAACAAGCAGTTGGCCGCCAAGCGCGCCGACATTCCCGACAGCGAGAAATTCGAGACCCTGCGCGCACTGCACTTTTTCGGCGAATTCTCGGATGTCGAGATCTGGGAAATCGTCCGCTTCTCAAGCTGGGACGAAGTCGCGCCCGGCACGGTGATCATGAAGGACGGCGAACCCGGCGACTTCTTCTGCTTCCTCGCCGACGGCGAGCTGCGCGTCGTCAAGCAGGGCCGCACACTGAACCAGCTCAGCAGCGGCGACTGCTTCGGCGAAATGGCCATCATCGGCAAGAACAACCGCATCCGCGGCGCCGACGTGATCGCCCAGACCGTCGCGCGCATCATCACCATCCGCGGCGCCGCGCTACGCAACGCCACCGAATCCTGTCGCATGCACTTCTACCTGGCCTTCCTGGAAGTCCTCGCCGCGCGTTTGAGCCTCGCCAACATCAAGCTGGCCTCGGTCTGAGCGCATTCGTCGCGGCAGCCCTGATGGCAATGCCCGGCTATTTCGATTCCTGGAACGGGGCGGCCGTGCGGTTTTCGCGCTTGAATGCGGCGGCCTCCCGATCCGCCAGACTGAAGCGCTCGGCGATGTCGGCGCCCAGCGCCGCCGTGCGCACCGCATCAATCTGCGCCTGACTGGCGCCGGCCTGACGCATCGCTTCGACCCTTTCCTGCAGGGCAACCAGATCGGCCGCTTCATTCGCGCCACGCGCCTGGGTGCGATCTGTATTCACCGGGCTTGAGGCGATATCGGCCGCATAGCGTGCACGTTGTTCCGCTGGCAGCGCATAGTTTTCCAGATGGCGCAGGGTTTGCCGGTCAGCGATCTCGCTGTCGCCAAAAAACCCGTCCATCATTTCCTGGCCGAGCATGTTGCGCCGCATCTCGTCGCGGGCAGCGAGCGCCATGCGCAGCGCTTGGAGGTCGTGAGCCGCCGGAACATTGCGCGCATTCGCATGCGCCGCACGCTCGAGATAATCCAGATAGCGGACGAACATCCGTTCCAGATCGAGCAGTTGTTCTGCCGTCAGGGCGTGCTGGCGGCCTTCCTCGGACAGACGGCGACGCATCCGGTTCTTGTCGGCAGGACTTCCCGCGTCAAGCTGAACAATGGCGTCAAACAATTCGCGCAGGGCGCTGTCGGCAACGATCCTGTCCGCACCATCGCGCTGCAGCCGGCCAAAAAAGTTTGCCGGGAGGGCATTGCCCGACGCGTCGGAAGCGTTTCCGCTCACCGCATTGGCGACATCCCCTTGTGCCGTAGTGTTCGAGTGCGTGACGGCATCCGCAGCGTCATTGCCCGGAGTCAGGATAGCGGGCATCGCGACCACAATGGCGCCGGCGCTGATTGCGCCGAGAATCAGTGGCCGGCGTAAAAAGCAAAGCAACCCGCCGCTGGCGCCGACCGGTTGCTTCACGTCTTCTGTCATGCCGCGCCGACCTGAAACGGACAGGCCCTTATTTGCGGGTCAGATTGACCGACACAAGGCCTTTGTAGGTGGATGCGCATTCGGCAAGGTGTTGGCTCGTCGCTTTGCAGCTCAGTTTTGCGGCGCCCGGGTACGATGTCCAGGTAGAGGTTTGATAACCATCCGGCACATAAAATTCGGTTCTGCCATTTCCCAGTGCGGGATCGTTCATCCAGGAATAGCTAAAGCCCTTGGAATGGCGCTTGAAATAAAGCGGTTTGCCGGCAGTCTTTTGGGGATAAGGGCGTGGCGTAAAGAGAGAACTTCTGACTTTCATCGTGTTATCGACGATGCTCAGATCCTCCATATTCCAGCCATCCTTGCTCTGGTCAGTCCAGCCGGGCGTATAACTCCACTGGGTTCCGGACACGAAGGCGCTGTCGAGCCATTTGTAGTTAGCCTCCATATACGCTGCCGAATTGGATACCTCATGCGGGGAGCCGAACTCGCCAAGGAACATCGGGATATTCCATTGGTCGGTTTTCGCTTTCCACTGGCTCAACGCCGCGCCCGGATCTTCCCACAGCCAGAATTTGATGCTCATGACCGTCGGACTGTAATAGTGGGGCGCAAGCACCACATTGCCCAGCGGCGGCGGCGTCACCCCCGAAAACGCAATCGGCACCAGCGGCCCCATGACCGGCATTTCCGGCTCGAAGAACAGCATGGCGGAAGGATGATTCTGGCGAATGATTTCGCCCGCCATGCGATAGAACGGGTTCAAGGTTTTCCCATTGCTCCACGGCTCATTGATGATGTCATACGCGATCACATTCGGATATTGCGCCGTGCGCGCCGAAACCCGGCGCAGCATCTCAAGATAGTGCGACAACGCCTGATTGTCGTCGTAATTGAAGAAGCGGTCGAAAACGAGCGAATTCTGCGCACTGAATGTCGCCTTGCTGCCCCAATCCTTGCAGGCTGGTCCGTTATCCGGTGTGGCCGGCGCTACCTTTCCGGTCAATGCCCACAAGGGAAAGCCTTCTCCGCAACCATCCAGCGCGTTGCGGGAAAACGCATCCTGATGGAAATCGACGATGACATACATATTACGTTCGGCGGCCCACTTGATGGCCTGCTCGTAGTAGGCCAGGTAATCCTCACTGTAACCGCATTGAGTCGGCTCGAAGGCCTCCCATGTGAACAGCAGACGAATCGTATTGACCCCCAGTCCGGGCAAGGGATCGAACAGTTCCGGCGCATTCATGGCCTTGAAGGGCGGGACTTTCGAATTGCCTGCGGCATTCACGCCACGCAACATGACATAGCGACCATCCGCGGCGCGGAAAGATGTTCCATCAGCATGCACCGGCGCGCTTGCCGCAGCGTGCGCCGAGGAAGCAGGCACATCGCTGCAGACAGTCACGGGCGTCACCGCAAACGCGAGTAGCGGAAAACAACAAGACAACAAGGCGCCTGCCGCCAACCGGATCTTGAGCATTGAAATTTCCTTTTGAGAACGAGACTTCTTGCGTACGCCGCCGGATGCGGCGGTTTCAGCCGAAGGAAGAACAGAGGAAGCAGCAAACCTTAACATGAAAACGCCCCATTCGCCGGACATGCGGAACGCATGCCTCGGATTCAGGCCAGCTTTTCGCGACTGACGATCACGCCATCCGCGTCGGCATACAGATAATGACCCGGCACGAAGCTGACGCCGCCGAAGGTCACGACAATATCGGCCTCGCCGACGTTCTTCTTGATGCTCTTGAGCGGATGGGTGGCCAGCGCAAACACGCCGATATCCATGGCGCCGATGGCGTGCGAATCGCGGATGCAGCCATACACAACGATGCCGCTCCAGCCGTTCTTCACGGCCAGTTCGGCGAGCTGATCGCCGACCAGCGCGCAACGCAACGAGCCGCCATCAATCACCAGCACACGACCGCTGCCTGGCTGCGCAAGCGCCGCGCGTACCAGAGAGTTGTCCTCGAACAGTTTGAGCGTGCTGATCGGCCCATCAAACGCGGCACGGCCGCCGTAAGAGCGAAACATCGGGGCAACAACCTGCAACGCCCCTGCCTGAATGTGGGCTTCGTTGGCGTCAAGCAGATCGGCGGTCTGGATGGTCATGGAGGGCGTCTCCTGAAATAAAAACGGCAACCATTCTCACAGGCCGCCGTGGCATTTGAATCAAGCGCACAATCAGTAAGCGGATCGAGTAGTGGACGGGGTCACCCCCGTCGCCCTCTCACACCACCGGACGTGCGGTTCCGCATCCGGCGGTTCATTGAACACACTGGAGTCGTCGCATCGTATCGAGCAGCGACACCAGACCTAAACGATCAAAGAA
>JBPOIN010000026.1:0-2852 GCA_052034445.1 Pseudomonadota bacterium | reverse complement strand
TTTCCTCAAATATTCTTTATGTTGATCCGCGTGAGGCTATGAGGCTGGCGATTTCGTATCTTGCTGAGAAGGGATATAAAAAAATCGGGTTTCTCACAAGGCCGTCGGACATTAATTTTAAGGTGCATGGGAAAGTAATCAAATTGCCGTCTATAGACGGTCGGGAAAAAAGGGATGGCTTTATTGAAGCTATGAAAGACAAGAAATTGACTGTCCGCAATAACTGGATTCGGGAATGTGATTCTTATAAAGACACGGATTCCTATGATGAAATGAAAGCATGGATTAAAGAGGGTAAGTTGCCGCGGGCGATTGTTTGCGCGAGCGACGAAATGGCCTTGGGGGCGATGAAAGCCCTAAAAGAGGCCAAACTCTGGTGCCCGGAAAAAATAGCTTTGGTGGGGTACGATGATATCGAAAGGGGGCGTGTCGTTTCGCCTTCGCTTACCACGATACGCCAGCCGCTTTACCAGATGGGGCAGGAGAGTGTGGACGTTCTAATCGAGAAAATTGAATTTCAGGACAAAGAACCGGTTCAGAGACGTTATGTTCCGGAGTTGATAGCAAGGCAGACAGCATAAGTAAAACGCAACAGCGAAGCCAGCAAAGACTACGCAGCCTTTGGCTTCCCATTTTAAAAATAACTTAGGGGGTACAATGCGGTGGAGACCAAAGTAGTTCCGATTAAACCGGAAGTAGAAAATCAAAAGGCTTTCGGTGTGCTCCGGTGTCCAAAGCCCGGATGCGGTAAGACGTTATTCGAAATGGAAAAAAGTTTTTGGATTAAAGAGCCTCAAGGTTCCCAATGCCGGAAGTGCAGCGGGGAGATGGTTCAGCTTCTCTCTTATTACAACGAGAAGGCAATGGGGCAGTTGGTCATCCGGTTCTGGTGCCCGGGATGCTCGGAAGAATTCGACCGCAAAATCCCATCCATTCGGAAATACTGCCACCACTGTAAGAGCTACATGCACCTCTTTTTTTACCTCTTTATCGGGATAGCCCATTTTTCCGCCCTTCCTGAAATAGATTACGTAGAAGCTCCCGCTTAAACGCAGTTCAGCACCCTTTGTCGGTCCTTCCCTTCGCCTGGTACAGTCTTTCAGACTGTACCAACCCCCTGACCACGATCCCTCTTCTTCGAAGTGTGCAGGTATCGTGGTCAGGTGGAGTCTCGGGAAGGACCCTTGTTGAGTGCTGCTGCTCTCCTGTGATTTTTTTTATAAATACCCCTTGAAACTTTATTTCTCCTCTAGAAACTTTGACAAACCTGTAACGCCCCCCTTGTTTTTGCCCAATACCATGAAGATTAAAATATTAATCATCCACCCAGCCTTAAAGCTCGGTGTAAAACTGGCCTTAAAGCCAAATATTGAATTACCAAGAGAGTGAGTGTGAATGAGATGAAAGCAATTAAGTATCAAGAAGACCGTTCTTTGAGTCTGTTTTTGAAGCTGTTAGTAAAAGGAATTTTCAGTCAGATCCTGATGCTTTTTGGAAAAGGACTTAGTCTTGGATTTGTGCTTTTTTTAGCGCTGTCTACTTTGTCTCTTCTGAATCGCGGCATGGATTTTCTTGGAAGTTCCTCGAAAAAAAGCAGTGTAGGTCTGAGTCAGCACCAAAGCTTTCAGGCAGCAGTTCCGGTTTCAGGGTCGCCTTATCGCGTGATTTCTCAACCTTATTCTGGCGGGGCGAATACCCGTTTAAATAAGACGCAGGACGCGCGTGATGCAATCAGGGAATCAGGATATTTTGTGAGCTCTGTGGAAAGTTTTATGCGTTCGCTCAGCAGGTTTTCGAAGTAAAAAAGGAAGACAGGAAGGAGGCGGTTGTTATGCCTCCTTCCTTTGGGCTGGATCAAATACGTGAGGGGTGTGTATGACGCCTGAAGAAGGTTCTGTGAAGACGGAAGAAGAATTGGAGGAGGATGAAAGTCAGCCTCTGGTTTTGACGAAGCGGGACATCGGGATTTTTAAGATGATTCACGAGCATCGTTACAGTGCGAACAACCAGATTCGAACAGCGTTTTGGAAGGGTGGTTCGATTAAGGCTCATTCCAGCTACAGGCGGATTCAACGGCTTGTGAATATGGGCTATTTAGAAAGGACATATTCAGAGCGCTCGAGTTGCGTTGTGTATTACCTTGCCGAGAGTGGTTATAAAGAACTTCAGTCCCGAGGGCTTGATTCGGGACTTGCTTTGTACGAGAAGACCGAAGATTTTGACCGTTATTCGGAACACGATATGAAGGTCCTGAGCGTGCGGATACTGTTCGCGGAACTTGGCTTGGATCAGTGGCGGAGTGAGAGGCTGTTGAAAGATAAAGATAATTTAGCCCGGTTTCCCGATGGTGTCTTGAATGTTAGAGGATTGAAGATCGCAATCGAACTTGAGAATACTAGGAAGGACAAGAAGCGTTACCCCGAGATCTTTGTGTATTACGGTGAGAACACCGAGTACGCATTGGTTTTCATGGTGATGGTGCAGGGTTTGAAAAACTGGATGTTGGACATGAACTATGACGCGAAGCGTGTCTGGTTTACGCACTACGACGATCTTTTCAAACTCAAGGAGCAAACGCTGTTTGAAAATAGAGACGCAAGTTTTAATCTGAGCCGGATTATTTAGCAGTGAAGCGGGACAGTCATCCGGGGGCGGAGCGAGGACTGTGGTTCAAGATTCTCGAGCTTATCTTCTTCCGCATTCCACTTGCCTTCGGAGAAGTGCTTGTTGTCATTCTCTTTTGGCCGGTATCGTGGAAATCTCGGGTTGGAATGGGGAGTTTGCTTGCGGTAACTTACGCAAGTGTCCTCCTGTTTAGTAACAAGTTGGGATTGATCCAAACGCTGGATCTG
>JBPOIN010000190.1:0-8640 GCA_052034445.1 Pseudomonadota bacterium | reverse complement strand
GCGGGAAATATTTCTGGTTCGCCTTCATGGTCAGAATCAGGCATTCCTGCGGCACGGCGAGGAATTCCTCCTCGAAGCCGGCCTCATACACGACCGGGAATTCGACCAGCGAAGTCACCTCGTCGAGCAGCGCCTCATCCTCCAGACACTGGCGTCCGCCGACCGCCGCCGCAGCCGTCGCCAGCTGACTGGCGATCAGCGCGCGCCGCCGGGCGTAGTCGGCGATCACCATTCCATCCTGTTCGAGCTTCTGCTCGTAGACCTCGGCATGCTCGATCGTCACTTCGCCGCAGCCCATGAATCGGTGGCCGCGCGTCACGTTGCGGCTCGGCATGCCGAGCACTTCGCCCGCCACGATGCGCGCACCGTGCAGCATCATGAGGCCATGCACGGGGCGCACGAACTGCGCCTCGCCAGCGCCCCAGCGCATCACCTTGGCGACCGGCAACTTCTTGAGAGCCGCCTCGACCATCGCCGCCAGATGCAGGTCGATGGCTTCGCCGACCTTCTGCTGACGCGCGACGAAATATTCCGCCTTACCGTCGTTGAGCCGTTCGAGCTGTTCGAAACGCACGCCGGCGGAACGCAGGAAGCCTTCGAGCGCCTTGCTCGGCTTGCCCTCCGCATCCAGGCCGCTGGCCACCGCCGGCCCCTTGCGCTCGACCACGCGGTCGGGCTGCTGTTGCAGCACCTCGGCAAATTGCACCGCCAGGCGGCGCGGCGTGGCGAACCAGCGCCCGGCCTGGTCGGCACTCACGGCGGCGTCGATGAACCCGGCCTCGGCCAGATTCCTGTGCATCTGTTCGTAAAACACCTGCCCCAGCTTCGCCAGCGATTTGGGCGGCAGTTCCTCGGTCAGCAATTCGATGAGCAGTGTCGCTTTCATCACACGCCCTCCTTGCACATCGGGAAGCCCAGCCGCGCGCGCGAATCGTAATACGCCTGCGCGACTTCACGCGCCAGGGCGCGCACACGGCCGATGTAGGCGGCGCGCTCGGTGACCGAAATCGCCCCACGCGCATCGAGCAGATTGAAACTGTGTGAAGCCTTCATGACCATCTCGAAACCCGGCAGCGGCAGATTCAGCCCCATCAAACGCTTGGCCTCCGACTCGAACTTGCCGAACTGGGCGAACAGCCAATCGACATCCGAATGCTCGAAGTTATAGGTCGACTGCTCGACCTCGTTCTGGTGGTACACATCGCCATAAGTCACGCCCGGCGTCCACACCAGGTCATACACATTCTCGACGCCCTGCAGATACATGGCCAGACGCTCGATGCCATAGGTAATCTCGCCGAGCACCGGACGGCAGGGCAGCGAACCGACTTCCTGGAAATAGGTGAACTGCGTGACCTCCATGCCGTTCAGCCACACCTCCCAGCCCAGCCCCCAGGCACCCAGCGTCGGTGACTCCCAGTCGTCCTCGACAAAGCGGATGTCATGCTCCGCAGTATTGATGCCGAGCGCGCGCAGCGAATCCAGATACAGCTCCTGAATGTTCGGCGGCGACGGCTTGAGCACCACCTGATACTGGTAGTAATGCTGCAGACGATTCGGATTCTCGCCATAGCGGCCATCCTTGGGACGCCGCGAAGGCTGCACATACGCCGCCTTCCACGGCTCGGGGCCGAGCGCGCGCAAAAAAGTCGCGGTGTGGAAGGTGCCTGCGCCGACTTCAATGTCATACGGCTGGAGCAACACGCAACCTTGCGCGCCCCAGAAATTCTGCAAGCGGAGAATGATTTCCTGAAACGTGGGAGAACTGCTCATCGAGACACTCTGTGAGAATCGCAAAGGCGCGATTTTACCGGGTTTACCCGCCCTCAGCGCGCCTGCTTCGCGCATGCACGCCCATCTCCCGCGCAAGGGAGATGGAGGTAAAACAACCAACACAGTATCCAGTCCTCTGTAGGTCGAGCTTGAACCCGACATATCGGATTGAAATCCGACCTACTGCGGGAATGCTATTTTGTGGCTTGACGTTGGTGGCGATGCTGGTGCGAACCTCTTGCCATGGCCCGTCCCGTAGGGCGCGCCACGCTCCTTAAGCGTCCAGACTCTTGCGCAACTCCTCCAGTAGCCGCTGCGTCTCCAGCGCCAGCGCTTCCGCGAGATGCGCAGCCTGTGTCTCTGCGGCATGGGCAGAGATTTCGGTCTGCTGCGCCAAATCGCGCAACGCGGGCAGCATGAGATTGGCGCTCATTCCTTTCAGATTGTGGGCAAGCGTGGCGATGCCCTGAAAATCCATGGTCGCCTGCGCTGCTCTGAGCCTCTCAGGTGTGGTACTTTGACTATCCAGCGCAGCGGCCATGAGCTTCCGGACAAACCGCTGATCATCATGAAACCGCACCAGCAGTGCCGACCAACCAACCATGCCCAGCCGGTTTTCCGATCGCAACTCTGTATCACCCTCGGTTTCTGGCGCAACCCGGATTCCGGGTTGCATGATCGCCCCCTGGTGCGCAATGCGGTTGGGCAGATGTCGCAGCAATACGGCAACCAGCAATTCGATATCAATGGGTTTAGTCAAATGGTCCACCATGCCGACGTCCAGGCAACGCTGCCGATCCTCTTGGCTAGCATGCGCAGTCAAACCAATAACCGGCATGGCCGGCGCAATCTCGTGAATACGTTGCGTAGCTGCATAACCGTCCATCACCGGCATCTGGATATCGACAATCACCAAGTCATACGCCATGGCGCCGGCGACCTGCAATTGTTCGCAAACTTCGAGACCGTTCTCAAGACAGGTCAGCGACGCTCCCTCCTGTTTAAGAATTGTCTCCAGCACCAGCCGGTTCACTGCGTTGTCTTCGGCGACCAGAATGCGAACGCCGGCAAGCCTGGGGCCAACCGGGCGAGCTTGATCGTGGCATCCGCTGGATGTCGTAGCCGCAGCGATCAACCGACGCGCACATAATGGACGCTCCAGAGCCACACAATCGCCGGCTGCATGCACACAAACACCGAATCCCTCACCCGGCATACAGGCAACGCCCAAGCGCTTCACAAGACGCCTCGCATCTGTCGCCTCGACTGCAGCATATTGCCGGCAATCAACGACCAGCAGATCGATGGTTTCCACATCCGGAATCACATCGGCAGCCACTACTGACCTGGCGCTAACCCCACGCGCCGTCAGCGCGACACTCAGCGGCAGCGCTTCGTTGTCCGGCAGGCCAGCCAGCCACACCGTCGGATGTGTACTTGATGCAGGAGCAGGGGATACTGATTGCAATGGCACTCGCAGGGTAAATGTAGCTCCATGGCCCGGCTCGCTGCTGACAAAAATTTCGCCGCCCATCAATTCGACAAGCCGACGACTGATTGCCAAACCGAGCCCGGTGCCACCGAACTGACGCGTGATGGAACTGTCGGCTTGACTAAAAGGCTGGAACAAACGCGCCATCTGATCGGCATTCATGCCGATACCGGAATCCTGCACCTCAAACACCAACTTTTGATCCATACGCGAGATGCGCAAGGTAACGAATCCGCGTTCTGTAAATTTGATAGCATTCGCCAGCAGATTCAATAGCACCTGTGACAAGCGCAACGGATCCCCCAGCATCACTAATGGAAGATCGTCCGCCTCCTCCAGACGAAATTCGAGGTTTTTTGCATACGCATTCTGCGCATTCAGATCAACAACACGATCAACGATCTGTCCAAGGTCAAAGTCGACCTTCTCGATGCTCATTTTGCCGGCCTCGATTTTCGAGAAATCAAGAATGTCGTTAATGATCGACATGAGCAAGCGGCCGGCATCAAGAATCCGCTCAAATACATGACCAGATTGAGGCGCGGCGACATCGCGCAAACCAGTCTGCGCGAAACCCAGAATGGCATTCAGCGGGGTGCGGATCTCGTGACTCATGTTGGCGAGGAAATCGCTGCGCAATTGCGCCAGGCGTTCAGCCTCGGCCGAGGCTTGGCGTGCGGCCACCTCGGCACGCTTCACTTCCGTGATGTCGAACATCAGGATCAGAAGTCCCTCGACCTCACCGGCGCTGCGATAGGGTACGTAATGCGCCTGGGTATACCGCACTTCCGCAATGCCCGGCTGTTGCAGCATGCGCTCGAACATCTGTGGCTCACCGCGCAAGGCGCACTGTATATGCGGCAGGTTCTGGCTATAGATATGGTCGCCAAGCAACGTCCGGATGTGCATGCCGCAAATCTCGTCCGGGGTCTTGCCGAAAAACTCGACATAGGCGCTATTGGCGAAAACATTGCACAAATCCCTATCCCAATAACTGACCATGCCGGGGATGTGGTCGAGAATGTGTTGCAGCAGGCGCTCCTGATGACGCAAGGCCGCAGCGCTGACTTCGAGTTCCTGGGTACGCAGGATGACGCGTTCTTCGAGCAGTTGCTGATCTTCGACCAGCGTCAATTCGACAAGTTTCCGTTGCGTAATGTCGGTATGACTGACGACCAGACCATGCATGCCCAAATCGCCGCCGAGCGACGTCACCCGGAGCTGGAACCAGCGCCGCTGCTGGGGTCCATGGCATTCATACTCGACTGCATACAGCGGCAACTCGCCGCGCTGAACTTGCCGCATGCCCGCCAGAACTGCCTCCGCCAGCGGCACATCGACCGCCACGGCTGCCTGGCACACCGCGAAATAATTCAGGCCAACGCCATATTGAACCTGCTCGTCGGCGCCGTTGTCGGCAGCAAAATTGCGCCAGGCTTTGTTGACGCGAATGATCTCCCCCTCGTCATCCGTGACGGCAATCACATTGCTCAGCGAATCGATGATCGCCGTGGTCAATTGTGCGCCAGAAAGCAATTCGCGCTCGAGCGTCACGCGCTCCGTGACATCCACGCAGAAACCGATATAACCGGCGAACTCGCCGTCCATGGATTCGAAGGGGATACCATTGTCGATCATCCAGCGATACTCGCCGTCATGCCGGCGCAATCGATATTCGAGTTCAAACGGCCGGCGCTGATTGAAGGCTTCAAGATAGCTTCTCTTGCAGTAACCGAGATCATCCGGATGAGCGCCATCCAGCCCTCCGTCGGCGATCTCCTGCGCCAAGGTCCGTCCGGTAAATGCCAGCCAGGTGGCATTGAACCAGTTGCAGCGACCATCCGCCCCGCAACGCCAGATCATGGCCGGCAAGTGATCGAGCAGCTTGAGATAAAAATCGCGCATCTGAATGATTTCCTCTCCGGCACGCTTGCGTTCGCTGATGTCGCGCCCGATGCCCTGGACGAATGTCCGCCCGTCGATTTCAATTTCACGCAGACTCGATTCAATCGGGAAAATGCTGCCGTCCTTGCGTCGCTGCAGGGTTTCATACACCAGTCGTCCGTCGGCATGCAGGCGCTGCAGCGTCGCGGAAAAATCGACCATGACTTCAGGCGCACGCAACTGGATCGCCTTCATGCCAATCAGCTCCTCGCGCGCATAGCCGTAGGCATCCGATGCTCTGTCATTGGCTTCGACGATACGGCCGGCATCATCCACGAGCATCACGATGTCGTTGGAAAACTTGCTCAGATATTCAAGATGGCGCGCCAGCGCCTTGTTCTCGAACTCGGCGTGAGCAGAACGGGCAGCGAATTCGGCGCGCCGCTCGCGCCACCAGAAGGCCAGAGCCGCATAACCCGCCAGCAGCAGCAATATGCCTGCCAGCGTCACGTACAAACCGAGCCGGTGCAACGGCGCATACAGTTCGGTCTCATCGATTTTTGAAATGATGAACCATGGCGTATCCGGGATCGGCTGCAGGAAACCAATGACGGGGACATTGCGGTAATCAAGGCCGGCGACAATCCCGCTTTCGCCCTGCCACTCGTACTTGTCTAGCAGCCCGGACATATCAGCGGGCAGACGTAACCGCAGTGCCGTGCCGCGCTGATGTCGCAATTCATTGAGAAACAGCACCTGATCGCCTTCGCGGCGTAACAGCATGGTTTCGGCAGTGCTGCTTGGCGTTGGCCAGGTTTGAATCAAAGGCAACAGGAACCGCGCGGGATCAACATGCATCAGCAGAGCGCCAACCACCTCGATTTCCCCCTGTATCCGCATGGTCAGCGGTGCGGCCAGATCCAGTTCGGCGTTCTGGTAATCGTCGCCATGCAGATCTCTGGTGACGATCTGACGTTCGCGCAACGCGCGGCCAACAAGACCGACGTCATCACCGTTACGATCATTGCTTGTTCCATGTTCCAGGTATTTACGGCCATGCCTATCGAACAGCACCAGGCTGTGAAACTTGTAGGCTTGTGCGGTCATTTCGAGCCGGTCGCTCAGCCATTGGCGTTTTTGCGCGGAGAAGTTCGCGCTTTCCTGCTGTTCCGCCATGAGTGCGGAGAGCAGATTCTGGCTGCCCAGATTGAATGCGTTTGCCTTGCGTTCGTCGAGCCAGTTGCCGATCTGTCCGGCCTTGAGTGACGCAACGGCCTTGAGCATCGCTTCGCCTTCCTTGCGAATCTGCTGCTTTTGGGCCTCGAAGGCATATAACCCCAGCATGCCGATCGCCAATGTCAGGCATACCGCCAGCAACAAAGGGAAAGCAATCACCCCCACGGAGGTCGGTTTGAAATCAACCTTTCTGATGAATTTGTGCATGACAGTCATTCGGTCCATTCATTTTTTTCTGGCGCCATACGAGCCACCCCCGATGGCTGTCAGCGACGAAGCACAGGGCTGACACTGAACCATACTTCTGGCTCGGCATCTTAGCAGAAATTGACAATGGAATTAATTCAAAACAATGACTGACGCTTAAAACCTGAAATCCGTGTCCTTTTCACGACACGCCAGGCCACCAGCAACAAGAGATTTCCCATAAAGCAACAGCCGATGTGCGCTGGGTGGAATCAGAATCCGCCGAATTCCGGGCGCGCCAACCGCGCCGCTCTTTCAGTCACGAATCTGGCTGCCACGCCACATCCAGGCGCGCGGATTGTGTTCGAAACCCAGTTTCGGGTAATACGTATTTGCCTTGGGTGCGGCGAGCAGCACCAGCATGCATTCAGCGCCGAGCCGTTCCTGCGTTTCCTGCAACAGACGTTTGCCGATACCCTGCTTCTGACAGGACTCATCCACGGCCAGATCGGCGAGATACGCCACATAGGTGAAATCCGTCAGTGTGCGCGCGATGCCCACGAGCTGCTTGCCATGCCAGGCGGAAATCAGGATATCGGCATTTTTCAGCATGCCGGCGAAGATATCCGGCCGCCCGACCGGCCGCCGTTCGCCGAGTGTTGAACGGTTATACAGGTCAATGGCCTGTTCGACGCTGATCACGGCGCTTTCCAGATACTCGATTTGCAGACTATCCATTGGCTGAATTTCACATGTCGCAGATGCACACGGCCCGAACGGCAATCGCATCCGGCCGCGGGGTTTCAGATTGCCGCACCTGGCGATGCGACATCGGGCAACCAGCCCCGTATGGTGTGGCCGGGACTTACCTGCCCCCCCCGGCCGCGACACGATTCAGTTCCTGTTCAAGCTGCGCGACCGGCACGGCGCCGGGAATGCGTTCGCCATTGGCAAGGACAATCAACGGCGTACCGCGTACGTTGAGTTTGCGGCCGAGCTCGACCACCTTGTCAATTGGCGCGGCACAGTTCGCGGTAGCGGGAATAGCGCCATTCACCATATAGTCGCTCCAGGCTTTGGCACGATCCGCCGAACACCAGATGGCCTTGGATTTTTCCATCGAATCCGGCGAGAGAATCGGAAACATGAAGGTGTACATCGTGAAATCGGTCATGCCGGACAGTTCCTTGGCGAACTTCTTGCAATAGCCGCAATTCGGGTCTTCAAACGTGGCGAACACGCGCTTGCCGTTGCCGCGCACGGTCTTTACCGCGAGTTCGAGCGGCAGTTCGGCAAACTTGATCTGCGAAAGCTTGTTGCGCCGCGCCTCGCTGAGATTCTTTTTGGCCTTGGCGTCGATGATGTCGCCCTGGACAAAGTAGTTGCCCTTTTCATCCGAATACAGCACTTCGTTTCCCACCTGGAGTTCATACAGGCCTTGAATCTCTGTCTTGCGCACCCCCTCGATCTTGAGTTGCGGACCGTAAGTCGCTGCCACGGACTTCCTGATGTCGGCTTCGTCGGCATGCGCAAGGCTCGCGCTCAGGGTGAATACGGCGAGTCCGCAGGCAAGAATGGTCTTCAACATGTCAACTCCGAGATCAGTACGAGTAAGAAAAAGGCAGCAATACGGCAAACGGGAACGGGACTGGTTCAGCCCAGTGCATAGCGTACCAACCGGTCCTTCACGAGTGGCAAGGCATTGGTGAGACTCATGCCCGCATTGCGCAAGGCAGTGAGCATGACGCCGGATTCGACGGCAAACAGGCGCTGCAAGCCATGCGTAGCGGATTGTAACGCGAGCACCTCTTCGATGCGCGATCTTTCGTAGCGTCGCAGCCAGCGAGCATCGCCGCAATCGATGTATTCGGGCTTGTCGCAAAGCATTTCGGCCAGCACGCGCGCATCCTGAAACCCGAGATTGACGCCGTGGCCCGAGAGCGGATGAATGGTGTGTGCGGCATCGCCCAGCAGGGCCAGCCGCGCTGCAACAGTTTGCGGAGCACGCATCAGCCGCAGTGGAAATGCCGCCGGCGGCGTGACGGGCGCCAGCTTGCCGAGACGCAGAT
>JBPOIN010000148.1:0-19997 GCA_052034445.1 Pseudomonadota bacterium | reverse complement strand
TTCATCATCGACTGTCACGGCGTGGTGCGCCACGCCCTGTACGACATCAGCCCGCGCGGCCATGTCGCCGAAGTGCTGCAACTTGTTAAACAACTGGAGAAACCATGCAAATCGAAAAAAACACCGTCGTAACGCTCAGCTATCAGGTCCATGACTGCGAGGGCAACCTGATCGACGAAGGCACCCAACCGCTCGTGTATCTGCACGGCGGATACGACGGCATTTTCCCGCGCATCGAAGAAGAACTGCATGGCAAGGACATCGGTGCCACGCTCAAGGTCAAGCTCGAACCCGATGACGCCTTCGGCGAATACGACGCCGAACTCGTGAATGTCGAACCGCGCAACCTGTTCCCCGACAACATCGAAGTCGGCATGCAGTTCGAACGCGGCAACGACGAGGACAGCGACGACATGCTGTTCACGATCACCGAAATCGAAGGCGAAACGGTAGTTGTCGACGGCAACCATCCGCTGGCCGGCATGGCGCTGATTTTCGAATGCACCGTCAGCGATGTGCGCGAGGCAACCGACGAAGAGCTCGAACACGGCCACGTGCATGGACCGCAAGGCCATCATCACTAAGCCTCCGAGCGGGCGCAGCAAGCCAATCAGTGCCACATAAAAAAACGCCGATCACGTAAAGTGTGTTTCGGCGTTTTTATTGGTGACTGTTGGCACCAATGGCCCGGTCGAACCGGATGGATTTGTGATTACATTTCACGCATCATTTGCAGTCTCGATAATCGCCCCCCTTGAGTGGTCAGCAATACGGTCTCGCACTTGCTTTTCTACCCCTGTCCGCGCTAGAAAGCAACCGGATTCTTTGTTCAATCTTGATGGTAGAGTGTTGATATGATAAACAAATTTTCATTCAAAGGGCAGCTGGCGGCAGCCGTCATGCTGAGCACGCTGCTCCCGGCGCAGGCGAATGCCCAGTCCGGCCCGCAATGGGGCGCTGCGGCGGACAAGCCGGCCCGCCTCCAAGCGGATGGCCTGAAGCTGTATTACGATCCCGAAAAGGTCGTCAAGGACGGCGACATGGCCACCGTGGCGCTGTATGCCACGTTCGATCCGGCCAATACCAGGGTGGTCGAGGAATACGCCTTCAATTGCAGCTCCCATGAAGTGGCCCAGGCCATCACGCAGGGCGGCATCAAGCAATGGCAGAAACCCACACCGCTGCTGCCCGGTGAGACGCTCTACAAGCTTGCCAGCAAGCTGTGTGACTGGGGGCCGGGTTTTTGGAAGAAGCTCCTTGACTGAAGGCTGCAGGCCGCTTCAGACCTGCAGCGACGACGCATGGCGCAGTCCCAGCGCCTGCAGCGTTTGCTCGGCGGCCAGCACGCCGCGATAGTTGGCTTCCTCGAACAGCGACATGCCCGAGAGATCGGTATGCGCCAGGCGCAGGCGCGGATGATTCAGCTGGCTCAACTGTTGGCGAGCCGCGCCCCAGATCACGCCGGGTAGCGGCTTGATCATCGCATGGCCATGCAGGAACACATCCAGACGCTGCGTGATTTCTGGCAGCTCGGGATGCGGTTTGCCGAGTTCGCGCAGGATTTCCGCTGCCCAGGTTGCGCGCGGCTCGGCGAGCATCTTCTGGCGCGTGGCGCGAGCCGATCCCTGATCGAAGGCATGGTAATAGGTGATGACGGTCGGGCCGGGGCGCACGCGCATCTGCTGGTGCGTCGCCACCACATAACCAAGCCCCGGACCGGCGTGCAGTACATTGTCCCAGGCCAGCGGCGCGCCGGCGCGCGTGTGCGGCGCCTCGCTCAGCGTCAGGTTGGCGACCATCCAGGGGGCATAATCGAAGGCGCCTGCCGCCCGGCGAATGCTGTCCGGTGCGGTGCGCCAGACATGATTCAGCACGAACAGCGGCCCGGCCCAGATCACCTGTTCGGCGACGATGCGCAGGCTGCGGTTCTCGCGCGGCAGAAAATAATCCACTTCGACCGCAGTGCGGCCATTCCGTGACGATTCGCGCAGTGCCGTCGCCATGGCGCCACTCAGCAGATGTGGCCGCAGGCGTTCCTCCAGGCCGCGCACGATCCAGCCATTGCCCTCGGGCGCCGTGAGCACCGTGTCGCCCGCCGCATTGGCGGCTGCGCCGTCGCGGCAGGCGAAGTAATGCAGTCCGGCCCAGGCCGAAACCGCATCGATGCCGGCGCCGAAATCGTCGCGGCTCGTGTAGTTCAGATACCAGCGCAAGGCGGGGCAATCGAGACCTTCCTGGCGTAACCACTGCGCCAGCGTGATGCGGTCGAGCGCCAGCAGATCCGGGGTGCGCGAGGAGTATTCCATCGGTATGGCAAAGGCGCGCCGCCCGCGCCGGTCGCGTCGTTTGCGCAGCGTCTCGATGATCTGCTGAAAACGCTCGATTTTCTGCAACTCGCCGCTCCCTGCATTTGCCGCAGGCATCAGCCCCTCGTGCCAGCTGCCGCGCAGGAACAGGCGCTCCTGCGGCGTGGCGCACAGATAGCGTTCGTCGTAGTTCGGCGCGGCGGCCAGCGGATCGCCCTGCAGTACGCCCAAATCAGCCAGCAGTTCGCGCACCGCACGCGCTTCCGATCCCGGTAGCGGCAGATAATGCGCGCCGAGCGGATAGCGGCTCACGGTGTTTTCGCCATAGCGCGAGTTGCCGCCGACCTGGTCTTCGAGTTCGGTGATCAGGAAATCCCGCAAGCCGGCGCGCTGCAGTTTCCAGCCGGCCGACAGTCCGGCGATGCCAGCGCCGACGATGAGCACCGGTGCCTGACGGGTTTCCGAAACCGGCGGAATATTGAGCGCATGATTCAGCCGATGTCCGCGCGCAAAGCCCGCGCCGGCGAGTTCGCCGGGCGGTAGCGGCAAGTGTGAACGGTTGCTGCCGCAGGCCGAAATCCCGCCGGCCGCCAGCCCTAGCGCGGCGCCGAGAAACTCGCGCCGCTTCATGGCTGCTCCGCCCCGAGGTCGGGCGTCAGCCCGACAGATCGGCTTGAAATCCGACCTGTCGTTACCCTTTGTGGTCGGCTTGAAACCAGCGCTACAGCGTCGTGCTGGCCGATGGCATGCATGTCACACTTCACTAGCGGATGACCTTGCGCCACTCGTTCTCGAAGTAGCGCACCAGCACCTGGTTGTTGAGGCGATTCACTTCGCTGGGCAGGCGCGCCATGTCCTTGGGGAACTGGAACAGGCCCGGCGTGGTTTCCGGCGTCAGGAAACGCGTCGGCACCGGATAGCTGGCGGGCGGCTGATAGGCGCTGCGGCCGGCGATCACGAAGCCCCATTCGCCGAACGAGGGCACCAGCGCATGATAGGGCGTGGCCTGCAGCCCGACGCTTTCGAGCGTCGTGACCACGCACCAGAACGATTGTGGCGCGTACAGCGGCGAAGTCGATTGGATCACCGCCAGTCCCTGCGGCGCGATATGGCGGTCGAGCAGGCGATAGAAGGCGCTGGAGTACAACTTGCCGACGCTGAAGTTCGACGGATCGGGGAAGTCGACGACAATCAGGTCATACACGTCGTCACGTTCTTCGAGCCAGCGCATTGCATCGGTATTGACGATCTTGACGCGCGGATCGTTGAGCGCATCGAGATTGAGCCCGGTCAGCATCGGCGCCGTGGCAAACAAGCGCGTCATCTCGGTATCCAGATCGACCAGCGTGACCGCCTCAATGTGTGGATACTTGAGGATCTCGCGCACCGCCAGGCCGTCGCCGCCGCCCAGCACCAGCACGCGGCGCGCCTGCGGCAGGGTGGCGAGTGCCGGGTGGATCAGCGCCTCGTGATAGCGGTACTCGTCGTGCGAGGAGAACTGCAGGTTGTTGTTGAGGAACAGGCGCAAGTCATCCTTCCAGCGCGTGATCACGATGCGCTGATAGGGCGTGCTTTTGCTGTAGATCACCTGATCGGCGTACAGATGCTGCTCGGCGAGTTCGGTGAGCTGATTGGCGCCGGCAAAACCGCCCAGCAGCAGCGCGAGTGCGAGGAATGCCTGAGAGCGCAGCGCCACCACGCCGGGCAGCTGGGCGCGGAACAGCCAGGTTGCCCAGAGCGCCACGCCGACATTCAGAATGCCGAACAGCAGCCCCGTGCGGATCAGGCCGAGCTGCGGCGCCAGCAGCAGCGGAAACAGGAGGGATACCAGCAGGGCGCCGAGATAATCGAAGGTCAGCACCTGGGAAACGACATCCTTGAAGGCCAGATCGCGTTTCAGAATCCGCATCACCAGCGGAATCTCCATGCCGACAAGAATGCCCAGCAGCGCCACGATGATGTACAGCGTCAAACGGAATGGCGCATCCAGCCAGGTAAATACCAGAAACAGGAAGGCGGCCGAGAAGCCGCCGAGCAGTCCGACCAGTAGTTCGATCTGCACAAAGCGCGCGACCAGGCCGCGCCCGACGAAGCTCGCCAGCCAGGAGCCGACGCCCATCGAAAACAGGTAGACGCCAATGACCGTGGAAAATTGGGTGACGGAATCGCCAATCAGATAACTTGCCAGCGCGCCGGCAACCAGCTCGTAGGCTAGTCCGCAGGAGGCGACGACGAAGACGGAGGCGAGTAGTGCGACCTGCATTTAACGTGAAACCATCAATTGAACGCCGGGTTGAAGTTGTGCGCAAGGCGAGCCGGACAGTCACCTCCCCGCGTGGGGGCACTGGTGGGGTTTCGTGGAGCCTTGCTCCGCGGCGCTGTGGCTGGTCGCGGGCAGTCGGGATGGGCGGGCGTCATTGGTCTGCATTTATGGCGCGATTGCCCATGCGTGTCAGTGGATTGCCGAGGCAATGATGATGGCGATGCCCAGGCACATGGCGCCGACGACAAGCGCCAGCGCGGTATTCTTTTCGCGCACGATTTCGCCCCACAGATCGTAAGGCGTGATCTTGTCGATCACGATGAAGGTGATCCAGAAAATGGCCACGCCGAGGAAGGAGTAAAGCAGCGAATTGGCAAGCTGATGCAGGTTGATGTCCATGGCGTAACTCCTATTTGTGGTAGGTCTGCGAACCGGAGCGGGCGCTGCTCGCGGCCGTATCGGCGAAGGCGTCGAAGGGGCTGACGCCGCGGAACTGGTACCAGCCGAAGGTCGCAAGCGACATCAGGCTGATGATCAGATAAAGACGGGTAAACATGCGTGGCAGGCTCCGGAATCACGAATCGTCGGGCGGATGGTCGCTTTCGAGCCAGCGCCGGGTTTCGAAGGCCTGCAGGCGCAAGCGCGTCCAGATCGGGAAGCTGGCGAGAAACAGCAGTACCAGCAGCAGATTGCTCCAGCGCGCGCCACCGCTCTCGATGGTCAGCTCGTCGCTGATCTTGCGGCCGATTTCCGGCGCCGCCTCGCCATCGACGACCAGATGGTAGCGTCCGGGCGGCAGAGCGGGGAAAACCACCTCATCCGAGCGCGAACCTTCGCTCCAGGATTCGCCCTGATCGACGCCCGAGTAGTAACTGATTTCGCGATTGGCCTGCCAGGCCTGACCGGTGTTTTCGTCGACCAGGGTCAGATTCAGGGTCAGCCAGCCGTTGTCGAAATCGGCGCGATTGTCGACCATCAGTGTCGTCGCTTGCTTGGTGAGTTCGAAGCTCGCGCTGGTGTGGCTGGATTCCTCGGCGCCGAAAACGGCATGCTCCTTGATGACGTCGCCGCCCAGACCGAAGATCAGGAAAGCCCCCTGCAGCAATACCGCAACGCTCGCCATGCGCCAGAACTGCAGGCAGGTCCCCTGATGGCGCGGGCCGAGCGGGTTCGGCTGATTCGCATACACGCCGACCGGCGTCGCCAGCGGCGTCTTGAGCGCGAAGGCTTGCTCGATTTCAGTGGGCGTCAGGTATTCGCCGAGGCTCCAGGTGATTTCGTTGGCGGTTTTTTCCAGCGAAAGCATTTTCGGCGGCGCGACGTAATCCTGGGTTTTCGCCGTTTCGCCGACGCTGACGCGCCAGTTGAACTCGCCGATCACATAGCTCACGCGCGCGTCGCAGCTCTGGAAGTGGCGATACGTCTCACCCTCATACTTGATGCTGGGGGTTTGCGCCGTAGTGCGTGTCGGCGGCTGGTTCAGCACGCGGATGAAATTCCAGTGGCCATCGTAGCGTGACAGCCAGCGGAACTCGCCGCGCGCATCGAACAGCAGATATTCGTCCCAGGTATAGGTCTGGCCGTCGACCGTGGTTTCGCGCTGCATGAAGCCGATGACTTCATAGCTGACGCCGGCCAGCTGGCCCTGACTGCCGAGCGGTAGCACCGGGGTGACCTGGATCCGGCTGCGGGCTTTTTCAATCAGCGTCAGGCGCGCATCGCCGACCTCCAGCAAACTGCCGCAACTGGTGCAGCCGACGCGTTCGGTGGCATTCGACTTGAGTTCGATCGGCGCGCCGCAGGCCGCGCATTCAAAGGACTTGAGTCCCTTTTCCGTGACAGCGCCGGGAATCTTCTCGCGCAGATTGGTCAGCGCCAGACGGGCACGCTCGACCGACTCGCCGATATACACCAGCGGCGGGTCTTCCGAATAATCCAGCGTGGCGAAGAACTTGCCGTGGCGCGCATCGACGACCGGCGCCGGATAGCCGCCGCCGACCTTGAACGGCAGCTCGCCGTCGCCGGCCACGCACTCGGCCTGTTCGATGTCGGTGACTTCGAAGGCAATGCCGTTGAGCGGCGCCAGATCGCCCGGCTGCCACGCGGAAAATGGCCCCAGCGGCTCGCGGATCTGCTCGGCGAAACTGACCGTGTAATCGCCATTTGCATCCGACAGCCAGCCATGGCGGCCATCGTCAAACAGCAGATACCACTCGTTCCACAGCCCCGCGCCATAGCGCAGCTGGATGCGGCCGATGACGGCGAAATGCACGCCGCTGAAGCGGCCCTCGCTACCGAGCTGAAGCGGCGAGAAATCCTCGATCAGATCGGCCATGCGGCCGAGATTCTCGATCTTCTCGGCGCTGCGCAGCAGTGTGGAACGGCAAAATGCGCACACCAGCAGCACCGAATCGGCCGAGTGGAACTCGACCGGGGCGCCGCAGGAGGGGCAAAGTGCGGTTTTGGCGGGCACGCGGGTTAGGGACTGGGGGCTAGGGGGCAGGCGTCAGGCGAGTTTTGCCAGCAGTTCGGCCTTCTTCGCATCGAACTCGGCCTGGGTCAGGATGCCTTTGCCGACCAGACCGTGCAGTTTCTCGATGGTCGCCATGATCTCGTCGGCGGATGGCGCCGGCGCTGCTGCCGCCGGGGCCGCTGCGGCGGCTGGTGCTGCTGGTGCGGCCTGCGGATTCAGGCTCTGGCCGAGTGTCTGCGCCATCTGCTGACCGATACCGAAGCCGACGCCGACGCCGGCGCCCATACCGGCCAGCCCCCCCTCGTTTTGCGCTGCCAGCGGAATGCTGTTGGCCACCTGATACTGCGTATAGCTCTGCATGCCGCCCATCATGTTCACGCCGATGCGCGCATCGAGCATCTTTTGCAATTCCTCGGGCAGCGAGACGTTCTGCAGTACGAAGGTATCGAGCGCCAGACCGTAGTTATCGAACTGCGGGGTGAGCTTGTCCTTCAGCCGCTTGCCGAATTCCTCCTGATTGCCGGCCATGTCGACGAACGGCACGCCCGATTCGCCGAACAGATCGCTGATCGAGCCGACGATGGTGTTGCGCAGCTGACCTTCCAGCTCATCGACCGTGTAAGTCTCACGCGTGCCCGAGACATTCAGGTAGAACTTCTTCGGATCGGTAATGCGGTACGAGTAAATGCCGAAAGCGCGCAGGCGCACCATGCCGAAATCCTTGTCGCGGATCGTGACTGGCTGCGGCGTGCCCCACTTGCGATCAAGCTGCAGGCGCGTGCTGAAGAAATACACATCCGACTTGAAGGGCGAAGCGAACAGCTTGTCCCAGTTCTGCAGGTTCGTCAGCACCGGCAGGGTACGCGTCTCCAGCTTGTGCAGGCCCGGCCCGAAGGCATCGGCGCAAACGCCTTCATTGACGAACAGCGCCATCTGCGAATCGCGCACCGTGAGCTGGGCGCCATACTGGATTTCGAAATCCTCCATCGGATAGCGCATGGCCAGCACGCCATCGGCTTCCTCGGTCCAGTGAATGACGTCGATAAACTGTTTCTTGATGAAATCCATGAGCGCCATGATCGATCCCTTCAGGAGTGTGCAACGTTGTGCCGCGTAGATGGCCGGGAAAAAACCCGGCCCATTCAAGCGACGAAAATTCTAGCACGCATGAATGCTCCGGTTCGCTGGAAGCGCCATGTTTTCTGGGGCAGCGCAGGATGCAAATCCCTCCCATTATT
Organism: Pseudomonadota bacterium; assembly: GCA_052034445.1. Classification (GTDB taxonomy): domain Bacteria; phylum Pseudomonadota; class Gammaproteobacteria; order Burkholderiales; family Rhodocyclaceae; genus Sterolibacterium. The sequence continues at coordinate 11,717 of JBPOIN010000148.1, read as the reverse complement.
CCTGGCGCTGCTGACGACAATTGGCTACACACTACGCACCAATCAGTGATTCCCTGAAGCGTCGAGATACAGCCAGCGGCCGTTGTCGCGCACGAAGCGGCTGATTTCGTGCAGGCGGCCGGCGCGGCCGCCGGGGTAGCGGCAGCGGGCGACGAATTCGACCGTGGCATGATTGGCGTCCTGTTGTGCATGGCGACGGATTTCCAGGCCCAGCCATTTGGCCGGGGCGTCGGCGGCGTCCAGTTGCAGGGCGGTGGGGCGGGTGTCGGGGTGCCAGCTGGCGAGCAGCCAGGCTTCGTGCTTGAGGACGTAGGCGCTGTAGCGCGAGCGCATCAGGGCTTCGGCGCTTGCGGCGGGCTGCTGGCCCTGGTGCAGCGGGCCGCAACAGGCGGCATAGGGCTGGCCGCTGCCGCACGGGCAGGGGTCAGTTTTCGCCATGCTCGATGGTGTAGCTGGCGCCGCTGTCCTGGGCGAGGGCGTCGACGAGGCAGGGCATGACTTGCTGCAGCGTGGCGTTGAGCGTCCAGGGCGGGTTGATGAGGTACAGGCCGCTGCCGTGCATGCCGAAGCCGTCGCTGGTCGGGCGCCGCACGCTGAGTGTGACGTGCAGCCATTTCTGCGCCGGCAGGGCCATGAGCTTTTCGGGTAGCTGGCGCGCTTCGGGGCGCGAGAGCTGCGGGTACCAGAGCATGTAGGCGCCAGTGGCGAAGCGCTTGAGGCTGTCGGCCAGCGCCGCGACGACGGCGCGGTAATCGTGCTTGTCTTCGTAGGAGGGGTCGATGAGCGTCAGCGCGCGGCGCGTCGGTGGCGGCAGCTGGGCCTTGAGCCCGGCCAGGCCGTCGTCCTCCTGGATCGCGACGCGGCGGCCGGCGGTCTGGAAGTGCTGGGCGAGCAGTTTGCTGTCGCTGCTGTGCAGTTCGAACAGGCGCAGGCGGTCTTCGGGGCGCAGCAGTTGGGCGGCGATCCATGGCGAGCCGGGGTAGGTGCGCAGTTGGCCGTCTGCGTTGAGGGTGCGGATCAGGGCAACGTATTCTTCGAGTTCGGCCGGCAGGTCGTCGCGCTGCCACAGCCGGCCAATGCCATCGACATGCTCGGCGAGCTTGGTGGCGTAGCCCTGGTCGAGTGCATACAGGCCTGCGCCGGCGTGGGTGTCGATGTACCAGAGCGGGGCGGGTTTTTGCGTCATGTAGCCGGCCAGCTGCATGAGGACGAAGTGTTTGAGGACGTCGGCATGGTTGCCGGCGTGAAAGGCGTGGCGATAGCTCAGCATGGTGGCGGGATGGTGCGGGTGAGTGGCTCAGGCAACGAATCGCCCGTAGAAGATTTTATTGGAGTTCAGGGGCCAGAGACCAGGGGACGGGAGATTATAGGTGGTTGCGGCGGAATGACTGTTGCTGGACGTGCGTCGATTTTATGCCTTCGGTTCGGCGCTGGTGCTGTTGATTGATTGCGCCCAAGCCAAGGCTTCGAGCATGGTCTGCGTGACGCTGGCGTCGTTGAGGCCGCATTGGTCGGTGGTCCGGGCGATCTGGTCGTCGTCGTGGTTTTCGAGGGCGCGTATGAGTTCGAGCGCTGTGCGGTAGATGTTGTCTTCGCCGAGCAGTGCGGCACGCACGGCTTCGGGCAGGGCGACCTGGCCGAGCATGTCGGCCATGGGTTTGCCCATCAGCGTGTCGAGCAGGGAGAACGTGCCAGTCATGAAAAGCGGGTCGGGCGTTGCGGGGATGCGGCCCTGGCCGGCCAGGCCTTCGAGGAAGTGCGCGCGCGTGAGCGCCTGTTCGGTGAGCATGCGTTCGCGGTAGCCCGGGGCGCGGCTGTCGAAGAGCAGCAGCGACAGCCAACGGTAGAACTTGTCGCGTCCGAGCACTACGAGCCCCTGGGCGAGGTTGAGGATTTCGCGTTGCAGGCCGAGCGCCGGTGAGTTGATGTAGCGCAGCAGCTTGAAGGTCAGCACCGGCTCGGTTTTGAGACATTCGGCGATTTCGGCAAAGGCGCCGCCGCTGCGGATCAGATTCAGTAATTCGATGACGCGCAGGCGGTTAATGTCGCTGCGCGGTGCCTGCCAGTGGGCGCGGTCGGTGATGAAGGGGCCGTGGAAAAAGTCGTAGCCGGCGTCGCGACAAGCGTCGAAATCCGCGTGTGTCTGGAGTTCGTGGGCGATCAGTTGCAGCGGCTGGTTGGGGCGCGCGCTCTGGCGCAGGCGGGCCGGCCATGCATTGTCTGGTTGGGCGGCGGCGCCGGGGGTGATCTGGATGAAGTTGCTGGCCACCATGAGCACTTCGGGCAGCGGTGCAATCTCGTACAGGCGCCAGCCGTGGCGCAGGCCGCGCGCCTGCAGGGCCGCGAGCCGTGCGCCGAGTGGCTCAAGCTCGTCGGCGGGCAGACCGGCGCTGGTACGGCTGTCGAGCATCAGCACGCTGCGCTGCGCCGGCAGGGCGTCGAGCAGCGGGTTGGTGAGCGATTGCGGCGAGATGTTGATGAAGGCCAAGCCCTGGCCGGGGAGTGGTCCGGTTTGTCCGGCGTGGGCGGTGACAAGACTTTTCAGCAGGACTTCGTCATAGGCGCGGCGGGCTGCCGTGCTGCGCCCTTGCAGGCGGTTCTGCAGGTTGCGCTTGAGGCTGAATTCGTAGCCGGCGATGCGTTCGTGGCGGTCGAGCAGGGGGGCGCGGCAAATGAACGAGCGGTCGTTGTCCGTGGAGGGCTCGTTGCTGGGGAGCGTGGCGGCGGGGCTGTCGTTTGCCAGGAGGGGCGTTGCACTGGCAGTGGCTGGCTCTGTTCGGGTTTCCGGCGCTGCCAGTGCGCTTCCCTCGGCAGCGCCCAGCAGGCGTTTGATGAAACCGAGCATGGGGTGACGTTATTTGAGGGTCAGGACAAAGTTCAGTTCCTTGATGATCGAGTGCAGCTTGCCTTGCAGGTCGATTTCGGATTTCTGGATTTCGACCAATCGTTCGATGCCCGATTGCAAGGTGGCGGCGAGATGGTTTTCTTGCGCCTCGCTGAGGCCGAAGCTTAGTGTTTCGCGTTCGATCCGGTCGAATAGTTGGGTGACGGCCTGGCGTGTGTCGAGCTGGCTCTGGCGCTGGGTATCGTTGAATTCGACCAGCGTGGCGGACAGCATGCGAACGGCGCGTTCGATGGTTTCGAGATGGCGCGACTTGTTTTCGGTGACAATCGTTTGCGCGCGGGTTTCGGCGGCTTCGATGAGCATGGCCAGATGATCGCGCAGACGGCCGCAACGCTCCGCGTCGTCGATTGGCATGTTGTGGATCAGTAGCGATATGTACGGATAGTTGATCGCCAAACTGGATTTGAATTGCACGATTCTGCCGTCGTCCCGTAAATGGCGGATGATCGATAGTTCGAGTGGTGTGGCGGGGCCATTGACGTTGATTGTGTAGGGCTCGACGGATAAATGAATCTGGATGGCGCCGTTCAGGCCCAAGGCGACCAATGAGTCCAGCAGCGCTTGGGCCAGCATTTTTTGATCCACGCAGGTGTTGAACTTGCGGAAGCTTTCGAGCAGCGTCCCCATTTCGCTCATGCTGGTCATGGCCGTGAGCGCCGTGGTCGAAGCGCTGCCAGCCTGATTCATCAGATTGCGATATTCAGCGGCGCTGGTCAGCAGATGCTGGACCTTGGCCTTGAATTCCTTAAGGTTGAAGGGTTTGATGACATAGTCGGCGCCGCCCGCGGCATAGCCCTTGAGGCGGTCTTCGATTTCATCGAGGCTCGATACGAACAATACAGGCGCATACGATGTGATTTCTTCGGATTTCAGAATCTGACAAACCTCATAGCCATTCTGGTCAGGCATGTCGACATCCAGAATGATGAGGTCGGGATGTTCGGTCTTGGCCAGTGCGATCCCTTCGCTGCCACTGAGGGCTGAGACCACGGTGTAGTCGTTACCAAGTGCGGCGGTGTACATTTTGTGCTGGAAACTGTCGTCGTCAATGACAAGAATCTTTTGGGACATACTGAATTCCTTTCGCAATTTCTACTATGGGTTGTTCCGCAGCGTGGAAGTTTTGGTTCGATCAAGAATGAACTTCTTTGTTGAAATTTGCAAACTGCTGCGTGAGTGTTTTGAACGTTATCCGGGCATCGCCCATCTGCCCGGCAATTGCCATTTTTTCCAGGTTGGCAGCGGTTGTGCGCAAGGCTGTTGCACCAACACTGGCTGCGGCGCCTTTGATGCTGTGGGCATGAATACGGGTGCTGCTTGTGTCTTCGGTTTGTAGTGCTTCTGCGAGTTTCTGAATGGTTGCCGGGACATCGGAAAAAAATGATTCGAGGACCAGATTGAGCAGGTCGGCATCGCCATCGAATTGTTCAAGTGCGAGTTGCCGATCAAAAGTGTTGGCGTCGATCGGGGTGATTGCAGTGGCTGGCGGTTCGCTCTCGATGGCGGCGCGGCTCGCTGCCAGTGCAGCGGGCGGTTCGCTGATCCAGCGAGATAATGCGGCTTCAAGTAATTGGCGATTGATGGGTTTGGTGACAAAGTCGTTCATGCCGACAGCCAGGCATTGTTCGCGGTCACTCTGCATGGCGTTGGCCGTCATGGCAATGATTGGCGGTTGGCACTCCTGGGCGCGCAGTTTTTTAGTGGCGGTGTAACCATCCATGACCGGCATTTGACAATCCATGAGGATGGCCGAAAATGGTTGCGGTGCCTCATTGACACTGTCGATGGCTTCTTGTCCGTTTTGCGCGATCTGGATGTTCGTGAAGTTGAGTTTGCGCAATATGCCGAGTGCGACGGTCTGGTTGGTCAGGTTGTCCTCGACGAGCAGCAAGCGCGCTGCTTGTCTTGCTGGTAAGGCGATTCCTGCAACGGCAGGCGCGGTGGCGGCGGTTTGTGGCGACGCGCTGACGAGCGGTAATTGCACAGTGAATGTCGTCCCTTGGTTTTCGATGCTCTCCAGGCGAATGCTGCCACCCAGCAATTCGACAAGCTGCTTGGTGATTGCCAAACCAAGCCCCGTTCCGCCGTAACGGCGCGTGGTGGTGCTGTCGGCCTGTGTGAACGGCGTAAACAATTTGCGCTGCGCTGCCGGTGATATGCCAATGCCGGTGTCTTTGATTGACAGAAGGAGTTGTGGCCCGGCTGGCGTTTCGCTGCATTCGAGGCTTAACGTGATTGATCCGCTGGCGGTGAATTTGAGGGCATTGCTGAGGAAGTTGTTGAGGATCTGACGCAGGCGTGTCGGATCGCTGGTGATCCATTCGGGGACATCGGCAGCGATGATCAGGTGAAACTGCAACTTTTTTTCCATGGCGCGAATGCCTGTCAGCTTGGCAATGTCATTCAGTAACAGTTGCAGATCGAAGGGAATCTGTTCGACTTCGAGGCGACCGGCTTCGATCTTCGAAAAGTCGAGAATGTCATTGATGATTTCGAGCAGGGCTTCGGCGCTGTTGGCAATGGTTTTTGCATAATCGCGCTGCTGGGGGGTGAGTTCGCCATCGAGCATCAAGCCATTGATGCCGATGATGGCGTTCATCGGCGTGCGGATTTCATGCGACATCATGGCAAGAAATTCGCTCTTGGCCTGACTCGCGCGGTGCGCTTGTTCGTTGGCGGCCAGCAAATCCTGTTGGGTGCGATGGCGGTCCGTGACGTCGTGGTAGGAAAACACGCGGCCGATGATTTCCTCATCTTCGCGCGCCAGGCCAGCGTTGCGTTCGAACACGCGGCCGTCGGCCAGACGCAGGATCTCGAAGCTTTCCGCCACGATATCGGGGCGGGCTTCGAGCATGACGGGTTCGCTGCCGTCGCCGAGTTGTGCGGCCATGTGGCGGAAAATCAGGACGTCGTCGCGATTGATGAGCAGCGTCTGCGGCAGATTCCACATGTTCGCGAAGCGATGATTCATGTTGAGGATCTGTCCCGCGTGATCGACTAGCAGAATGCCGTCGGCCGTGGCTTCGAGTGTAGCGCGCAGGCGCGAGCCGAGGTTGGCCAGGTCGACGGCGATTTGCTGCTGGCGGCCGATCATGCTGGCCCGGACGGCGAATACGCCGTCCGGAGTTTCAGGGCATTGGCCAACGCGACGGACGCTCTTGAGTACTTCGAGCGTCTCGCCATCGGCGCGGCGCAGGCTGCTTTCGGCTTGTTTCTCGCCCTCGGCGGTGCGCATTTCTTCCCAGAAAAACAGGTCGGCAATCGCGCATTCGATGTCGCCGACGGGTTGGCCGATCAGTTCGGCGGTCGGGTAGCCCAGCGCTTCGCTCATCTTGCGGTTGACCGCCAGGATTTCGAGCGTGGCTGGCGCCACGAGCATCAGTATTTCATCGGACGCATCGAGCAGTTGGGCGGTGTAATCCATGCATCACCTCGCTGCACCGGGCGTGCTGCCCTGCTCTGCATCAAAGAAGTAGGTCACGCGTTTGCGCGGATTCAGGTAGGCGGCAACCTGTGGCGGCAGCAGGGCAGGGCGCAGCGATTTGGTGATATTAATATCCGTTTCCTTTTCCAGGTCGAGCATCAGCGCTTCGTCCTTGGGCACCTTGGCATCGTAGAGCATGACCCAGGGCCGCATCGGTTTCTGCGGATTGATAGACATCACCGTGGCCAGCGCTTCATTCGAGAGCTGGACGATCGAGCCGGGCGGATACACGCCGAGACTGCGGATCATGAGTTGCAGTGCGCGCTTTTCAAATTTGGCGCTGCGTTGCGCGAACATGAACGACAAGGCTTCGTGCGGGGTCATGGCTTTGTTGATGTCGCCGGGATTGCAGAGATTGTCGTAGAAATTGACCATGGCTACGAGTCGGGCGCCAGGCGCCATGGTGGCTTCCTTGAGTGCTTTCGGGTAGCCCGTGCCATCGCAGAATTCATGGTGTTGCTCGATTATTTTGAGCGCTTCTTCGGCGATGCCGATCTTGCGCCCGTGATCGACGCCATAGGCGACATGCATATTGAACAGGTGCTGTTCCGGTTTGGTGAATTCGGCCGGGTTCTTCTTCAGTACGCGATCGGGAATATCGACCTTGCCAAGGTCGTGCAGCATCGCGCCAACGCCAAGCGCGCGCGCCGATTCGGGCGTGAAGCCCAGCTCCTTGGCCAGCATCATGGCCAGGATGGTGACATTCAGGCTGTGGTAATACACGTCTTCGCCGCCGGCCTTTTCACCCATGATGTGCAGTGTTGCCTCGGGGCCTTCGAGAAAGGCGTCGATCATCTGGTCGACGAGGCCGCCCATTTCTTCGAGGGTTTCCTTCGGCTTTGCGAACAGGTTGCGGTTGAGATTGCGCATTACCGTGCTGGCTTTGGCAAAGGCGCGTTCGACGCCCGAAAGCTTCTCGCGGTGCTGCTGCAGAGCCTCGATGCGGGCGAGCTTGGCCGTCATGCTTGCGCTGATGGTTGCGTCCACGGGCGGGGCCGCGGCGGGCGCCGTGGGGGCGATGTCGGGCGTGGTGCTGGAGCTCACTCGGGTGGCTGTCCAGCCTTCCGGCGGCGGGTCAGTGCGATCCGGATCGTAACGGTAGCGCTTGACTCCCAGCGCACGTAACTCGCGCAGCTGCTCGACGTTGCGTATTTTGAAGTTGTTCAGGGTGAATGGATGTTTGTACCACGGCAGTTCTAGAATGACGAACACGCCGATGCGCAGCTCTTCGGGGGACAGATAGCACGGCGCCTGCGGTGCAACATCAGTCACTGCTTCAACTCCTTTTGGATTTCAGGCTGGAAGTTTAACGTGAATCCACGGATTTGTTGGCGGGGTGCAGGGCGGTTGTCCATCGTGTTACAAGGTGAAGCGCGCTACATCGCTCTGCAACGCATTGCTGTCGCGCTCAAGGCTTTGCATGGCGTGGCTGGCGGCGGCTACGCTGGCGGCGTTTTGCTCACTCATGCGCGTGATGCCTTCAACCTGCTCGGCGATCAGATTGCTGGCTTGGGATTGTTCCCGGAGGGCTCGCGAGATTTCATGCGCGAAGCCTTTGCTTTGCACGGCGCTGGTGTGAATCTTGTCGATCGCCGCGCGCGCGTCGTTGGCAGACCCGGCAGTGGTCTGCACCTGGCTGACGACATCGTGGATGGTGCTGACAGCCTGGCCGGCACTTTCCTGGATCGCAGCGATCATGCCCGAGATCTGCTCGGCGGATGCTGTGGTCTTCTCGGCCAGCTTGCGCACTTCGTCGGCAACCACGGCGAAACCGCGTCCGGCCTCACCCGCGCGCGCGGCTTCGATGGCAGCATTCAGCGCCAGCAGATTGGTTTGGTCGGCCACTTCGCGAATCACGCGAATAATTTGCGAAATTTCCGTGGATTGCTGGCCGAGACGTTCGACGACGGCGGCGGATTCTTCGACGTTACGCGCGATACGTTGCATTTCGTTGAAAGCCTCCTGGATGGTGGCGACCCCCTGTTGCGCGAGCTCTGCCGAATTCTGGTTTGCATTGAGAGCGCTGCTGGCGTTGTCGTTGATGTTGCTGATACTGACGCTCATTTCCTGAATGGCTGCCGCGACGGCTCCCGTGGCCTCGTTTTGCCCAGTCACCGCATCCTGGATGCGCGCGAAGGTTTTTGCCATGTTGTTGCTGGTGTCGCCGGTGTGGTGCGCATTGGCGCCGATTTGCGCGATGAGTTGGCGCAGGTTGTCCTGCATGCTGGCGAGCGCGCGCGTGAGCTGCGCTGTTTCATCCGTACCGCTGCTGTCGATGCGGTTGGTCAGATTGCCGCTGGCGATCGAGGTTGCCGCACGCATGGCGGCGAGTATCGGCGCCGTGATTTTTCCAGCCAGAATCAGCGATGTGGCGATGGCGACCGCAAAGCCGAGGGTGAAAACAATGAGGCTGACGAGCATGGTCTGCTGCGTCCTGGCCACCGCATGGGCGATAAACTCGTCGGCTTCCTGCTTTTGCGCGGCGAGAAAAATTTTGAGTTTGGCGTCGATTTCGCCGAAGCGTTTGTCGGCGGCCAGCATCATGCCGGTGCCCGTGGCGATATCCGACTGTGCTATGTCCATGGCCTGGGCGATGTTCTTGCGGTATTTGGCGAGTGGTTCTTCGAGCGCGGCGAGGGTTTGTTTTTCCTCCGCTTCGAGGTCGCTGCGTTGCTGCATTTGTTTCAGCAGCTGGATGCCTTTGTCGGCATGGGCAAGAATGGTCTCGGTGTCTTTTCTGATGCGTTCTTCATCGAGGTTGGTCATTGAGGCGAGCAGGCGGTTGCTGCGGGCGTTGGTTTCCAGCAGTTCGCTGCGGCTCTCATTGAGTGTGGCGATGTGTTCCATGCCCTGGCCGGCGATCTGTTTCAGATCCCGTTGCATGCCGCTCATACTGAGATAATTGAATAGTCCCAGTAGCAGCAATATCGTCAGCGTAATCAGTGCGGGGAGGACGACCTTGGCCTTGATGTTCATGATCCGGATGCCTGTGCGGTTGGCTTGGATGATCGGCTGTGGCCGGCGGCTGAGTCAGTCGCCGGCCTGTCGGGTGCGGCGGTTTAGCGTTTGTTAGCGTTTATAGATGCCGGCGCAGACAATTAATTCGCCGGTTTTTTCGCAATAGGCCGACTTCGGCAGCACCTTCTTGCTGACCGGATCGGTGAACTTGTAGTCCTGCCAGAACTTGCTCTTGCTCTTGGCCAGCGCCACGCGCTCCTTGATGAACTCCTTGCCATCGGCATCGACGAGCTCAATCAGATCCTTCCCAGCCTGTTTTTCGTTCTGGCCGTGCGCCAGACATTTACCGTTTATGTCATACACCACGGGGTACAGGTCGCGATCGATCCATTTCTTGTCCTTGCCGGTGATTTCCTTGAAGGCGGAAGCCTGATTGCTGCTCACAGCCTTGACGGCCTTGGCGACCATGTCTTCTGCATCCTTGGTGGTGGCGAAGTTGTCGGTGGCATGGGCGATGGTGGCGCTGCCGAGCAGGGCGGCAAGGGCGAGCAGTTTGATCCGGGTCATGACACATCTCCTTGTAGTCGGGATTGTTGAGGCCTGAACGGAGATGATAAGCGTGTGGAATCTTTTAGTCCATCGGCGAATGGCCAGGGGGGCTCGGCGAGTCTGCGTCGGCGCAAATCAGGCCGGTGCAAGCCACTGACTGAGCTCTTCCTTGCTGGGCATGCGTCCGGCGACTTTCACGGCGCCATCGATGACCAGCGCCGGGGTGCCGATGACCGGGTATTCCATGATTTTCGCCATGTCGCGCACATGTTCGAACGTCGCCTCGACGCCGAGTTCGGCGGCGACTTCGCGCGTGAGTTGTTCGAGTCGCTGGCACTTCGGGCAACCGGTGCCGAGTATCTTGATGTCCATGTCAATCTCCAAAAATCAGCTTGTGGTGGTGGGCGGACGCTGCTCGACATGGTGTAGTGCGCCGAACAGCACAGCAACAAACGCGGCGATGGTCAGGGCGATCATCCCGATCGGTGCGCCGTCGACCCATGCCCCGTAGGCGAGGCCGGACGCTGTTGCGAACAGGGCGACGAAGCCGACATAGGTCCAGGCCTTGAGCTTGCCGATGATCGCCGAAGTGATCAGGATGCTTTGCAGGGAGAGTTCCGGATCGGCCATCAGATAGGCGATCAGCGGGCCGGGGTGCATGCCGAGCGAGAGGAACATGCGGGCGATCGGCACCTCGACCAGGGTCGGAAAATACATGAAGACGCCGAAGACCACCCCGGAGAGGTTGCCCAGCAGGGTGTTGCTGCCGGCGATGGCCTGCACCCATTCGGGGCGGATGAAGATGCGGATCACGCCGACCAGAAACACGCCGACGATCAGCAGCGGAAAGATCTGCCGGACGAAGCGCCAGGTCTCCCACAGCCATTGCTGGATGTCCCAGGCCTCGAAGCGCCGCGCCAGCGGGAACAGCACGGCCAGCAGCGCGGCGACGGCGAGGGTGCGGCCGGAGATGGAAAAGCGCAGGCCTTCGGCGGTGGCCTGCATGCCGGTCGCGGCGAACACCAGGGTCGCGGCGATCAGGCCCAGGCTCAGCCAGGTCAGCCGATTGAAGCCCGCGTCGACCTTGCCGAATCCGCGTAGCGCCGTGGCGCCGATCAGGGCCAGCAGGGCGATCAGCAGGACACCGTGCAGGCTGAGGCCTTCGTCGCCCTTGAGGGTGTTGACCGGAACCAGCCGGTCGAGCACGGCTTGCAGCGCCGGCGCGGCGGGCAACGCGAAATCCCAGCTGGCAAGCCGGGTGGTCAGGAAATCGAGCTTCAGCGTGCCGCCAATCAGCAGGGCGATCAGTGCAATCAGGAACACCACGGCGCGGCGGTTGATGCCTTCCCCGCCCGCGAAAGCCTCGGCACTGGCGAGGCGTGCCGCATCGTCGCGATGGAACAGCAGCGCCATGATCAGGCCGATGCCGATGCCGAAGCACAACGACAGCACCACACGCGCAAGCGCAAAGTCGGCGCCGAGCGCGACGCCCGTGTAGGAGAGGGCGAGAATGTTGGCCGCCGGAGCGAAAAACAGGAAGGTGATGGCCGGCCCGAGTCCGGCACCCTTGCTGTAAATGCCGGCGAAGAGCGGTTGCACGGTGCAGGAGCAGACGGCCAGCAGACTGCCGGCGCTGGCCGCGGCCGGGTAGGCGATCCACTTCGGCGCATTGGGACCGAGAAAGCGGATCACCGATTGCTGCGGCACCAGCGCCGACAGCGCGCCGGCGACGAAGAATGCTGGCACCAGACACAACAGCACATGGGCGGCAAGATAGGCGGCGAGGCTGGCGAGCCCGCTTTGCAGTGCGGCGGTGAGTAG
>JBPOIN010000027.1:0-22008 GCA_052034445.1 Pseudomonadota bacterium | reverse complement strand
GCTGCGAATGGCTGGCGCCAGGCATGCTCGAAGAGAAGGTGCGTCAGTTGCTCAAGACGCTGCCGCAGAAATATCGTCAGCGCCTGATGCCGCTCGACGATTTCGCCGCGCGCTTCTGCCGCGCGGCCCAGGACCGGCCGCACGAGGAAGCGCTGGTGCGCGCACTCACGCGCGCCGTCGAGGAACAGCTGGCCATGAAGCTGCCGCTCGATGCCTTCCGTCCCGGCGAATTGCGCCCGCATCTGTCGATGAATTTCCGCCTCGTCGATGAGCATGGCGGCACGCTGGCGATGTCGCGCTCGCTGGCCGAATTGCGCGCCCAGTACGGCGCACGCGTCGAACAGTCGTTCGCCGCAGCGCGTCCCGAGGTGGCGGGCGAGGCGACGGAGGCGGCTAAAGCCGGCGCGGCAGGTTCAGGGGGGGCAGGAGAACTCACGAATCTGACCAGCTGGAGCTTCGGCGATCTGCCCGAACTCATGGAGGTGACGGTCGGCGGGCGCACCGTGGTGGGTTTCCCGGCCCTCGTCGATGAAGGCGCGAGTGTGGCCTTGCGCGTCTTCGACACGCCGGAAAAGGCCGAACAGCAGCAGCGCGCCGGTCTGCGGCGCCTGTTCGCGCTGGTGCTGCGCGAACAGATCAAGCAGGTTGAAAAGGGGCTGACCTCCAGCCAGCCGGCGTTCCGCGACATGGCGCTGCAGTTCATGAGTCTCGGCAGTGAGTCGCAGCTGCGCGAACAACTCGTCGCCGCAACCATCGAACGTACCTGCCTGATGCAGCCGCTGCCGCACACGGCCGCCGAGTTCGAGGCGCGCCAGCTCGCCGCCCGTGCGCGCATCACGCTGGTGGCGCAGGAGATGCAGCGCAGCGTGGCGACCATCCTCGGCGAACAGCACGCGCTGCTGAAGAAACTCGCGCCGCTCGGCAAGAGCTTCCCGGCCGTGGTGGCCGACATCCAGGCGCAGTGCGCGGCGCTGATCGACAGGCAGTTCGTGCTGGCGACGCCGTTCGAGCGCCTGCAGCACTTTCCTCGCTACCTGAAGGCTGCCAGCCTGCGTCTCGACAAGCTGCGCAGCGATCCGGCGCGCGATGCACGCCTGCTGGCCGACTGGCAGTCGCTGGCCAAGCCCTGGGAGCGCGAATACCTGGCGCGCCGCAAGGCCGGCGTGAGCGATGCCTTCCTCGACGAATTCCGCTGGCTGCTCGAAGAACTGCGCGTTGCGTTGTTCGCCCAGGAGTTGCGCACCCCGTCGCCGGTCTCGGTCAAGCGTCTGCAGAAAAACTGGGAATCGCGTCCACGCTGATATGATGGCGTCTTTCCCCTGCGGAGGACGACATGGGCTTTGGCGCCATCATCATCGGAGACGAAATCCTGCGCGGCAAGCGCCAGGACAAGCATTTCGCGCAGCTGGTTGCCGTTCTCGGCGCACGCGGCCTGCATCTTGACTGGAGTCTGATCATCGGCGACAACCGGCCGCGCCTGATCGAGACGCTGCGTCATACGCTGGCGAGCGACGATGTGGTGTTCAGCTTCGGCGGCATCGGCGTGACGCCCGACGATCACACGCGCCAGGCGCTCGCTGCGGCCGCGGGCGTGCCATTGCAACTGCATCCCGAGGCCGAAACCGAAATCCGCGCACGCTTCGCCGAGATGGGGCCGGAGGTTACGCCCGAGCGCATCCGGCTTGGCTTGCAGCTTGGCGAATTCCCGCTCGGCAGCCGTATCGTGCCGAACCCCTACAATCGCATGCCGGGTTTCTCGTTCGCCGATCATCACTGTTTTCCCGGCTTTCCGCAGATGGCCTGGCCGATGCTCGAATGGGTGCTGGAGCGCTATTACCGTGAGCGCTTCCATGCCGTGGCCGAGACCGAGCAGGCGATCCTGGTCTGGGATGGGCTGGAAAGCCTGCTGCTCGACCTCATGCACGACATCGAGGCGCGCTATCCGGGCGTGACGCTGTTCAGCCTGCCGTTTCTCGGCAGCGCCACGCAGCGCCGCCATATCGAGCTCGGCCTGCGCGGCAATCCGGCCCAGGTCGCGGCAGGCATGGCGGACATTCGCACCGGCGTCACGCGGCTCGGCTATGCCTGGGACGAGGCGGCGAACAAGGCCGCAAGCAACACAAATACTTCCGGGAGTCCGTCATGAAAAAATGTTGGCTGCTTTTGCTGGCGCTGGGTTTCGCCGCTGTCGCACACGCCGTGGCGCTCGACGATCTGAGTCACAAGGATGCGGTGGGTGGTCTCAAGCAGGCGCTCACGCAAGGGGCCGGCAAGGCCGTCGATCAGCTCGGCCGCGTCGATGGTTTTCTGGGCGATCCGAAGGTCAGGATTCCGCTGCCCGAGGGTCTGCGCAAGGCCGAGGCGCTTATGCGCAAACTCGGCATGGTGCAGCAGGTCGAGGCGCTCGAAACGGCGATGAACCGCGCCGCCGAAGCCGCCATGCCGGAAGCGCGCACGCTGCTCGTCAAGTCGATCAGCCAGATGTCGGTGCAGGATGCGAAGGCCATTCTGAGCGGCGGCGACGATGCGGCGACGCAGTATTTTCGTCGCACGACCGCCGAACCCCTGGCCGGCAAGTTCCGCCCGATCGTCCGCAAGGCCATGGCCAAGGTCCGGCTCGCCGAAAAGTACGACGCCTTCGCCGGCAAGGCCGCCAGGTTGGGGCTCGTGAAGGAGGAGGATGCGCAACTGGAGAATTACGTCACGGCCAAGGCGCTGGATGGCATGTATCTGATGATCGGCGAGGAAGAGCGCGCGATCCGCAAGGACCCGCTCGGCGCGGCGGGCAGCCTGGCGAAGAAAGTGTTCGGCGCGCTACGCTGATTTTGCGGGCTGGACGGGGCTGAGCTGCGCCTGCCCGGTGCGCATGGCGCTGGCGGTTTTCACGCGGGCATGCTCTTGCTGAAATGCCTGGTCAATATTGATTTCGGGGTTCGCTCTGCGCCAGCCCTTGCAATCCGGACTGGTGGTCAGGGCAAATCCGAGGCGCGGATTTTTTATGCGCAAAACGCAATGCTGGCAAGGCTTTTCGGTGATTGATGTTTGAATTCAATATTCGAAAGGAATATTTGCTATTGCGGTTTCACACCGTCACGCAACGCGCTCTCCCAAAGAAAAAACCCCGGCACGAGGCCGGGGTAAACCAGCCAGAGCGGCTGGAGGAGGAGACAAACTTGAAACGGATTAAGCGGCCTTCTTGCCCTTGGCGGCGGTGTTGGCGCCGACAGCCTTGACCGTGGCGTTGGTCGCGGCAGCGACGTTGGCTTCGGTGATTTCGGCGACTTGCTTGACGGCCTTGGACATGCTGTCGTAAGCCGAGTTGGCGGCGGCGATCGCCGACTTCACGGCAGCGACGGCGACGTCGGAACCAGCCGGGGCGTTCTTGGCGGCCTTGTCGAGCGCGGTCGACACGTTCTTGTTGGCTTCGGCGAACTGGGCTTCAACGATCTTGGCCACTTCTTCCTGGGTCTGGGTGGCGATTTCGTAGATGCTGCGCGAGTAGGACACAGCCTTCTCGACGCTCGGCTGGGCCAGGCTGCTCTGCACGGCGAGCAGTTCCTGCACGTCCTTGGCGCCCAGCAGGGCCTTGGCGTTGGCAACGCTGTCTTCCATCAGCGAGCGGGCGGTATTGAGGTTCAGGGCGGCCAGACGCTCGGCGCTGGCGAACGCGGTGTTCGCAAGGGTCAGCAGAGCTTCAACGTTGGCTTTGTTGGTGGCGGCGAATTGCTGGGTCGGGGCTGAGAACATGGTGTATCTCCTGAAAGGTTAAAACCAGGCAGTGATGCCAGGCGGTTGATTGCTGAATGCTGCAATGGTTGCAATGACTGCTAAGGTTTTCAAGTTCTGCGGCACAGTGTTGATGTTGCAGTGCACGATGGGTTGGAGTATAGGCTGCGCAAACCCGTTGTCAAGCATTTTAAGTGCAGTGCACCAAATTATTTTGCCATAGGCGCTGGCGCGTGTTTCCGCGTGTTCTGGCGATTTGCGCAGAGACCGGGAGCCGGTCGGAGGGGAGATTTGTTGCGTTGCGATGGGCGGCCGGACGCGGTGGGCCGGCTGCGCACATTCCCGCCGCAGCGACGGGAATGTGCGCAGGGGGAATCAGAGGTTCTTGAAGCTCGGCTTGCGCTTTTCGAGGAAGGCGGCCATGCCTTCCTTCTGGTCGAGCATGCTGAAGGTGGCGTGGAAGTTGCGGCGTTCGAACAGCAGGCCTTCGTGCAGCGAAGATTCGTAGGCGCGATTGACGGATTCCTTGATCATCATGACCACGGGCAGCGAGTAGCCGGCGATCTTTTCGGCGGCCGATAGCGCTTCGTCGAGCAGCTTGTCGGCGGCGACGACGCGCGAGACCAGGCCGGCGCGCTCGGCTTCAGCGGCGTCCATCATGCGCGCCGTGAGGCACATCTCCATGGCCTTGGCCTTGCTGACGGCGCGCGGCAGACGCTGGGTGCCGCCGGCGCCGGGCAGGATGCCGAGCTTGACTTCGGGCTGGCCGAACTGGGCCGTGTCGGCCGCCAGGATGAAGTCGCACATCATCGCGAGTTCGCAGCCGCCGCCCAGCGCAAAGCCGGCCACGGCAGCGATCACGGGCTTGCGGCAGTGCGAGAGGCGGTCCCAGTTGCGGCTGATGAAGTTGGATTTGTAGACGTCCATGTAGCTCAGCGGTTGCATCACGGCGATGTCGGCGCCGGCGGCGAAGGCTTTTTCCGAACCCGTGATGACGATGCAGCCGATGGCGTCATTGGCTTCGAAGCTGTCGAGCGCGGCGCCGAGTTCGTCCATGAGCTGGTCGTTGAGCGCATTCAGCGCCTGCGGACGATTCAGGGTGATGAAGCCGACGTTGTGGTTCTTGCCGCGGGTGTCAACGATGATGTTTTCGTAACTCATGCTGGGCTTACTCCTGTCGTGGATTGGTGAGTTTTGGCACGGCCTTGAGCTGCGCCGGGTCGGTGGTGGAAGCGGGCGGGGTATTGCCGGCGGGCTGCTCGTCGCCGTCACGTTTCTTGGGCTGGATCACGGCGCGCACGCGTGTGTCCTTGCCGGCCTGGGGCGTGGCGGTGGCGCCGCCCGGGCCGCTGGTGACGAGGTAGGTTTCAGTCTTGCTGTCGAAGGCGACGTATTGGCCGCGCACTTCGTCGAGGCCGCTCTTCAGATGGGCGCGCTGGAAAAATTCGGTCTTCTCGCTGCGGCTGTTATGCACGATGCGCTCGGCCTCGCCTTCGACGTAGTCTTCGCGGCCTTCGCGGCGCTGGCGGAAGCGCGCCAGGCCGCCGGCGCCGCCGGTCGCCACGCCGGTTTGCATGCCGTCGTTGTCCTGCGTGACGATGATCCTGTCGCTGCGGATCGCCAGGGTGCCTTGCAGAAACTGCACATTGCCTTCGAAGGTGTGGATTTTTTTGGCGTCATCGACCGAGATGCGATCGGCTTCGATGTTGATGGGCTTGTCGCGATCGGCTTTTTCGGCCTGGGCGGGCAGCGCCGACAGGCACAGAGCGAACAGCAGGAGGGCGGCTTGGCGTGTCATGGTGTCTTCGATGGATTGCGGTGGATGGTGCCCTGCACGCGGCCGTGCATGGTGTAGAGGCGGGCGCGATTGTCGGCTTTGAGGCCGTTGCCGTGAATCTCGCTGCGGCCATTGACGATGGTGACGGGCTTGTGGGTGCTGGCCTGCTCGCTGTCCGGCAGAACGCTGAGTTCGCTGGTTGTGACGCGCAGTTCGGGATTGCCGGGGCTGGCTGCGCGCAGAATGCGGACGTCGTCGATCAGTCGTAACTCCTTGCCGTCCTTGCTGATCCAGGCCTGGCGTGCGCTGATGCGGGTGGGCTGGGGCTGGTCGTGATAGGTCAGATTCGGGGCGTCGACTTCCGTCGTGTCGTCATCGGGATAGTGACGCATCTGTTTGGCGGTCAGCGTATGCTGCACATCGCCTGCCAGGTTGTAGCGCCGCACGACGAAATTGTCGACGAAGAAGTCGGGGTTGTGCAGCGCTTTGCCTTGACTGCTGGCGCCGAATTGGGTGGTGCGTTCGAGCCAGAAGGTCACACCGGCCAGCAGCGTCAGCAGCACCAGCGGCAGCAGGGTAACGGAGGGGGCTTTCACGACGGAGCTCTCATGCGGCGCGGTCGGCGCTGTGCTCAGGATTGCGGCTGCGCGGCCAGATACGGCGCCAGCGCGGCGTCGAGGCGGCCTTGCGCGGCCAGGATCAGTTCGCAGACTTCGCGCACCGCGCCGTGTCCGGCGGGCGCCCGGGCGACGTAATCGACATGTTGCTGTACCAGCGCATGACCGTTCGGCACGCTGGCCGAGAAGCCACAGGCGCGCAGCACCGGCAGGTCGACGACATCGTCGCCCATATAGCCGGCGGCGGAAAAATCCAGTTGTTGTTGCGCGAGCAGTTCGTGCATCGCGCTGCGTTTATCCTCGACGCCCTGCAGCAGCAGCTCGATGCCGAGGTTCTGGGCGCGCAGTTCCACGGCGCGCGAGCGGCGGCCGGTGATGATGGCCAGACGTACCCCGGCGTTGGCGAGCATCTTGAGACCGTGGCCATCGAGGGTGTTGAAGCCCTTGATTTCATCGCCCTGGGCGCTGAAGAACAGGGTGCCGTCGGTCATTACGCCATCGACATCGAAGGCCATGAATCTGATCTGGCGGGCGCGTTCCAAGGCGCGCGCGTCGGCGGCGGGAAAGCGGGGGTCGCAGGGGGAAATGGGGGAGTGGGGGGCGGTGTGCGTGGTCATCAGACTACCTTGGCGCGGAACAGGTCGTGCATGTTGAGGGCGCCACACAGCCGTCCGGCTTCATCGACGGCCAGCAATTGATTGATCTTGTGTTCTTCCATCAGCTGCACGGCCTCGACGGCCAGGCGCGTGGCGAGGATGGTATGCGGCTGGGTGGTCATGACCTGGCCGATCGTCACGCCGCGCAGATCGCCATGCTTGTGCATGGCACGGCGCAGGTCGCCGTCGGTGAATATGCCGTTCAGCGTGCCGTGATTTTCGCTGCTGGCGACGACGATCATGCCCATGCCGCTCTGCGACATGGCGGCCAGCGCCTCGACGACCGGCGTGGCGGCAGGCAACGTCGGCACGGCGGCGGCCGGGCGCATGACATCGCTGACATGGGTCAGCAGACGGCGACCGAAGGCGCCGCCCGGATGCGAGCGCGCGAAGTCCTCGGGACCGAAACCGCGTGCGTCGAGCAGCGCGACGGCCAGCGCATCGCCGAGCGCCAGCGCCGCCGTGGTGCTGGCGGTGGGGGCGAGGTTCAGTGGGCAGGCTTCTTCCTTGACGCCGGCGTCAAGGTGCAGATCGGCTTCTTTCGCCAGAGAGGAGGCCGGATTGCCGGTGATGGCGATCAAGCGGCCACCCTGGCGCTTGACCAGCGGTACGATGGTCAGCAGTTCGTCACTCTCGCCCGAATTCGACAGGGCGATCAGCACGTCGTCGCGCGTGATCATGCCGAGGTCGCCGTGCACGGCTTCGGCGGCATGCACGAAATACGCCGGCGTACCGGTGCTGGCCAGCGTGGCGGCGATCTTGCGGCCGATGTGGCCGGTCTTGCCGAGACCGCAGACGATCACGCGTCCGCGACAGCTCAGGATCAATTCGACCGCCTGCTGGAAGTTGATGTCGAGACGCTGCGCCAGGGCTGCGACGGCTTCCGTCTCGATCTGCAATACGCGTCGCGCCATGTCGATGGCGCGCGGTGCGGTGCAGGCCGGGATGGAGGATGAGATGCCGGGTTGGCTCATGGAGGTGTTGCAGTTATGATTCAGCCAATTATAACAAACTGCCCGCTGTCTCCTTGGCATTCCGGGCGTTGCGCCATTCGCCGTCATGACCACCACGCTGGAACTCGTCCTGCTGCTGCTGATTTGCTCCGTGCTCGTGGTGACGGTGTTCCGTTCGCTGCGTCTGCCGCCCGTGCTGGGCTATCTGCTGGTCGGCGCACTGATCGGGCCGCATGCCTTCAAGCTGTTTCCTGACGAGGCCGGCACCCGGCATCTGGGTGAATTCGGCGTGGTGTTCCTGATGTTCACCATCGGCCTCGAATTTTCGCTGCCGCGTCTGTTCAGCATGAAACGCATCGTCTTCGGCCTTGGTGCGGCGCAGGTGGTGTTCACCATGCTGGCGATCATGCCGCTGTCGATGTTGTTCGGCCTGTCATGGCAGGGGGCGCTGGCGCTCGGCGGGGCGATGGCCATGTCATCGACGGCGGTGGCCAGCAAGCTGCTCGTCGAAAGGCGCGAGCTCGAATCGCCGCATGGCCGCCAGATCATGGGCGTGCTGCTGTTCCAGGACATCGCCGTGGTGCCGCTGCTGATCCTGTTGCCGGCGCTGGCCGGGACGGGTGAGGATCTGCCGCTGACGCTCATGGTTGCCGCACTCAAGGCGGCGCTGGCCCTGGTGGTCGTGCTGTTCTTTGGTCAGCGCCTGATGCGCGGCTGGTTTCATATCGTCGCGCGGCGCAAGTCGGCCGAGCTGTTCATGCTCAACGTGTTGCTGATCACCCTGGGGCTGGCGTATCTGACCGACTGGGCTGGCCTGTCGCTGGCGCTCGGCGCATTCCTCGCCGGCATGCTGATTTCCGAGACTGAATACCGCTTCGAGGTGGAGGAAGATATCAAGCCGTTCCGCGACGTGCTGCTGGGGCTGTTCTTCATTACCATCGGCATGTATCTCGATTCGAAGCTCGTGATGGCCAATTTTGTCCTGGTCGCCGGCGCCCTGTTCGGCATGCTGGTGTTCAAGCTGGCCATCATGAACGGATTGTCGCGCCTGTTTGGCGGCACGCCGGGCGCTGCATTGCGCGCCGGTCTGTGGCTGTGCGCGGGCGGCGAGTTCGGCTTCGTGTTGCTGGCGCTGTCGATCGAACACCATTTGATCGATTTCGCCGTGGCCCAGGCGTTGCTGGCGGCCATGGTGCTGTCGCTGCTGATTGCGCCGCTGCTGATTCATTTCAGCGACAAGATCGTGTTGCGTTTCGTCGCTTCTGAATGGCTGCAGCGCTCGATGGTGCTGACCCAGCTCGCGGCGCGCACCATTGCCAGCGACAAGCATGCCATCCTGTGCGGCTACGGACGCACGGGCCAGCATCTGGCGCGCTTCCTCGAAAAGGAAAACATCTCCTACTTCGCCATCGACCTCGATCCCGAACGCGTGCGCGAAGCCGCGGCGGCCGGCGACTCGGTCGCCTATGGCGACGCCTCGCGGCGCGAAACGCTGATTGCTGCCGGCATCCAGCGCGCCGACGTGGTGATCGTGACCTCCAACGACCCACATCTGGCCTTGCGCGTGCTGCATCATGCGCGCGAGCTGCGCCCCGGTCTGCCGGTGGTGGTGCGCGCCGCCGAAGAGGCCGACATCGAGCGTTTTGCCCATGCCGGCGCCGCCGAAGTGGTGCCCGAGGCGCTCGAATCCAGCGTCATGCTGGCCACGCATGCGCTGGCCCTGCTCGGTGTGCCGATGCACCGCGTGGTGCGCCGGCTGGCCGAAATCCGCGAGAAACATTACGCCTTGCTGCGTGGCTTCTTCCATGGCGCCTCGGATGCCGATCATCTGAGCGACGCCCAGCAGCCGCGCCTGCATTCGGTGGCGCTCATCGAAGGCGCCGCCGCGATCAACCGGACGCTCGGCGAACTGGCGCTCGAAAGCCTCGGCGTGAGCGTCTCGGCGATTCGCCGGCGCGGCATCCGCGGTGTCGAACCGGGTCCCGAAGCGCGTCTGGCGGATGGTGATATTGTCGTGCTGCTGGGCGTCCCGGCGGCGCTGGTGGCAGCAGAGGAGCGCTTGTTGCGCAAGTGATTTTCCGTTGTGGTTCGGGCTGGCTGCGTGATTTCGCCGGCTAGCCCGGATGTTTGTTTTCTTTGAGAACCGAATCATGTTGGCAAAATTTCTTGAACGCTTTCTGCTCGGGCATGTCCGCGGGACGATGGATGCGGGATCGCTCAAGACGCTCGACCAGATCCCGCGTTCGCGTACCTATCCTGACAGCGCCATGCAGCGTCCGGTGGCGGTCCGGAAAAGACTCGACAAAAAACCGCGCGATCCGTTCCTGTGGACCGAACTTGGCTGTGCCTGGCTGGACATCCATGCGGTCGATTCTGCGCGTACGTGTTTTGAGCAGGCGCTCGGCTTCTCTGCCGATTTTGCGCCGGCCCTGGCTGGACTGGCGGGTGTGGTCTCGGAACAGGGGCAGGTTGACGCGGCGATCGCCCTGTATCGCCGCGTGCTGGAGGTAGCGCCTGCGGATCGCATCGCGTTCCAGAATCTGCTGTTCCTGATGTTGTGCTCGCATGCCGTGACGGAAGAGGAAATTCTCGAATGGCATCAGCGCTTCGCTGCCCGCTTCGAGGCTCCGTTGCAAGGCAAGATCCAGCATGTCCGTCCGACCCGGCAGGATGCGAATCGGCGCTTGCGTATCGGCTATGTCTCGCCGGATTTTCGCGCCCATGTCGTCGGCCGCTGCATTGCCCCGGTGCTGGCGCGGCACGATCGGGAAAAGTTCGCCGTGTATTGTTATTACAACAACACCATCGAGGATGACCACACCGCCACCATCCGCAACAGCGTCGATGTGTGGCTGAACATCCATTCGCTCGACGACAAGCAGTTGTGCAAGCAGATCCAGCAGGATCGCATCGATATTCTCGTCGACCTGTCGGGGCATACGCCGGGCAATCGCCTGCTGGCTTTCGCCCGCAAGCCGGCGCCGCTACAAGTCAGTTATCTCGATTATTCGGCGACCACCGGATTTTCGACCATCGATTACCGGTTGACCGATGCCTTGTGCGACCCCGAGCCTGAGGCAGATCGGTATTACACCGAGACACTCTGGCGCCTGCCCACGACCTACTGGCTCTACAACCCGCCGTTCTTGCATCTGAATAATCCGCCCAGGAAGGAGTGTCGCGGCCGTCTGCATCTGGCTTGCCTGAATTCCTTCAACCGCATCAACGATACGGCGATCCAGATCTGGGCCGAAATCCTGCAGCGTCTGCCGGCGTCCTGTCTGATCCTGGTCGGCGTTCCGGAGGGACAGGCCAGAACCGCATTGCTGGAAAAGTTTGCCAACCTCGGTGTGGAGCGCGGGCGCATCGAATTGTTCGGTTTTCTCTGTTACGAGAATTACATCGACTTGGTGCGCTGTACGGATATCGCGCTGGCGCCATTTCCATGCAACGGTGCGACCACCATGCTCGACTGTCTGTGGAACGGCGTTCCGGTGGTTGCATTGCAGAACGGGAAAATATTTCGGTCGAGAATGGGCAACAGCATCCTGACCACACTCGGACTCGATGCGCTGATTGCCCGGGATCGTCGGGAGTATGTCGAGATCGCGGTCGACCTGGCCGGCAAGCGCAAATGGCGCGAGGAACTGCGCGCGACTCTGCGCGACCGGCTCAAGAGTTCGGTGCTGTATCAGGCAGATGAATTCACCCGGGCCATCGATTCTGCCTATCGACAGATGTGGCAAGACTATTGCCTGAAAAACGCTGCGCAGGGCGCTGCGTGAAGGAGCGCCGGGGTCAGTCTTGTCGGTAGATTTCCGCCGGGTCCTTGAGCACCGGTTCGCAATCGTTCCAGGCGCTGTGGTCGAGCTTCTGGAAGAAGCAGCTGCGCCGGCCGGTATGGCAGGCGATGCCGCCGATCTGCTCGATTTTCAGCAGGATCACGTCGTTGTCGCAGTCCATGCGGATCTCGACGACCTTCTGCAGGTGGCCGGATTCTTCGCCCTTGTGCCAGAGTTTGCGCCGCGAGCGCGACCAATACACGGCTTCGCCGCGCTTGCTGGTGAGCTCAAGGGCTTCGCGGTTCATCCAGGCGAACATCAGCACTTCGCCGCTGGCGGCATCCTGGGCGATGACCGGAACCAGGCCCTGTTCGTCCCACTGGATGCTGTTGAGCCACTTGGAGTTGGTTGTCGTGCTCACAGGCGCACCTCGATGCCCTGGTCGCGCATGAATTCCTTGGCCTGACGCACGGTGTATTCGCCGTAGTGGAAGATGCTTGCGGCGAGTACGGCGTCGGCTTTGCCCTGCAGCACGCCGTCGGCGAGATGCTGCAGATTGCCGACCCCGCCGCTGGCGATCACCGGGATGCTGACCGCTTCCGAAATCGCGCGCGTGAGGGCCAGATCGAAGCCGTTCTTGGTGCCATCGCGATCCATGCTGGTGAGCAGGATCTCGCCGGCGCCGAGCGCCTGGATCTGGCGCGCCCAGTCGATCGCGTCGATGCCGGTCGCCTTGCGCCCACCATGCGTGAACACCTGCCATTGGCCCGGCGTGGTCTGCTTGGCGTCGATGGCGACGACGATGCACTGGCTGCCGACCTTGCTCGATGCGTCATTGACGAGCTGCGGGTTGTCGACAGCCGCGGTATTCATGCTCACCTTGTCGGCGCCGGCGTTGAGCAGACGCCGCACGTCGGCCACGGCGCGCACGCCGCCGCCCACCGTGAGCGGAATGAAGACCTGTTCGGCGACCTGTTCGACGACATGCAGGATGATGTCGCGTTGGTCCGAGCTCGCCGTGATGTCGAGGAAGGTCAGCTCGTCGGCTCCCTGTTCGTCATAGCGGCGGGCGATTTCGACGGGATCGCCGGCATCGCGCAGCGCAACGAAATTGACGCCCTTGACGACGCGACCGGCGCTGACGTCAAGGCAGGGGATGATGCGTTTGGCAAGCATGGGGAGAACCCGATGAATGGAGCGGTTGGGGCGGCGGCAGGTTGCCTGCTGCCTGCTGGATCAATGGCAATGGATTAGCGGCGACCTTCGACCGAATGCTTGTCGGCTTCGCTCTGCGCCTGCTTGAAATCCAGCTTGCCTTCGTAGATCGCGCGGCCCGTGATGGCGCCCATGATGCCTTCGTCCTGCACCGCGCACAGCGCGAGGATGTCCTTGAGGTCGCCGATGCCGCCGCTGGCGATGACGGGGATATGCAGCGCCTGGGCCAGCTTGACCGTGGCGTCGATATTCACGCCCGTGAGCATGCCGTCGCGGCCGATATCAGTGTAGATGATGCCCTCGACGCCGTAGTCCTCGAATTTCTTCGCCAGGTCGATGACGTCATGGCCGGTCAGTTTCGACCAGCCATCGACGGCGACCTTGCCGTCCTTGGCGTCGAGACCGACGATGATGTGGCCCGGGAAGGCGCCGCAGGCGTCATGCAGGAATCCGGGGTTCTTGACCGCCGCGGTGCCGATGATGACGTAGGAAATGCCGTCGTCGAGGCAGCGCTCGATGGTGTCGAGGTCGCGCAAGCCGCCACCGAGCTGGACCGGGATTTCGCCGCCGACTTCCGCGAGAATCGATTTGATCGCTGCGGCATTCACCGGCTTGCCGGCAAAGGCCCCGTTGAGATCGACGAGATGCAGACGGCGTGCGCCCTGTTTGATCCAGTGGCGCGCCATTGCGGCGGGATCTTCGGAAAATACCGTGGCGTCTTCCATGGCGCCCTGTTTGAGACGGACGCATTGGCCGTCCTTGAGGTCGATGGCGGGTATCAGCAGCATAGGCGTGAGGGGTGAGGAGTGAAGAGTGAGGCGTGAAGAACGCAGCGTGTGGTGTTCAAGGTTTCCAGCGCATGAAATTGCCCAGCAGGGCGAGACCGTCGCGGGCGCTCTTTTCCGGGTGAAATTGCACGGCGAAGATATTATCGCGCGCCACCGCACTGGTAAAGGGGATGCCGTAATTTGTCGTGCCGGCCGTCAGCGCGGCCTGCGCCGGGGCGACATGATAGCTGTGCACGAAGTAGAAGCGGGCGCCATCGGCGATGTCATGCCAGAGCGGATGCGGATGCGTCTGGAAAACTTCGTTCCAGCCCATGTGCGGCACCTTGAGCTGGCTGCCGTCGGCGGCGTGCATGGCCACGGCCGGGAAGCGCGGAACGTTGCCGGGCAGGATTTCGAGGCCCGTGACGTTGCCTTCCTCGGCATGGCCGAAGAGCATCTGCAGGCCGACGCAAATGCCCAGGAATGGCTTTTGCGCGGCGGCCTGGATCACGGCGTCGCGCAGGCCGCGCTCGGCAAGCTCGCGCATGCAGTCGGGCATGGCGCCCTGGCCCGGGACGACGACGCGATCGGCGCTGGCGATATCGCGGGCATTCGAGGTGACGATGACGCGGTCGCCGGGCGCAACGTGCTCGATGGCCTTGGCGACCGAGCGCAGATTGCCCATGCCGTAATCAACTACTGCAACTGTACTGCTCATGATGTGATCAGAGACTGCCCTTGGTGGATGGAATGCTGCCCGCAGTGCGTGGGTCGACCTCGATGGCCATGCGCATTGCGCGGCCGAAGGCCTTGAACAGCGTTTCGGCCTGATGATGGGCGTTTTCGCCGCGCAGGTTGTCGATGTGCAGGCTGATGGCCGCGTGGTTCACGAGGCCCTGGAAGAATTCGCGCACCAGATCGACATCGAATTCACCGATCGTCGCGCGGCGGAAATCGACATTGAACACCAGCCCCGGACGGCCCGAGAGATCGACGACGACGCGCGACAGCGCCTCGTCGAGCGGCACATAGGCGTGGCCATAGCGGCGCAGGCCGGCCTTGTTGCCGATCGCCTGGGCCAGTGCCTGGCCGAGCGTGATGCCGACATCCTCGACGGTGTGATGGGCATCGATGTGCAAGTCGCCGGTGGCCGCGATCTTCAGGTCGATCAGGCCGTGGCGCGCGATCTGGTCGAGCATGTGGTCGAAGAAACCGATGCCCGTGGCGAGCTGCGATTGGCCGCTGCCGTCGAGATCGATCTGCACCTGGACCTGGGTTTCCAGTGTATTTCGCGTGATATTGCCTTGCCGCATGATTGCCGTCTTGAGCCAAAAACCGGAACGTTACGCAAAGGCGCGGGAAAAGACAATGGGCAGATGCATGGGCCGCGCAGCGGCAGGCGCAAAAGCGCCGTGCGACCCATACACGGGTCGCCCCGCCGGACACCACACACAGCATGATTTCGCCATGCTTCCCGCGCTTGATACCATGCCGGATTCGGCGTCTGCCGAGATTTTTTATCCGCGAATCCTCATGAACACAAAATTCTGGAGCGAAACCGCGCGTCGCCTGACGCCATATGTGCCCGGCGAACAGCCGCGTATCGCCAATCTGGTCAAACTGAACACCAACGAAAATCCTTACGGTCCCTCGCCGCAGGTCATCGAGGCGCTGCAGGCCGAGCTCGGCGATACGCTGCGCCTGTACCCCGATCCGCATGCGCTGCGCCTCAAGCAGGCCATCGCCGAGTATCACGACGTCGATACCGCCCAGGTCTTCGTCGGCAACGGTTCGGACGAAGTGCTGGCGCATGTCTTCCTGGGCTTGCTCAAGCAGGCGCAGCCGATCCTGTTTCCTGACATCACCTACAGTTTTTATCCCGTGTATTGCGGGCTGTATGGCATCGAACATGCCGTCGTGCCGCTCACGGAGAACTTCGAGATCGAGGTTGCTGACTACCTGCGCGCCAACGGCGGCATCATCTTCCCCAACCCGAACGCGCCGACCGGACGCCTGCTGGCGCTGGATGCGATCGAACGCCTGCTGCAGGCCAACAGCGAATCGGTGGTGGTGATCGACGAAGCCTATGTCGATTTCGGCGGCGCTTCGGCCATCCCGCTGGTCGCGCGCTACCCGAACCTGCTGGTGGTGCAGACGCTGTCCAAGTCGCGCTCGCTGGCCGGCCTGCGCGTCGGCTTCGCCATCGGCCCTGCCGATCTGATCGAGGCGCTGGAGCGTGTCAAGGACAGCTTCAATTCCTACCCGCTCGATCGTCTGGCGATTGCCGGCGCCGTGGCGTCGTTCGCCGACCGCGAGTATTTCGCCCAGACCTGTCAGGCGATCGTCTCCAGCCGCGCGATTCTGGTCGGCGATCTGGCCGATCTGGGTTTCACGGTCTTGCCATCGGCGGCCAATTTCGTCTTCGTGCGCCATGCCGAACACGATGCCGCCACGCTGGCGGCGGCGCTGCGCGAGCGCGGCATCATCGTGCGGCATTTCAAACAACCGCGCATCGAACAGTTCCTGCGCATCACCATCGGCACCGACACCCAGTGCGACCAGCTCGTCGCCGCGCTGCGCGAGATCCTGGGCTGAGTCGGTATGTCTGTATCCGGAGATTCCATGTGTAAATTTGCCTTGCTGTTGCTGACGAGTCTGGCGCTGGCAGCGCCCGTGCATGCCACCGAAGATATCGTGTTGCGCCATACCCTGAGCGGCAGCGCACTGGATGCCCTGGCGACGCTGGTGCTGCGCTTCAACGACGAGCAGAAAGGCAAGGCGCGTGTGCTGCTGCAGGATCTGCACGGCATCGACGACCAGGCGCGCCGTCATCTGCCGCAGATGGCGCTGCTCGATGATGACGACAGCCTGGAATATTTCCTTACGCGACCGCGTTTCAAACCGCTGCATCAGGTCATGAAAGAGGCCGGCGAGAAACTCGACATGCAGCAATTCCTGCCGCTGGTCGCCGATGCCGTCGATGACAATGCCGGCCGCCTGCAGGCGCTGCCGCTTGGCCTGTCGCTGCCGGTGCTGCTGTGGAACAAGGAAGCCTATCGGCAGGCCGGCCTGGATGCCGAACTGCCACCCAAGACCTGGTGGGAAGTGCAGGAGCGCGCCGGCAAACTGTTCGATGCCGGTAACAAGTGTCCGCTGACGACTTCGCGCTTCACCTGGGTGCATCTGGAAAATCTGTCGTCCCAGCATGGCGAACCGATTGCGTTGCGCGAAAGGAATGGCGTGCCGAAGCTCGTTTTGAATCGCCTGGTCAATGTCAAACATCTGGCATTGCTGGCGAGCTGGCACAAGAGTTTTTATTTTCATTATTTCGGTCCTGGCAACGAGGCTGACCAGAAATTCCTCAGCGGCGAATGCTCGATGTATACAGGCGAGTCGGCGTTGTATCAGCGCGCGCTGCAGAGCGGTGTCGCCGTGGGCATGGCGCCGCTGCCGTATTACGACGATGTACATGACGTAGCGCCCGGCAAGGTGATGCCGAATGGCACCGCGC
This sequence comes from Pseudomonadota bacterium, assembly GCA_052034445.1. Classification (GTDB taxonomy): domain Bacteria; phylum Pseudomonadota; class Gammaproteobacteria; order Burkholderiales; family Rhodocyclaceae; genus Sterolibacterium. Next base: position 5,004 of record JBPOIN010000027.1, on the reverse strand, counting down.
TGTGGGTGTTGGCGGGCGGCAAGAAAAACGATTACAGGATCATGGCGCGTTTCGTGAGCTTTCTCCTGCGCCCCCAGGTGCAGCAGGAGTGGCTGCAGGCCACGGGCTACCTGCCTATGACGCAGATCGCCCGGGCTGGCCTCAAGGGCAATGGCGCCACGGCCGTATTGCTGCAGGCCGCCGGCCCGCGTCTGAGCGAGCGCAAACCGCTGACCACGCGCACCAAGCAGGGCGATGCGCAGGTGCGCATGCACGCCATCGTTGGCGAGGAAGTGGCGCGCATCTGGTCGGACGGTCGTCCGGCCAAGGAAGTGCTCGACAAGGCGATGTTGCGCGTGAATTCGCTCGCGGATCGCCCGCTTGCCAGCGGACGCGGAGGAAAATAAATGCAGAAAAAATTCCCCTTGTGGCGCTACCCGCGCCACATTGCGCATCGCTGCGGCGGGGCGCTGGCCCCCGAGAACACGCTGGCCGGCTTGCGTCTCGCGGCACGTCTGGGTTTTCGCGCCGTCGAATTCGACGTCATGCTGAGCAAGGATGGCACGCCGTTGCTGATCCATGACGAAACTCTGGAGAGGACGACCAGCGGCAAGGGCTGCGTGGCCCAGTCGTCCTGGAAAAAGCTCTCGGCGCTGGATGCCGGGCGGCGTCATCATCGCGCCTTTGTCGGCGAACCCCTGCCGAGCTTCGAACAGGCGCTGCGACTGTGTCAGGAGCTGGGCCTGGCCGCCAATGTCGAGATCAAGCCCGCGCTGGGGCATGACGTGGCGACCGGCGGCGCCGTGGCCTGCTGTATCGCGGATTGTTTTGCCGCCATGCCACAGCGTGCTCCGGTGCTGCTGTCCTCGTTTTCGGAGTCCGCGCTGGCTGCCGCGCGCGGCGCGGTCCCGGGGTTGATGCGTGCCTTGCTGGTCGAGGATATCCCCGGCGACTGGCTGGGGCGCCTGCAGGCGCTGGACTGCCAGGCGCTGCATTGTTCGGCGGCACACCTTGAAGAGGCCCAGATCGCTGAAGTCAATGCGGCTGGCGTGCCGTTGGCCTGCTATACGGTCAACCAGCCCGAGGCGGCGAAGCGTCTGTTTGACCGCGGGGTTGCGGCGATATTCACGGATCGGCTGGATTTGTTCGACCCCGCAGCGTAGTCTGAGATTGTTACGAAGCCTTACACTTTTCGCGTCAGCGCCAGCAGCGCCGCGGCGTTATTGGCTGCATGGGGCTGTCCCATTTCACTACAGTCAGGAGAATCAAATGCATATCAAGACCACGCTCGCTGCGTTGCTTGTTTACTCGCTGGCTCTGCCGGTTCTCGCCCAGCCGGCGCCCGCCATCCCGGCGGCGTCTGCGTCGCAAAGCGCCAGCGCTGCCCCGGCGCGTAATCCGGCCGCCACACCGGGCATCGATCAGCGCATCGTGAATCAGGAAAAGCGCATCGATCAAGGCGTCAAGTCCGGTGCGCTGACGGCGCCCGAAGCCGCGCGTCTGGAAAAACGCGAAGACCGGATCAAGGCCGATACCGCAGCCGCCAAGGCCGATGGCGTGGTGACCAAACAGGAACGCACGCAGCTGCAGGGCGAGCTGAGTCAGCAATCGCGGACGATTCATCGTGCGAAGCATGATCGTCAGCACCAGGGCAAGGGCCGGCATCGCGGTCGTTGAGGCTGCCTGGTTTCTGTTGCTCGCTCTTCCGCAACCGCCCGCTCGCTACGCGAGACGGGCGGTTTTGTTTTGCGCGGTCGGCCATCCATGGCTCAAGGCTGCGGCGTTCACGGTAAAATCGCGGCTTCCCTCAGGACTCCAGAGCACGCCATGAATAGCGCCGAAATCCGCCAGAAATTCCTCGACTTCTATGCCTCGAAGGGGCATACCGTGGTTGCCTCCAGCTCGCTGGTGCCGGGCAACGACCCGACCCTGCTGTTCACCAATTCCGGCATGGTGCAGTTCAAGGATGTGTTCACGGGCAAGGAAAAGCGCCCGTATTCGCGCGCCACGACCTCGCAACGCAGCCTGCGCGCCGGCGGCAAGCACAACGACCTGGAAAATGTCGGCTACACGGCGCGCCATCACACCTTCTTCGAAATGCTGGGCAATTTCAGCTTCGGCGACTATTTCAAGCGTGATGCGATTCACTACGCCTGGGAACTGCTGACCAAGGTGTATCAACTGCCGGTCGAAAAGCTGTGGGTCACGGTGTATGCCGAGGACGACGAGGCCTACGACATCTGGGCCAAGGAAATCGGCGTGCCGGTCGAGCGCATCGTGCGCATCGGCGACAACAAGGGCGCCAAGTACGCCTCGGACAACTTCTGGCAGATGGCCGATACCGGCCCGTGCGGCCCGTGCAGCGAGATCTTCTTCGACCATGGTCCCGAAGTCTGGGGCGGCCCGCCCGGATCGCCCGACGAAAGCGGCGACCGCTATATCGAAATCTGGAACCTGGTCTTCATGCAGTTCAATCGCGACGAGGAGGGCATTCTGCATCCGCTGCCCAAGCCCAGCGTCGATACCGGCATGGGCCTGGAGCGCATCGCCGCCGTGCTGCAGCACGTGCATAGCAACTACGAGATCGACCTGTTCCAGCACCTGATCGGCGCCGCGGCGCGCGAAACCCATTGCCAGGATCTCGCCAACAACTCGCTCAAGGTCATCGCCGACCACATCCGCGCCTGCTCGTTCATGATCGTCGACGGCATCATTCCCGGCCCCGACGGCCGCGGCTATGTCCTGCGCCGCATCATCCGCCGCGCGATCCGCCATGGCTATCATCTGGGCCAGAAGCGGCCGTTCTTCTACAAGCTCGTCGAGTCGCTCTGCGACGTGATGGGTGCGGCCTATCCCGAACTCGTCGCCGTGCGCGCCCAGGTGGCCGCCGTGCTGCGCCAGGAAGAAGAGCGTTTCGGCGAGACCATCGAGAACGGCATGGAAATTCTCGAAGCCGCCCTCAATGCGTTGGCGCCGGGCCGGCAAACCCTCGACGGCGAAACCGCCTTCAAGCTCTACGACACCCACGGCTTCCCGCTCGATCTGACGGCCGATATCTGCCGCGAGCGCAAGGTGGTGGTCGATGAAGCCGGCTTCGAGCAGGCCATGCAGCGCCAGCGCGAAATGGCGCGCGCCGCGTCGAGCTTCAAGATGAAGGGCAGCGTCGAATACGACGGCGAATCGACCGAATTCCGCGGCTACGAATCCCTGGAAGAAGAAGGCACGGTGCTGGCGCTGTATCTCGACGGCCGGCGCGTCAATGAATTGCGCGCCGACGAACCCGGCGTGGGCATCGTGGTGCTCGACAAGACGCCGTTCTACGCCGAATCCGGCGGCCAGGTCGGCGATGCCGGCGAACTGGTGCGCGGCTCAGTGTGCACAACGCTGTTCGAAGTTACCGATACGCAGAAGATCCAGGGCGACGTGTTCGGCCATCAGGGCCGCCTCAAGTCCGGCACCCTGGCGGTCGGCGAGCGCGTCATGGCGCGCGTGAATGCCAGCCAGCGGGCGCGCGCGGAATGGAACCATTCGGCCACCCACCTGCTGCATGCGGCGCTGCGCGAAGTGCTCGGGGCGCATGTGCAACAGAAGGGCTCCTCGGTCGATGCGCAGCGCACGCGCTTCGACTTCTCGCATGCGCAACCGCTGACCAGCGCCGAGATTGCGCGCGTCGAGGCGCTGGTGAATCGCGAGATCCGCCGCAACGCCGAAGTCAGCGCGCGCGTCATGAGTTATGACGAAGCCATTCAGGCCGGCGCCATGGCGCTGTTCGGCGAAAAATACGGCGACGTGGTGCGCGTAGTCGGCATGGACGAGTACTCCACCGAACTCTGCGGCGGCACCCACGTCAAGCGCACCGGCGATATCGGCCTGTTCAAGATCGTCGCCGAGAGCGGCGTGGCGGCCGGCATCCGGCGTGTCGAAGCCGTCACCGGCGAAGGCGCGCTGGATTACGTCCAGCAGATGGACCGGCAACTCGCCGACATCGCCGCTCAGCTCAAGGCTCAGCCGCAGGATGCCGCCGCCCGCGTGGCGCAGGCGCTCGACAATGTGCGCGCGCTCGAAAAGGAGCTCGCCCGCCTCAAGTCCAAGCTTGCCGCCGCGCAGGGCGAGGATCTGGTCGACCAGGCCATCGACATCAAGGGCAGCAAACTGCTCGTCACCCAGCTTGAAGGCGCCGACGCCAAGGCCCTGCGCGAAACGCTCGACAAGCTCAAGGACAAGCTGCACAGCGCCGTCGTGGTGCTGGCCAGCGTGGCCGATGGCAAGGTGGCGCTGATCGCCGGTGTGACCGCCGACATCAACACCAAGGTCAAGGCCGGCGAGCTCGTGAATGTCGTCGCCCAGCAGGTCGGCGGCAAGGGCGGCGGTCGCGCCGACATGGCCCAGGCCGGCGGCACCCAGCCAGAAAATCTGGCCCAGGCACTGGCTTCCGTGAAAGCCTGGGTTGAGCAGCGGCTTTAACCTGAAACAGCGAATTTGACGCTGGGTCAAATGCCTGAGCGCAGCGAGCCGATTGGACACCTCCCCCGCGCGGGGGAGGCCGGGTGGGGGTGGGCCCTGAGGCATGCGCGCGTTTCATCCACTGCGGGTGAAGATCGGCATCATGCGCTTTAAGTTCTGCCCCCACTGCGCGACGCCACTGCTTGAACAGCTGATCGGCGGCGCGCAGCGGCGCACCTGCCCGGCCGCCGGCTGCGGCTTCGTGCATTGGGACAACCCCGCGCCGGTCGTCGCCGGCCTCGTCGAATATCGCGGCCAGATCCTGCTGGCGCGCAACCACGCCTGGGCCGCCGGCGTCTTCGGCCTCATCACCGGCTTCCTCGAACGCGACGAAACGCCCGAACAGGCCGTCGCGCGCGAAGTGCAGGAAGAAGTGAATCTCGCTGCCTCCAGCGTCACGCTGATCGGCGTCTACCCCTTCCAGCGCAAGCATGAAGTCCTCATCGCCTACCACGTCGTCGCCGACGGCGCGATAACGCTCAACGAAGAACTCGCCGAATACCGCCTGATCGCGCCGGAAAA
>JBPOIN010000155.1:0-6309 GCA_052034445.1 Pseudomonadota bacterium | reverse complement strand
TCACACCAGCCGGTATTGCCAACATCAGCTGCCGACGCGGCCGCCGTCGTCCTTGGTGATGACGATGGTCGCCGAGCGCGGCCGCGCCGAGGCGCCACCCGCGCCGTAGCCGGCATTGCCCGGCCAGTGGCTGGTGTACTTGGCGGGATTGCCGATGTCCGCCAGCGCCGTGGTTTCGCCCGGATGCTGGATGTTGATGAACATCGTCTTGCCGTCCGGCGATTCGCAGACGCCAGTGATTTCGCAACCGACCGGTCCGACCAGGAAGCGCTTCAGCGTGTCGGCCGTCGGCTTCTTCCCCAGATACGTCGTCACGTTGGTCCCCGACACCTTCACCGAGCCGCCATCGCCGACCTGACCCGGGAGGGCGGCCAGCATCATGCAGTTGGTGACATCCGTATAGGCGCCATCGTCGGTCTGGATCCAGCAGATGCCGGTCGACCGCGAAAAGACCAGACCATCGGGACTGGAAAAATCCTGGTCGTCGGTCAGGCTCGACAGGTTGATCGCCGAACCCGCGCCGGTTTCGGCGCCGAACAGGTAGACGTCCCAGGTAAAGCCGCTCGCCGCGGGCTCGCCGCCGACTTCCTTGATGCGGATGATGTGGCCATTGACGTTGCCGGTGGTCACCGAGGTGGTGCCCTTGACATCGCTATAGACACGCGGATTGGCCGGATCGGGCGCGACCTGCGAGCCGGTCGGGCTGAGGCGGCGATTGGTGTTGTTGGTCAGGGTGAAATACACCTCGCCGTTGGCCGGATTGACGCAGCTCCACTCGGGGCGATCCATCTTCGTCGCGCCCAGCGCATCGGCTGCCAGCCGGGCATTGATGCAAACATCGGCCTGGTCGGCAAAGGCGTACGAGGCATAGCCGGAAATCGCCGTGTTGGCGATCGACAGCTCCAGCCAGTCACCGCTGCCGTCGGCGTTGAAGCGCGCGACATACAGCTTGCCGTTGTCGAGGTACTTGTCACCCACGGCGAGTCGATCGATCGGCGTGGCGTCGGCCGCGCTCCAGTTCTCGGCCGAGACCCACTTGTAGATGTATTCGCTGCGTGCGTCGTCGCCCTGATAGACGACCAGCGGCTTGCCGGCGACGGGCTTGCCGAACGACGCGGCCTCGTGGGCGAAGCGGCCCAGCGCGCTGCGCTTGCGCGGCCGTTGGGCCTTGTCATAGGGATCAATCTCGACGATGTAGCCCATGCCATTCAGCTCATTGCGGTAATCGTCGGAGCCGTCGCTGGACGCGCCGGTCCGGCTGATGTCCCAGCGTCGGTACTTGTCGTCGCTGCCGCCCGTCTCCCAGCCATGGCGGCTGGCATCGCCCTGCTTGCGGCCGTAGCGGTTGAGCGAGGTGACGCTCTTGTCATTGCCGCGCGCCGCATCGTCGGCGCTGCCGCGCGTGAAATAACCGGCCCAGTTCTCCTCGCCGGTGAGCAGCGTGCCCCACGGCGTGCGCCCGGTGCCGCAGTTGTTGAGGGTGCCGCGCGTCGTCTGTCCGGCCGTGTCGAACTTCGTCTTCAGCAGGGCATGGCCGCGCGCCGGGCCGTAAAAATCGACCACCGTCTGTTGATGCACGCGGAAGTTGAATGCGGAATCCTGGACATAGGCGAACTTGCCGCTGGTCTTGCGCAGCTCGAACACCGAAACGCCGTGGATCGCCATTTCCTTGTCGACCTCGGCCGCCGGGCGCGGCAGCGAGGCGGTGCCGCCGTTGGCGTGCAGGAAGTACGACGTGTAACTCTGGTCGGTCGTCGCCTCGTGATTCATGCCGATCAGCGCGCGGTCGGTGGCGCCCGTGTCAGGCGTGCCGCTGGCCGACAGGCCGAAGTACTCCATGCCATCGTGATGATCGCCGAAGCGCTGCTCGAAATTGTCGTCGCTGCCGTCGTTCTTGTAGGCGGCCACGCCGGCGATAAGAGGATCGCCGAGCGCGCAGAGCACCGCAACGCTGTAGCCGGTCGGCACCGTCACGACGTCATTCAGATTCTTCGTCACCGCCGTGAAACCAAGCAGCTTTTCGGTGGTGTTTGTGGCGGCCTGCGCTGTGCTGTCATCGGTAATGCAGCCGGTCAGCGAAAGTCCTGACAAGCTTCCCAGCATGGCCATTGCGCCAGAACCGGCGCCGCCAAGCATGAAGCCGCGGCGATTCAGACGGATATTCAGTACCGATGCAAATGTCGGATTGGCGGAATCGTTGTGGCCGATGTCGTCGGCATCAGGCGCGGTGTGGCGCAGTGACTTTGTGGCGAAAAAATGATTGTCTTTCATGATGACTTCCTTGTACCTGGCTATTACAGATCGAGGTTTGCTGATGGCGCTGGATTGCGCCAGTTGGCTGTGGTTTAAAGCGCATTTCTCATCGGCGCTCAGGGCAGGAATTCTGGTCGGTTTTAGTTACCGCAAAATGATCAGCAGATGGCTGAATCGAAACGAAAATGCAATGCGCCGGTCACGTTCAGTCTTCAAAATTCTGTTTCGTTCAGTTGCCGCAAATTTTTGCATCCGTTCATCCATGTCATCACCTCATACCGCGCGTCTCCTCCAGAGAAATACAGCCCCGGCGCCGTTGGCCACCGCATCTTTGCCTTTGGTTTATGCCTGTTCAGGCTGTTCCGGAGCAGCTCAGATGGCCAACGACCTGGCTGTGCGACTTGACCGGCATGGCTATGCCCGGATGTCCTGCGTCGCCGGTCTTGGCGGCGATGTCCCGGCAATCTTGCAATTGGCTCGATGCGCCTGCCGAATCGTGGTGCTTGATGGCTGTCGTCTTCATTGTGCACGTCGTTGCGTGGAGAGACATGGGATAGCCATTGATGATCACGTTGATTTGTCAGCCGAAGGCATCCTGAAACGCATGGGTGAGAATGCTCCGGCAGAAGAGCTGGAGACAATCTGGCGTCAAGTGATACTGCCTCGAGTCACGTCAGTGGCGGCGATCCCACCGTAAAACGACTGTTGTGGAGTGCGTTAAATCGCCGGCGTCTGGAGCTGTCCGACATAGCCGCGCCGGCCGCGCTTGAGCAGGGTCTGGAGCTTTCTTTCCGCCGCTTGGGGGGTGGCAAACAGTTCGTCGACAAACGCATTGCAGGCGGCCCAGCGGCCATCGGGAGTCTGCAGCACGGCGATCGGCCGGCCGCCATGCAGGCGTGCGACCAGGCAATGCGCGTGGCCGTGGCTGCGGGCGGCGGTTACGAGGGCCATCGCATCGGTGCGTGCGACGCACAGGGCGATCAGGGCGTCGATCGGCGAGTCGCAGATGACGCAGAGAATGGCGGGAAAATAACCGCCGGTTGTGGTGCCTGTCATGCCGGGCGCGTGCCGCGCCGGATGTATTCGTAACCGGCGAGCGCGAACAGCGCGGCGATCGAGTAGGTCCAGCCCGGACCAAGCAGATCCCAGGTCTGGCCGCTCAGCAGGCCGCCGAGCATGCCGCCGGCACCGAACGAGATGCTGCCGTAGAGCGCCTGGGCACGGGTTTGCAGGTGCCCCGGAAAGTGGTGGTGCATTGCGGCGACCATGGCCGCATGAAAGGCGCCAAAGGTTGCACCGTGCAGCACCTGCGCCAGCAGCAGGATCGCCAGCGAATCCGCGCCCCAGCCGATCATCAGGAAACGCGGCACGGCGCAGGCAAAGCTCACCAGCAGGATGGTGCGCAGGCTGTAGCGCTTGAGCAGGCGCGGCATGACCATGAAAACGAGGATTTCGGCGATCACACCGAGTGACCACAGGCCGCCGACCAGCGTCTTGCTGTAGCCGTGATCGACCAGATGGATCGAATAGAACACATACAGTGCGCCATGCGCCGCCGACATCAGGAAGCTCGCCATGAGCAGCGCGAACACCTGCGGCTGACGCAGGATGTCGGTGATGGTCGCCGGGTGTGGAGCGCTGTCTGTCATTGCCGGTTCTGTACTGGCGCCGGCTGCGTTGATTGCGCCGGGCTGTGTCTGCGGCGCCTCGGGCAGCAACAGCGAGCCGGCCAGCAAGCCGACCAGCAGCGCGGCCGAGGTCCATAGCAGGCTGGTCAGCGGCATTACGTCCAGCAGCGCGCCGATGCCCTGCACCGCGGCGACGAAGCCCAGCGAACCCCAGACACGGACACTGCCGTAGCGCTCGGTCTGGTGACGCAGATGCGCGAGGGTGAGGGTTTCGATGAGTGGCAGCGAGGCGCTCCAGAAGAACGCCATCAGCGTCATGCCGATGAAGACGCCCGGAAAACTCGTAGTGAAGAAGAAGCTCGCAAAGCTGGTCAGGCACAGCGCCGTGGCGCCGCAGACGATGGGGGTCTTTCTGCCGATGCGGTCGGCCAGCCAGCTCCACAGATTCGAGGCGAACAGGCGCATCACCTGCAGCAGCGTCAGCAGCAGGCTGATGTTCCAGGCCGAGAAACCAAGGGATTGCAGGTACACGCCGAAATAGGGCGTGAAAGCGCCGATGAAGGCGAAGTAGAAGAAATACCAGGAAGACAGGCGCCAGTAAGGCATGGGTCAGGCGGCTGGGCGGGGAGGGGGTGGCCCGAAGGCGCGGGGCGGTGAGTGCGGCATGCCGCGTCAGGCGGCGCCGTCAGGACATGGTGTGGTGTGGGCGTGCGCAGGGGCAAATCACTTGCGCACGCCCGGCATTACGGTGCGATCAGGCCGATTTCTGGGCTTGCAGCATGGCGTACAGCTCGTCCTTGAGCTTGAGGCGCTGCTTCTTGAGAACTTCGAACGCCTCGTCGGTCACCGGCGTGTTCTTGCCTTCGAGGACGATCACTTCGCGGTTGACGGTGTGATATTCGTCGAACAGGCGGGCAAAATGGTGGTTGCCGGTCTTCAGGACATGGATTTCGTCCTTGAATTCGGTGAATTCATTGTGCAGATCGTGATGGTTGGGCGTGCTCATGAAATTTTCCTTTATGGTTGTTGCAATGAAAACGGGAATTTTCGCTCTTTCGCGGCCGGCTGCCGGCGCATCAATCAGGGTTGTCCGGGGCGGGCCGGAATCCGCGGCGTTGGGCAGGTCACATCGCCGCACTGCGCGCGATGGCGCAAGGCATGGTCGATGAGCACCAGCGCCAGCATGGCTTCGGCGATCGGCGTGGCGCGAATGCCCACGCAGGGGTCGTGACGGCCATGGGTTTCGACTTCGGTCGGCCCGCCCTGCAGATTGATCGAGTGGCGTGCGATGCGGATGCTCGACGTTGGCTTGATGGCGATATTCACGCGGATGTCCTGGCCGCTCGAAATGCCGCCCAGAATGCCGCCGGCATGATTCGAGAGGAAGCCGGCGGGTGTGAGTTCGTCGCCATGCTCGCTGCCCTTTTGCGTGATGCAGTCGAAGCCGGCGCCGATCTCGACGCCCTTGACGGCGTTGATGCCCATCATCGCATGGGCGATGTCGGCGTCGAGACGGTCATACACGGGCTCGCCCCAGCCGACCGGGACGTTTTCGGCCACCACGCTGATCTTGGCGCCGATCGAATCACCGGCCTTGCGCAGGGCGTCCATGGCCTCTTCGAGTTGCGGCACCAGGCTCGCGTCGGCGGCGAAAAATGGGTTTTCACTCACGGCGCTCCAGTCCTTGATCGGAATCTCGATCGCGCCGAGCTGGGTCATGCAGCCCCTGATCCTGATGCCATAGCGTTCGGCCAGCCACTTCTTGGCGATGGCGCCGGCAGCCACGCGCACCGCGGTTTCGCGCGCCGAAGATCGGCCGCCGCCGCGATAGTCGCGGATGCCGTATTTCTGCCAGTAGGTGTAATCGGCATGGCCCGGGCGGAAGGTCTCGTGGATATTGCCGTAATCCTTGCTGCGCTGGTCCTCGTTGCGGATCAGCAGCGCGATGGGGGTACCGGTGGTTTTGCCCTCGAAGACACCGGAGAGGATTTCAACACTGTCGGGTTCGCGGCGCTGCGTGACATGGCGCGAGGTGCCGGGCTTGCGCCGGTCCAGTTCGGCCTGGATGTCGGCCGTGCAGAGCGCCAGCCCGGGCGGGCAGCCATCGACCACGCAACCGATGGCCGGGCCGTGCGATTCGCCAAAGGAGGTGACGCAAAACAGGGTGCCGAAAGTGTTGCCGGACATCGCGGAAGCCTTTATGGGAGCCGAATCACGAAAAACGATGATTTTACCATAGGGCCTCGCGATGCCAGCCATTGACGGCCGCGCGGACCATCAGCACGGCCGGTTGGTGCGTCCTGCGAAACGTTTGGCGTCGCGGATTTTGGCGTAAGCGTCGAGCACTGGGGCGAACTGCGTCGGTGTGCTGGCGTGGATGACCACGCCGTCGGCGCCGGCCGCGAACTGGTCGGCCCAGCGTTGGGCG
>JBPOIN010000232.1:0-18387 GCA_052034445.1 Pseudomonadota bacterium | reverse complement strand
AGGCAACGCGGCTGCTTTCCCTGGTGCAAGCGCCGAGGCCGGGCGCATTTCAAGCGATGGCAAGCCGACCGACATGGCGCCCGAGATCGCGCGGCGCAACTTCATCGCGCTGGTGATTTGCCTGATGATCGGCACGGCCGCCTTGCCGCATGTGCTGATCCGTTACTACACCACCAGTTCGGTGGGCGAAGCGCGGACCTCGGTGTTCTGGTCGCTGTTTTTCATCTCGCTGCTGTACCTGACGGCGCCGGCCTATGCCGTTTTCGCCAAGTGGGAGGTGTATCACAACCTGGTCGGTTCGAGCATTGCCACCTTGCCGAACTGGATCGCCTCCTGGGCGCGTGTCGGACTCGTGCAAATCGAGGACATCAATGGCGATGGCATCCTGCAGCTGGCCGAACTCACGCTTTCGGCCGATGTGATCGTGCTTGCCACACCGGAGATCGCCGGTTTGCCGTATGTAATCTCGGGTCTGGTTGCCGCGGGGGGGCTGGCCGCAGCGCTGTCGACCGCGGACGGATTGTTGCTGACGATCGCCAATGCGCTGTCGCACGATGTGTATTACAAGGTTCTCAACCCGTCGGCGCCCACCCAGCGGCGCTTGCTGATTTCCAAAGCCGTGCTGCTGTTTGTCGCCGTACTCGCGGCCTGGGTGGCGTCGCTGAAGCCCGACAACATCCTGTTCATGGTCGGGCTGGCGTTCTCGATTGCCGCGGCGGGATTCTTCCCGGCGCTGGTTTGCGGCGTGTTCTGGAAGCGCGCCAACCAGTGGGGCGCCGTGAGCAGCATGCTGGTCGGGCTGAGCGTCACGCTGTATTACACCTTCATCACACACCCGTTCTTCGGCGGATCGATGGCCGCGGCCTGGTTCGACATCCAGCCGATATCGAGTGGCATTTTTGGCGTCGCGGCAGGTTTCGTCTGCATTATTGGCGTGAGTTTGCTGACGCGGGCGCCGGAAAACGAGATTCAGCAATTCGTGGAAAACCTGCGCTACCACGATCTGCGCGATTAAGTCATTGAATCATGGGCCGGTATCGCCGGATTTATTCCTCATTCTGGGGATTCGCCACGCCCCGGACGACTGGGGCGGGGCAGGTTTGGGCTAATATGCCAAGTTCTGCCGTGTTTCTGCAAGGAATTCCAAGATGACCGCATATACTCGTGAAGATTGCCTGAATACCGTCATGAAATCGCCGCAAGCCGTGGCGATTCACGACAAAGCTGCCTGGATGTCGATTTTCGCGCGCTACAACGTGGTCGAAGATCCTGTCGGCTCAACCCCCGTCATCAGCGGTCTGTACGACGCGCGCGCCGGATTGCGCGACAACACGCCGCTCGGCCGCTTCTTCGACACCTACATCAAGCCCATGCAACTGGTCTTTCATGTCGATCAGGATGTCGTCTGTGGCATGAGCGTGGTGCGCGACATGACCATCGAAATCAAGATGAGCCCCAAGGTCACGGTGTATGCGCCCATGCACGCGCATTACGAACTCATCGAGCAGGGCGGCGAACTCAAGGTGCAGCGCCTGGCCGCGCACTGGGAACTCGCGCCGATGCTCAAGCAGCAGATGTCCTTCGGCTTTGCCAGTGTCATGGAAGTCATGAAAGCCACCGGGCGCATGATCACCAATCTCGGCTTCGGCGGCATGCTGGGCTTCATGAAAGCCGTGTTCAGCATTGGCCAGACCGGTAAGGATCAAGTCGCGGCCTGCGTCGACGCCTTCAATCAGAAGAATGCCCAGCGCCTGCGCGCGCTCCTGAGCCCGGGATTTCGCGGCGCCGCCGTGCCGGCCAATACGCCACCGCTCGGCATCGAACAATTTGCCGCCTGTCCGGGCCAGCTCACGCTGAGCAAGATCATGTCGTCAGGGAATTACGTGACCGCCACCATGACGCTGGAAGATCAGGGCGTCAAACGGCGTGGCGTGGCTTTCTTCGAATTCAACATGCACGAGCAGAAGATCGAACGCATCGCGTTTCACGTCGAGTAAACATTGGGCGTCATGAAACTGGCCGAGCTCATTATCGGCTTAGGCGTCCGGATTAAGCTCGCGGTAGCGGTAACAACCGACGAGGTGGTCATTGACGAGGCCGACGGCCTGCATGAGTGAATAGCAGATGGTCGGGCCGACGAATTTGAAGCCGCGCTGCTGCAGGTCGCGCGAGAGGGTGCGCGACAGCGCGGTTTCGGCCGGCAGCTCGGCCAGATCGCGCCAGCAATTCTGAATCGGCTGGCCGTCCACGAAATTCCACAGATAACGGTCGAAGCTGCCGAACTCCTGTTGCACGGCGAGGTAGCCGGCCGCATTGCGGATGGCTGCCTCGATCTTCAGCCGGTTGCGGATGATGCCGGGGTTTTCGCGCAGCTGCGCCATGCGTGCGGCGTCGAAACTGGCGACCTGAGCGGCATCGAAATTGGCGAAGGCGGTGCGATAGCTGGCGCGCTTCTTGAGGACCGTGAGCCAGGACAGGCCGGCCTGGGCGCCTTCGAGGATCAGGAACTCGAACAGGGCGCGCTCGTCGTGCAGCGGCACCCCCCATTCGCAGTCGTGATAGGCCATGTACAAGGCCTTGTCTTGCGCATCGCGGCTGGTTTCGCACCAGCCGCAGCGCTGCCGCGTGAGTGTTGGGTTCAATTCAGCGCCAGTACGCCGTGCTTGAGCCCGGCGTCTTCCGGGTGCGGCGAGAGGATGAAGCCCAGGCTGCTGACGAACTTGAGCATGCGCTGGTTTTCGGTCAGGAACTCGCCGGTCATGGTCTTGAGTCCTACGTGATTCTTCGCCGCAGCGATCAGCACGCCCATGAGCCGGCGCGCGAGTCCCTTGCCTTGCCAGGCATCGCCGACGACGATGGCGAATTCGCAGCTCTCGCCATCCGGGTTGATGGCGTAACGCGCCACGCCGATTTCCTCTTCGTGACCGTCTTGCGGCAGCGTGGCGACGAAGGCCATTTCGCGATCGTAATCGATCTGCGTGAGGCGGATCAGCTGCGCCGGCGAAAGCTCGCGGATCGAGTTCATGAAGCGGAAATAGCGTGTTTCGGATGATAGTCCCTGCACGAAACGTTGTTCCATCTGCGCATCCTCGGGACGAATCGGGCGGATTGTGACGAGTTGCCCGTCCGCTGTCTGAAAACTCGTCACGAGTTGGGCAGGATAGGGGTGGATTGCCATGTGATCGTAGCGGCCGGCCATGATGGGCGTGTTGCCGATCACAATGCGTGCATCGGCGGCGACCGCGCCCTGTTCGTCGACGATCAACGGGTTGATTTCGAGCGTGCGAATCCAGGGCAGCTCGCAGGCCATCTCCGAGACGCGCAGCAGCACGGTCTCGATGGCGGCGCGGTTGGCCGGCGGCAGGCTGCGATAGGCGCCCAGAGAGCCGTTCAGATAGGCGGCGGCGCTGCTCGATTCGAGCATGTCATGGATCAGGTAACGATTGAGCGGCGGCAGGGCGACGGCGCGCTTGCCGCAACCCAGCTCGCCCGGGCCGCTGGGTTGCAGCGTGATCGTCGGCCCGAAAATGCCGTCCTGAATCACGCCGATGCTGAGCTCGCGGCCATTCGGCTTGACGATCATCGGCTCAATGGCCACGCCATTGATGCGGGTGTCTGGATGCGTGCTGCGCACTGCCGCAAGGATTTCCTGATACGCATCGCGCACGGCAGCCAGATTGGCGAGATTCAAACGCACGCCGCCGCAGTCGCTCTTGTTGCCCGGAAGCGTGGCGTCGATTTTCATGGCCACGGGGAGGCCGATTTCTTCGGCCAGCACCATGGCCTCGGAGGGCGAGCGCGCCACCATGGTCTGGGCGATCGGAATCTGGAATGCCGCCAGCAGCGCCTTGGATTCCATTTCGCTGAGCGTCCGACGGCCTTCCTGCAACGCGGTTTCGATGACCAGGCGCGCACTTTCAAGACGTGGTGGCGTGTGGTTTTCCTGGTTCGAGACGGCCGCCGGCGTTTGCATGAGCAATTGCTGATTGCGGAAAAAATTGCTGATGTGCGAGAACAGATCGACGGCCGGCTCGGGCGTGCGGAAGGTTGGAATCCCCGCCCCCTTGAACAGCAGGCGCGCCTCGGTGACCTGTTGCTCGCCCATCCAGCAGGTGACGATCGGCTTGTCCGACTTGTGGGCGAGTTCGATGATGGCGCGCGCCGTTTGCGTCGGGTCGGTCAGGGCCTGCGGCGTCAGCAGGGTCAGGATGCCATCGACGTTCTCATCGTCCTGGCAGGCTTTGAGGGCGACGGCATACCGGTGCGGGTCGGCAGCGCCGCCGATATCGACCGGGTTGCCGCGCGACCAGCCGGCGGGGACGACCGTCTCGATCTGCGTCAGCGTGTGCGCAGTCAGTTGCGCCAGCGGAATGCCGATGGCGTCGGCATGATCGGCGGCCATGACCCCGGGACCGCCGCCATTGGTGATGATGGCCAGCCGGTTGCCGCGCGGCCGGAAGTGGGCGAGCAAGGCCTGTGCGGTCGCATACATCTGGCCGATCGTGTACAGGCGGACGACGCCGGCACGGCGCAGCGCGGCATCGAAGACATCGTCGTCGCCGGGTTGTGCGCCAATATGCGAGAGCGCCGCTAGTTCACCGGCCGGATGGCGGCCGACCTTGATGAGCAGCACGGGCTTGCAGCGCGCCGCGGCGCGCAAGGCGCTCATGAAGCGGCGCGCATTCTTGATGCCCTCGATGTACAGCAGAATGCTCTTGGTGCGGGTGTCGGCCACCAGATAATCGAGAACCTCGCCGAAGTCGATATCGCTCGATGTACCCAGCGTCGCCACGGCGGAAAAGCCGACGTTGTTGGGCTGCGCCCAGTCGAGAAATGCCGTGCATAAGGCGCCCGATTGCGCGATCAGGCCGATGCTGCCCGGGTGGGCGCTGACATGCGCATGGCTCAGATTGACCCCATGCGCCGGGCGCATGATGCCCAGGCAGTCCGGCCCCAGCAGACGCATGTGATAGCGGCGGGCGATCTCCTGCAGCTTGCGTTCGAGCGTGGCCGTGCGCACCGCGCTTTCGCCAATCAATTCCGTGACGATGATGGCGCAGCGCGCGCCCGCGCGCCCGCACGCTTCGGCGACGGCGGTAATGGTGCGCGTGGATGTGCAAATCACCGCCAGATCGAGACGCTGCGGCAGGCTTTCAACCGAGTCATGGCAAGGCTGGCCATAGACCCGGGAATGTTTGGGATTGACGAAAAACAGCTTGCCTTCATAACGCGTGTCGAGCATGTTGCGCGCCAGTGTCGCGCCGATCGATCCTTGGCGTTCCGAAGCGCCGATGATCGCAATCGATCTCGGTTCGAAGAGCGGGGTCAGGTAATGCTGCTCGGAATCCACGTTCTGCGCACCCTGGTTGGTCCTACAGGGCCGGAGCAAACCACAGGAAGCTGCCAAGCGCGGCAATCAGTGCGCCGGCCGCGCGGATTGCCAGCGGGCGTGCGCTGGCTTGCAGCCAGGCAGCACCGCCGACGCCGGTCAGATGCAGCAGCGCCGTGGTGAGTGCAAAGCCACAGATATACGCGAAGCCGGAAGCCGTCGGCGGAATTTCGGCGCCATGCGCATGGCCGTGAAACAGCGCGAACAGGCCGACCAGAACGAGGCTGGCAGCGAACGGCAGGCGCATGCTGAAGGCGATGAGCAAGCCCAGTACGAACAGCGAAGCGACAATGCCCTGTTCGACGAAAGGCGCAGCGAATCCGGATGCCGGCAGCAGGCTGCCAATGATCATGGTGGTGACAAAGGCCAAGGGCAGGCCCCAGACCGCATGGCGCCGGTGCACCTGGCCGACCGCGCGGACGGATGCCTGCTGCGCCAGCTGGGCGGCCCAGAGACCGACGGCGAGCATGGCGCACAGATGATCCAGGCCGCTCAGCGGATGCAGCATGCCGGTCAGAAAACCGCTGGCCATTCCGGCGCCATCGTGCGCGCTGGCCAGCATGGGCGTCAGGAGTGTTGCGGCGGCAAACATCAGGCGGGTGAGGCTTGGCAAGGTGCGTTGCATGTTCGGGATCTCCGGTGTCGGGAGTGGAAAAGTCTACTCTGCCGTCATGCAATTTGATAGCGCTTTTTTGTGACAGCGCGTGAATTTGCAGGCATCACAATGGGTTGCGTGCGCGGCAGGCCAGGCGGTTGTCGAGGTGGCAAGCCGGATGGCTATTCCGGCTTTATAACTAAAGTCGTAACCCTTTGTTGCGTAATGAAAAGTTTTCTTGACAGAGTACTGTTTGCCGACAAGAATTGAAGTGGATGCGGTGAATCCGGGCCCCCATCGCTCGGCCAGTATTGGACGGTACGGAGTGGGGGGGGCGGGAATTCAGAATTTGCGCTGTTTCATTCTTCGTGGGTGCCGCTGGCTTCATGCGCGTTAGAGGAATCATCATGAATGTGATCGACTTGGCTTCAAGACGTCAAAAGACTGCAGTGCGGCCGGTCATCGATTACGCGGCCGTGGCGCTGGTGGCCGAGCAATGGGCGAAATCCGTGCGCAGCGACGAGGACAGGAAAACCATCGCCTTGATCATCAATTTTGCCCGCGATCTTGCCGATTCACCCAAACTTCAGCAGCAGTTCGATGAAATGTTGCGCGATTTCTTCTGCGACTATTGCAGCCGCAGCGGACACGTTGTGTGTCAGGGGCCGCAGGCGACGGTGCCGTGCGCAATCATTTCTGAATGGCGGAATTTCTGCGCAGCTCAGGGCTGAGCAATTCGCGATCCGCGCAGTTGGGCCGATTCATTGAGCGGATTGATCGGCCAGCTGTTCAAAAATTTGCCCTTGTCCTTTGAGCGCCGTCGTCCGATTCCCAAGTCGTGAAACATCGCGTGGATCGTCCAGATTCTGCGCCAATTCCCTGAGCGCAAAGGGTTTGTTTCTTTACCCACAAATTCTGTGGATAACTTTGTGTATTATAGGTTGAATTAACACCTAAGTTACCGTCCGGTAATGGACTTTGTCACTTTGCTGGAAAAACGGGCACTCAATAAAATGCAATAAAATCATGTGCTTGTTGCGCGTATTCGAAGTGTGTTAGACCAAGGTCAATGAACCTGAGGTTTTACGCCATACAGCGGTTTTTTGTGTATAAGTCAAGCCTTGACAGACAAAATTTCCTCTATTTGCCGGGCCGGATTTGGCTTATTCGCCAAGCGGTTGTTTAGAATGCCGGATTCGAGTTTGAGCCTGTTCCGGCGCTTTTCGGCAGCCGGCCATGAATGACGTGAGCGACCATTTTTCAGAATTCCCCCGCAGCGACACCTCTTCGGATGTCGCCAACCAGCTGCTGCTGCAGCGCAGCCTGGCCGCCGTCTGGCATCCGTGCACGCAGATGAAACTGCACGAAACCCTGCCATTGACGCCCATTGAGCGCGGGGAGGGCGTCTGGCTGTACGATTTCGCCGGCAAGCGTATTCTCGATGCCGTGAGTTCCTGGTGGGTGAACCTGTTCGGCCACGCTAACCCACGCATCAATGCCGCCTTGCGCGATCAACTCGACAAGCTCGAACACGTCATGCTGGCCGGGTTCACGCATGGTCCGGTGGTTGAACTCTCCGAACGTCTCGCGGCGCTGACCGGCCATGCGCTAGGCCACTGCTTCTACGCCTCGGATGGCGCCTCAGCGGTCGAAATCGCCCTCAAGATGAGCCAGCATTACTGGCGCAACAGCGGCCAGCCACAGAAGAACCGCTACCTGAATCTGGCTGGCAGTTATCACGGCGAGACGGTCGGTGCGCTGGCCGTCACCGATGTGGCGCTGTTTCGCGAGGCCTATGCGCCACTGCTGCGTGGCGGTACGACGGTGCCGAGTCCCGATGCGCGTCTGGCCGCGCCCGGCGAGCGCGCCGAAGCCTATGCCCGGCGCTGTGCTGCCGCACTCGATGCCTATCTGGCCGAACATCACACCGAAATTGCCGCGCTGATCGTCGAGCCCCTGGTGCAGTGCGCCAACGGCATGGGCATGTATGACCCCGAATACCTGCGCCTGGCGCGCGCCAGCTGCGACCGCCACGGCGTGCATCTGATCGCCGACGAAATCGCCGTGGGTTGCGGTCGCACCGGCAGCTTCTTCGCCTGCGAGCAGACCGGCATCTGGCCGGATTTCCTGTGCCTGTCGAAAGGCATCAGCGGCGGTTACCTGCCGCTGTCGCTGGTCATGACGCGCGACGCGATCTATCAGGCCTTCTACGCCGACGAAGTGACGCGCGGTTTTCTGCATTCGCATTCCTACACCGGCAATCCGCTCGCCTGCCGCGCGGCGCTGGCGACCCTGGACATCTTCGCCACCGACAACGTGCTGAACGCCAACCATGCGCGCGCCGCACGGCTCACCGCACGCGCCGCCGGTTTGCGTGCCCATCCGCGCGTCCGCAATTTCCGCAACCGGGGCATGATCTGGGCCTTCGAAGTCGATAGCGCCGATCCGCTGTTCGCCCGCCGGATGTTCTCGGCCGCCCTCGAACGCGGCGTACTGCTGCGCCCGATCGGCGCCACCGTGTACTTCATGCCGCCGTATGTGATCAGCGACGACGAGATCGATTTCCTGCTCACGCAGACTCAGGCCGCCCTCGACGCCGTCCTGTGCCAGCCCCCAGCCCCCGGTTCCATGTAGGTCGTGCCTTATGGTTGGGCTCAAGCTGCCTCTACTTCGTGTGATGGGAGCTAACCACCACGGGAAGAAAGATACAAGGTCGGGCTTCGGCCCGACATGTCGAATTGAAATCCGACCTACAGCACCGTGCGTAGGCAATCGTGCGCAGGTCAATGCCATTGGTATTCGTTGAATTGGCCGGATTTGCCTGTAGCCCTTGCCGGTCGTGGTGCTTGTATTTTGTTTTCTAGCACGGCCGGAATTTCAAAGCTAATCGGTGCGCCCAGCAAGGCTGGGCGCTGATCGAGCAATAAACTGGTTATGCCATATGATTTTGACGTGTGTCAGGTCGCGTCAGTGACGGCGTGCGCCGCGCTGACGCCGCTGCGGATCGCCGATTCGAGGGTGCCGGGGTAGTCGCTGGCGACGTAGTCGCCGGCCAGCAGCAGGCCGGGCAGGGCGGTGCGGGTGGGCGGGCGGCATGCGTCGGCGGTGCAGGAGAAGGTGCCGCGTTTTTCGTTGATGACTTGTGACCAGAGCGGGGCGGGCAGGTGAACTTGCGGTCCCAGCAGCGCGGCGATTTCGGCGTGGATATGCACGGCGAGCTCGTGGTTCGATAGCTCCAGATGCCGGCCGCGTGCGCTGATCACGGCGGCCAGCAGGCCCTTGGGACCGCCCAGCTGGCCACGGTCGAACAGCCATTGCATGAGGCCGTCGGCATGGCCGAGCATGGGCTGCGGCAGGCGGATGTGATCCGGGTAGCGCAGATAGCAGGTCACAATGGGTTCGTACTTGAGCGCGGCGAGCTCGCCGCGCAGTGCGTCGAGCTGCGGCAGGCCGGCCAGCAGTGGGCGCAGATGGTAGGGCGCCGTGGCCAGGATGACATGGCTGAACGGGCCGTGTGGCAGGCCTTCCGTCGCACCCTGCAGCAGAAAGCGGTCGCCTTGCGGCGTGGTGGCCTGGCGGATTTCCTGGATCGCGGTGTTGCGCAGCACTGTACCGCCGTGAGCGAAGATGAAGCGCGCGGCGGGTTCGGGAAACACCGCGCCGAGGTCGGTGCGCGGCAGCAGCAAGTCGCTTGCCGCGCGCGTGGCGGCCAGGCTATCGCGCAGCACGTTGGCGAACACCTGCGCGGCGGCGCTTTCGACCGGGGTGTTCAGCGCGGCGACGCATAGCGCGTCCCACAAATAGATGCGCAGGCGCGCGGGCTGGTGATAGGCGTCGAGCAGCTCGGTGACGCTGGCCCGGGCGAGTGCGGCGGGGAGCTTGAAGTCCGTGCGCTGGAGGCCCTGCATGAAACGGATCGCGGCGAATTTCTCGCGCCAGCTCAGGCCACGCGCGCCGAGCAGCGCCCAGGCCAGATGCAGCGGCGCCGGCAGACGCGGGGCGGCGATGCGCAGGGCGCCCGGGTAGTCGAGCAGCAGCGGCTGGCGCAGCAGACGTTGTTCGACATTGGCGCCGACCAGTCGCATGAGGCGCAAGGTTTCGGCATATGCGCCGATCAGGATGTGCTGGCCGTTGTCGAGCGCATGATCGTGCAACGTGACCGTGCGCGCCCGGCCGCCGAGCACGCGCGAAGCCTCGAACACCGTCACGCGCACGCCGCGCGCCGCGAGTTCCGCCGCTGCCGCCAGCCCGGCAAACCCGCCGCCGATCACGGCGACATGCATCTCCCCAGCCTTCACCCTCTCAGTCCTACTCGCGCCACCAGACGCCCAGCGCCAGCCAGAGCTTGCGCAGTGGCGTCAGCGAGGTGCGCCGGTCGAGCACCAGACAGCCGTCGGCCTTGATCTCCTTCAGCAGGTCGCGGTAGATGGCCGCCATCATGAGGCCGGCGCGCTGCGCCTTGCGGTCGCCGGCCGGCAGATGGGCCATGGCCTGGTCGTAGATCTGCTCGGCGCGGGCGATCTGGAATTCCATGAGCTGGCGGAACTGGTCGCTGTATTTCGCGTCGAGGATGTCGGTCAGCGGCACGTTGAAGCGCTTGAGTTCGTCGAGCGGCAGATACACGCGACCACGCCGCGCGTCCTCGCCGACGTCGCGGATGATGTTGGTGAGCTGAAAGGCCAGGCCCAGATCGTGGGCGTATTTGAGCGTCTGCCGGTCCTGGTAGCCGAAGATTTCGGCGCACAGCAGACCGACCACGCTGGCGACGCGGTAGCAGTACAGGTGCAGCGCCTTGTAGTCGAGATAGCGGTTCTGGTTGAGATCCATCGCCATGCCGTCGATGATTTCGAGCAGGTGCTCGCGCGGCAGGTTGAAGTGTTTCAGTGCGGTTTGCAGTGACTGCGTCACGGGGTGCGTCGGGGTGCCGGTGAACAACGCTTCGACCTCGTTGCGCCACCAGTCGAGCTGCACGCGCGCGACGCGTTCGTCGCTGCATTCGTCGACCACGTCATCGACTTCGCGGCAGAAGGCATACAACGCCGTGATCGCCTGGCGGCGCTGCGGTTCGAGAAAGCGGAAGCTCGCGGTGAAGCTGGAACCGCTCTTGGCGGTGCGCTGTTGGCAGTATTCGTCGGCGTTCATGTGGGTTGCAGGTCGGCAAATGACGGTGAGATGCGTTGTTTCAAAGCGCACGCCAGAGCAGCAGCGGCCAGTCGAGTGGTTTGAGCACCGGGCGCTGACGGAAGACGTCGTAATCGGCGGCTTCGATCTTTTCGAGGATGCGCAGCCCGCCGGCGATCATCAGGCGCAGTTCCAGGCCGATGCGCCCGGGCAGGGTGCGGCCCAGCGGGGCGCCGTCGAGCATCATGCGCCGCGCGCGGTCAACCTCGAAGCGCATCAGCGCGCGCCAGTTGGCGTCGACCGTGCCGGCGGCGATCTGCGCTTCGCTGACGCCGAAGCGTTGCAGGTCTTCCTGCGGCAGATACACGCGCTGCTTGTGCCAGTCGATGCCGACGTCCTGCCAGTGATTGATGAGCTGCAGGCTGGTGCAGATCTGGTCGGACCAGGCCAGCTGCTGCGGTTGTTCGGCGCGGTACAGGCGCAGCAGCAGGCGGCCGACCGGATTCGCCGAGCGGCGGCAGTAATCGAGCAGCTCGGTGTAGCTGGCGTAGCGGGTCTGCTCGATGTCCTGGCTGAAGGCGTCGAGCAGGTCGATGAACAGCTGCACCGGCAGGTCGTGCTGCCGGATGGCGCGGGCCAGATTGTGGAAGATCGGCGTGTCGGTCGGCTGTCCGGCGGCGATCGCCGCGAGTTGCCGGCGGTAGGCATCGAGACTCGCCCGCCGTTGTGCCGGCGATGCATCGCCTTCATCGGCAATGTCGTCGGCGCTGCGCGCAAAGTGATAGATGGCCACGATCGGCGCGCGCAAATGCGGCGGCGCCAGCCAGGAAGCCACGGGAAAGTTCTCGTAATGGTCGACCGACATTGCAGCAGAGGGGGCGAGCTGGAAAGAAGGGTAGGCGCAAAGGCTGACAGTATAGAGGCGATTCCGCTAGAATGCCGGTCTTGCAATGCGCCCGGCGCGTTGCGGGGCGGCAACCAGCAGCGGTTGCCGCCGCCTGCCCAGGTGGCGAAATTGGTAGACGCAGCAGGTTTAGGTCCTGCCGCCGCGAGGTGTGGGGGTTCGAGTCCCTTCCTGGGCACCAGTATCTGGTATCTGGCAAGAGGGCTGTCGCGCGTGATTGCGTGGCAGCCCTCTTTGCTTTTCCGGCCCCGGCAGCGGGGTGAAGATGCATGGCGCGCTCTATGACGCCTATGGGGGTTCGTGTAAAATGTTCGTTTGCCCAACGTGAGCAGACGGAGCCGATCGGCCGGTGCGGATCGGGTTTGTCAGCCATTTCAATAACTTTCAGAGACTCAGGACTTTTTCATGCAGACGAATCAGGAAACCAGCGCAGTGAGCGATCAGGACACCGCCGTGGCGAGCACGCCGAGCGCACTGGAGCGCCGTATCGACATGAGCGTGCCGCTCGCCGAGGTCGACAAGGATGTCGATCAGCGCCTCAAGCAGATGTCGCGTACCGTGAAGATGCCTGGTTTCCGTCCCGGCAAGGTGCCGTTCAAGATGGTGACCCAGCAGTATGGCCATCAGGCGCGTTCCGAGGCCATCGGTGCGGTCATCGAAAAGCAGTTTGCCGAGGTAGTGCGCGAGCAGAAGCTGCGCATCGCGGGCTATCCGCGTTTCGAGCCGAAGATGGGCGATGACAACACCGTGCTGAGCTTCACGGCTGTGTTCGAGGTGTATCCCGAGATCAAGCTGGCCGATATTTCCGGTCGCGAAGTCGCCAAGGCCGTGCTGCCGGTGACCGATGCCGAAGTCGACAAGACCTTCGAAGTGCTGCGCAAGCAGCGCACCACTTTCAGCGAAGCCGCGCGCGCCGCCGCCGATGGCGACCGCGTGGTGATCGATTTCACCGGGCGTCGCGATGGCGAGGAGTTCCCGGGCGGCCAGGGCAAGGATTTCCCGATGCTGCTGGGCGGCGGCCAGATGCTCGCCGATTTCGAAAATGCCGTGCGCGGCCTGTCGGCCGGCGAAACCAAGACCTTCGATCTGACCTTCCCGGAAGACTATCAGGCGCAGGATCTGGCCGGCAAAACCGTGCAGTTCGAACTCACGGTCAAGCGCGTCGAAGCCCCGCAGCTGCCGGAACTCAATGACGAGTTCGCCAAGTCGCTGGGGATCGAAAACGGCAGCATGGAAAGCATGCGCAAGGAAGTGCGCGAGAATCTCGAACGCGAAGTCAAGAAGCGCCTCGAAGCCCGCACCAAGCGCGAAGTCATGGATCTGCTGCTGTCCGCCAACCCGATCGAGGTGCCGCGTTCGCTGGTCGACCACGAGTCGCGCCAGATGGCCGAGCTCGCGCTGCGCGACCTCGAATCGCGCGGCATGTCGGCGAAGAACATTCCCGTCGAGCCGTCCTGGTTCACCGAGCAGGCCAAGCGCCGCGTGAGCCTGGGTCTGCTGATCGCCGAGCTGGTCAAGGACAAGCAGCTGTATGCCAAACCCGAGCAGGTGCGTTCGGCGATCGAGGAATTCGCCTCCACCTACGAGGATCCGGCCGAAGTCGTGCGCTGGTACTATTCCCAGCCGCAGCGTCTGGCCGAGGCCGAGTCGCTGGTGCTGGAAAGCAATGTCGTGAACTGGGTGGTCGAGAACGCCAAGGCAGTCGATACCCCGGTTGCATTCGATGAACTGATGAGCAACAACGGAGTCTGACCATGTCCATGACGCGAGACACTGCCGGCAGCCACCTGGAGCCGAGCATGCTCGGCCTGGTCCCCATGGTGATCGAAACCAGCGGCCGGGGTGAGCGCGCCTACGACATCTACTCGCGCCTGCTGCGCGAGCGGGTCATTTTCCTGGTTGGCCCGATCGACGACCACATGGCCAACCTGGTGGTGGCGCAGCTACTGTTTCTTGAATCGGAAAGTCCCGAGAAAGACATCCATCTGTACATCAACTCGCCGGGCGGGTCGGTCACGGCCGGTCTGGCGATTTACGACACCATGCAGTTCATCAAGCCCGATGTGTCGACGCTGTGTATCGGCCAGGCCGCCAGCATGGGCGCCTTCCTGCTCATGGCCGGCGCGAAGGAAAAGCGCTATTGCCTGCCGAATTCGCGCGTCATGATTCATCAGCCGCTCGGCGGTTTCCGCGGCCAGGCTTCAGACATCGAGATTCACGCCAAGGAGATCCTGTATCTCAAGCAGCGCCTGAACCAGATGATGGCCGAGAACACCGGCCAGCCTGTCGAACGCATCGAGCGCGATACCGACCGTGACAACTTCCTTTCGGCGGCCGAGGCCGTCGAGTACGGCATCGTCGACAAGGTGCTGGACCGCCGGGTGGAAAAGCCGGCGGCGGATGCCGGCAAGGCAAAATAAGCGTCGCAAGGTAAAGTAGTCCCCGGTGCAGGCTGCAGGCCTGCGCTTACCGAT
This sequence comes from Pseudomonadota bacterium, assembly GCA_052034445.1. GTDB lineage: Bacteria > Pseudomonadota > Gammaproteobacteria > Burkholderiales > Rhodocyclaceae > Sterolibacterium. The sequence goes on along the minus strand of JBPOIN010000232.1, from coordinate 3,904 downwards.
CACACCAGTCGAGACGTTACGGAGAAACAGAATATGGCGGAAAAGAAATCCGGCGCTGACAAGTTGCTGTATTGCTCGTTTTGCGGCAAGAGCCAGCATGAAGTCAAGAAACTGATTGCCGGTCCTTCCGTGTTCATTTGCGACGAGTGCATCCAGCTCTGCAATGACATCGTGCGCGAGGAGCTGGCCAGCGTCGATGGCGCCACGCAGCTCAGCGCTTCCGAACTGCCGACGCCGAAGGAAATCAGCGCCATCCTCGATCAGTATGTGATCGGCCAGCAGGCCGCCAAGCGCATCCTGTCGGTGGCGGTGTACAACCACTACAAACGTCTTAAGCACCTCGGCAAGAGCGAGGGCGCGGATGGCGTGGAGCTTTCCAAGAGCAACATCCTGCTGATCGGCCCGACCGGTTCAGGCAAGACCCTGCTGGCGCAGACGCTGGCGCGTCTGCTGAATGTGCCGTTCGTGATGGCCGATGCGACGACGCTGACCGAAGCCGGCTATGTCGGCGAGGATGTCGAAAACATCATCCAGAAGCTGCTGCAGCGCTGCGATTACGATACCGACAAGGCCCAGCGTGGCATCGTGTATATCGACGAAATCGACAAGATTTCGCGCAAGTCCGACAACCCCTCGATTACGCGCGATGTGTCGGGCGAGGGCGTGCAGCAGGCGCTGCTCAAACTCATCGAAGGCACCACGGCCTCCGTGCCGCCGCAGGGCGGGCGCAAGCACCCGAACCAGGATTTCGTCCAGATCGATACGACGAATATCCTCTTCATCTGCGGCGGCGCGTTCGATGGCCTCGACAAGGTGATCCTGAATCGCTCGGAAAAGAGCGGCATCGGCTTCGGCGCCGAAGTGAAGAGCCGCGACACGCGCAATGTCAGCGAGGCTTTCAAGCAGATCGAGCCTGAAGATCTCATCAAGTTCGGCCTGATTCCCGAATTCGTCGGTCGTCTGCCGGTGGTCGCCACCTTGCAGGAGCTCGACGAGGAAGCACTCATCGAGATTCTCATCGAGCCCAAGAACGCCCTCGTCAAGCAGTATCAGAAGCTGTTCCAGATGGAAGGCGTCGAGCTCGAAGTGCGTCCCAACGCGCTGCATGCGATTGCCCGCAAGGCCATCAAGCGCAAGGCCGGCGCGCGCGGCCTGCGTTCGATCCTCGAACATACGCTGCTCGACACCATGTACGAGTTGCCGACCATGGAGACCGTCACCAAGGTCGTGATCGACGAAGGCATGGTCGACAATGGCACGCCGGCCATCCTGATCTACGCCGACCAGCCCAAGGTCGCTAGCTCCAACTGATTCCTGGCACAGCGCCCGAACCTTCGTCATGACGGGGGTTCGGGCGTTTTGACATCCCGGGCGCCCATCAAGTCAGAGACGACGGGGCACCAAAACTCATTCCCCCCCAGTCTTTCCGGAAACAGCGATACAATCGCCGGTTTTGGCTCGCCTGAATCGTCCTCATGGAATCCCGCATTCGAGAACTTGAAGCAAAGCTCAGCCTGGCCGAAGACCTGCTCGATACGCTGAACCATACCGTGTTCCGTCAGCAGCAACAGATCGATCAATTGCAGCAGCAATTGCGCCTGGTCTGGCAGCAAGTGCAAACCGCTGCCGCGGTATCCGAACCGCGCAACTTGCGTGAGGAAATTCCCCCGCATTACTGACAAGCCGTGATTTGAAGTTTTCTGGTGCCTGGGACGGGAATCGAACCCGTATGGCTTGCGCCGAGGGATTTTCTTCACACTACGGCTTTCGCCGCCAGTCTTCACTGTTCGTGCGCTGGACTATGCCTTCACCCTGGCGCTGTGCGCTTTAGGCGCCCCCCGTCTAGTCTCTACACCTTCCCGTTGCGGCCGGGCTTGGCTCGGCGTTGCCTCGGCCAGAAGGCCAGGGGGTTCGCCGAATTTGAGGGGATTCACGCGGGCGCTTTCGCTTCCCGGTGCTCAATCTTTAAGTCCCTTGTGTCTACCAATTTCACCACCCAGGCGGCGAAGAGCGTGGATTTTACCGGAGTGCGGAGCGCGCGTAAAACATGAATTTCGCCACTGCGGGAAAAACCGCCTGTATGCCAACCTCGCCAACCGCCGAAGCGACACCAGACCCGCGCCCGCCGCGAAAACGCCGACCAGGCACCGTGGCGTGGCCGCAGCTTGCCCGGGCGTCGGCCGGGCAAGCCTTTCAATACCCCAGATGATCCGCAAGGCCTGCGTTCATCGGCAATGCGAAAAACTTCGATTTTCTTGGTTCGGGATCAGAAAATCGGCGAATAAAGCCATTTATATAACTTTGGTTCAATTGACCCGCTGCGGGGCGGGCAATAAAGTGCGCGCTGCAAAATAACAATGAAAAAATCAGGGTAATCAACGACGCTCGATTCCAGCGCCTTCGCATCGCCCAGAGCCGTCGTATGCCGTTACTTGAACCCGTATCCGTAGCGCACCTTTCCCGCCAGCGCGGCAGCACCCGGCCGGGATTTTCAAGGCGCACAACCCCGGCGCCTTGGCCTGCCGCGACTTGCCGGCCGCGGCCGTTGAGGCCGATGTCCTTCCCAATCACGCCGATGTCAGCCGTTCTGCGCGGTGGGGATGGCGCGATGTGGAGGATAGCGCATGCCGCGCCGCGCAATACCCGCAAGCCTCATATTTCGAGCTCAAACAAATGTCAAATGGAAATTCATAAATGTTAAACCAGTCCTCTTTGTCTGTTATGCGTAGCAAACGTGTTGCTCATTTGGCAGCACTTTTTTTTCTAGTGATAAGTACTACTGGCTACGTCGGTAGCGCGATGAGTGGGGTTGTTCCTGTGAAGGACGACGCGAACAAGTCACGCCAGACATCGATGGCTGCGTCGGATGATAGGGTCGCACAAGGTTTGGTTTTGTTAAAGAATCGTTGGCGTAATGATAATGATCTACGCGAAGCATATCGGCTGTTTGAAGATGCCGCCAAAAGCAATAACTCAGATGTGAAGTTCTACCCAGATGTGGAGTTCTATTTAGGCCTCATTTACTTTAACGGAGATGGTGTGCCGAAAAGTGAAGAACGGGCTGCCTATTGGTTCAGGCGGGCGGCCGAGCATGGACATATGTTGGGTCAGTTTAACCTGGCGGTGATGCTGGAGGGAGGCAAGGGTATAACGAAAAGCCTTTCAGAGGCTGCAAAATGGTATGAGCGGGCTGCGCAGGGTGGCCACTATGTTTCTCAATATAACCTCGGCCTTATGTACGCCGATGGACTCGGCGTCGTCCGCGACGAAGTTGTAGCCGTCTCATATTTTAGGCAAGCAGCCGAGCGAGGGTATGCTCCGGCCCAACATAGCCTTGGCTTTATGCACTTTGAAGGGAGAGGGGTGGAGCTTGATCTTGTGAAGGCGCGAGCGCTGTTTGAGAAGGCAGCAGCAAGAGGGCATGCTCCGGCCCTATATAGCCTTGGCTTTATGCACTTCGAAGGGAGAGGGGTGGAGCTTAATCTTGTGAAGGCGCGAACGCTGTTTGAGAAGGCAGCAGCAAAAGGGTATGCGGAGGCTCAATTCATGCTCGGGTATATGTGTGGAAAGGGGCTTGGCGGCCCAGCTGATCGTGACCGAACTATGCAGTTGATGAAAGCTGCGGCTTCTCAGGGGGAACATCGCGCAAGAGTTTTTCTAAACAAAATCGGCACTAAGTAGAACACTCGGAACACTCGGGATCAGAGTCGCAATGTTTCTCAGCACTCGCTACTCAAATACGGGGAGACGTCGGGGGTGTGGTAATTGTGTCCCCTATTGTTGGTGGCGGACGCTTGATCTCGTGCCGACTGTGCTTCCGCGCTTATGAGGACTGGTGCGGGTCAAGCACCGAGCAGGCGCCGAGACAGCACCGATGGCATATCACGGCGCCCATCCGCAATCA
>JBPOIN010000177.1:0-9141 GCA_052034445.1 Pseudomonadota bacterium | reverse complement strand
GCCTTTTTGGCTACGGGCTTGGCAGCAGCCTTTTTGGCTACGGGCTTGGCAGCAGCCTTTTTGGCTACGGGCTTGGCAGCAGCCTTTTTGGCTACGGGCTTGGCAGCAGCCTTTTTGGCTGGAGCGGCGGCCTTTTTGGCTACGGGCTTGGCAGCAGCTTTTTTGGCTGGAGCGGCGGCCTTCTTTGCAGCGGGCTTGGCAGCAGCTTTTTTGGCTGGAGCGGCGGCCTTCTTTGCAGTGGGCTTGGCAGCAGCTTTTTTGGCTGGAGCGGCGGCCTTCTTTGCAGCGGGCTTTACAGCGGCTTTCTTGGCTGGAGCGGCAGCCTTCTTTGCAGCAGGCTTGGCAGCCGTCGTCTTTGCCACAGCAGCGGGTTTCTTGGCGGGGGCGGCAACTTTCTTGGCAGCCGGTTTCTTCGCCTTGGTCTTCTCTTCAGCCATATCAAACCTCCTTAACTAAGTCACGGGTATAAACATCAACGAAGCGATCCGCACATTTCAGTGCAGAGTATCCAAGGCCACACTTTGCTGCCTTTGAATAGAGAAAGAGCCGTGACTTCCTGGCGGAAATCGCGGCTCTGTGTGAGGTGGGTAACGCTGTGATTGGGGAGCTGGAACAACGCTGCAATGGATGCTTGACCGGCGACTCGACTCGATCACTGGATTGTTTGGATAGGGCGCGGTTTAACAGTTTCATCGGTCTCAGCATGGCCTGCACGATGCGGCGTGCGAGACAGTGTCTGCACGACGGGTGGCTTGGCTTGCTGTCGTATGCGCGTCGGTTCCTGACTGGATTTGCATTGCCGTGCCTCCCGTTTTTACATTGATGACCGCGTTCCGATGGCGCCGAAGTCGCTGTGCATCCCTTTGTCACTGCTGCTTAGGCAGCAGAAATTCAAAAAACAAGCACCAATTTTGCCAAAAAACCCGTTGTTCAAAGCGGCGAACTCGGCTGTAAAAGCGGTCGAGTTTTTTTCTAACGAGCTGTCATCAGCAGCTGCAGCGATATGTAGTTTCACGGTGCTGCGGGCAATTTATCCGGTATTCTTGCGTTGCTTTGCTGCTCACTGGTGAGTCGATTGTTTTATGTTGACCTACTACATATAGTGTGCATGCCTTGAATTTCGACTAAGTGTAGTGTCAAGGTTTTAAACATGCAAGAAGTTTATGCGGTTTTTTCCTGACGCAGAAAGATTGTTTGGGGCGAAGCTTTTTGTCGGCAAAAATGCCGCGAGCACAGGTCGGGAGCGCGATGCAGCGCGAATGAGTGGATGTGCCGTCAGGGTTTTGACGGGACGCGCGACCAGTCGAAATTCGGCCCTGGATCGGTTTTGCGTTGTGGCGCGATGTCGGCGTGGCCAGCGATGTCGCGGATTGGGTAACGCTTGCGAAGTACGGCGAGCAAGTCGCTCAGTGCGGCGTATTGGGCATCGGTGAATGGCTGGTCGTCGCAGCCTTCGAGCTCGATACCGATCGAAAAATCGTTGCAACGCGAACGTCCTTGCCAGCTGGATTGGCCCGCATGCCATGCGCGTTTTGCGCAGGGCACGAACTGAAGCAGTTCGCCATCGCGGCGAATCAGGAAGTGCGCCGAAACGCGCAGTTGATGAATCCCTTGGTAATAGGGGTGCTCGGCGGGGTTGATGCTGTTGGTAAAAAGCTGTTCGATGCCCTGACCGCCGAATTCGCCCGGTGGCAGGCTGATGGCGTGGATCACGATCAGGGTGATGACTTCGCCATCGGGGCGCTCGTCCTGATTCGGCGAGGAAATGAGTCTGGCGTTTGGCATTTCAGCAGCGAGCATTCAGGGTATCAGTCCAGGTTGATTGAGGTTAACGTGATTGGCTTAGCGCTGGTTTTATCATCCGTGGGTGCTCGTTGCGACTATGCGCGTTAGTCGTTGAGGCCCAGCCGCTCCATGCGATAGCGCAACGAGCGGAAAGTGACGCCGAGCAGTTTGGCTGCCGCCGTGCGGTTGAAACGGGTCTTTTGCAAGGCACTCAGGATGGCTTGTTTTTCCACCTGGTCGAGGTGTTTCTGCAATGGGTTGTCGCCGCCGCAGGAGGGTTCCATCGGTTCGCTGGCATCGTCCGTGCGGAGCGGCGATGCCGCACTTTCCGTTTCCAGTACGGCGCTGACTTCCGTGTCGTCGGTGGGCTGCGTGGCCAGATGCAGGTCGGCTGCGTCAATCCTATCGTCGTTGAGCAATGCGAGGGCGCGTTCGAGTGTGTTTTCGAGTTCGCGCACATTGCCGGGAAACGGGTAGTGGCACAACGCTTCGAGCGCCGCAGGGGTGAATCTCGGCACGGGCATGGCGGCGGCCGTGGCAAGCTTGGCGAGAATATTTTGTGCCAGCAACGGAATGTCGGCCTGGCATTCGCGCAGTGAAGGCATCCGGAGTTCGATGACATTCAGGCGATAGAAAAGGTCGGAGCGGAAGCGGCCCTGTGCGACCAGACTCTTTAGATCCTGATGGGTCGCGCAGATGATGCGCACGTCGACGGGGTCTTCGCTCGTGGCGCCGATCTTGCGCACGCGCTTTTCCTGAATTGCCCGCAACAGTTTGACCTGCATGAGCAGCGGCAGATCCGCGACTTCGTCGAGGAACAGGGTGCCGCCGTCGCTGGCCTGAAAGAACCCGTTGCGTTCGCTTTCGGCGCCCGTGAAGGCGCCCTTGCGATAGCCGAAGAATTCGCTCTCCATGAGTGTCTCGGGAATGGCTCCGCAATTGACGGCGATGAACGGCCCTTCACGGCGCGCGCCGAGTCGGTGGATGAGTCCGGCGGCGAGTTCCTTGCCGCTGCCCGATTCGCCAGTGATGTAGACGGGCGCCTGGCTGCGCGCGACGCGTTCGACGAGATTGCGTGCCGCACAGATGGCCGGCGAGTTGCCCATCATCGTGATGCTTGCAGCAGCGCTGTCCTGCGTGTCGCGCTTGGGGAGTTCGATGGCGGATTTGATGAGCATGCGTAGTTGATCGAGCGATACGGGCTTCGACAGATAGTCGAAGGCGCCTGCCTTGAGCGCCTGAATCGCATTCTCCATACTGCCATGCGCGGTGATTACGGCCACGGGCAGATCCTGGCAATGCTCGCCAATATGGCGCACGAGATCGAGGCCTTCGCCATCGGGCAGGCGCATGTCGGTTAGACAGAGTCGGTAGCGGCAGTCTTTCAGCAAGCGTTTCGCGTCGGCGATGTCGGCGGCGCAATCGGCCAAGAGCCCCATGCGCGCGAGCGTCAGGTCGAGCAGCTCGCGGATGTCGGGTTCGTCGTCGACGATGAGTACCTTGATGGCTTCGCCGGATTTGTCGTGATGCGTCATGTGCTCGAATTTTTCTGGCATTTATTCTCCCTTCCCGGTCAGGCAAAAATGTGCGCCCGGCGAATTCTCTTGCACTTCGAGCTGTGCGCCATTGGCTTCACAAAGCTCGCGGGCAATATACAGTCCGAGCCCCGTGCCGCTGCTGTGCGTCGTGAAAAAAGGTTCGAACACCTGGCTGCGTAGCTCGGGTTCAATCCCTGAGCCGTCATCGATGACATGAATCTCGATGGCGGCGGCCGATTGCGTCGTGCCTCCGCTCGCCATGACTGTGGGGTGACGCACCTCGATGCGGACGCTGCCGTTCTGGTTGCGGCAATGGCGTAGGGCATTGCCGACCAGATTGCAGAGCACTTGGTGCAGGTGGCTGCGGTCGAAGCTCAAGCGGGCCAGGGTGTCGATTTTTAAAGCGACGGTTTCTTGGATGTGTTGGCCGTTGGGGGTGAATTCATCGAGGAAATTTGCGAAGAATGCGTCGAGTTGCAGTGTTTCTGGCTGGGCGCGATTTCTACGGCCAAGTTGCAGAACTTCGCCGACCAGCCGGTTGAGGCGCTGGGTGTTGTCGTTGATGATGCGAGTCAGGCGCGTTTGCGTCTCGTCGCGGCTTTCCTCGGCGAGTAGTTCGGCCGCGTAGCTGATCGAGGACAGCGGGTTGCGGATTTCATGGGCGAGGTTCGCAGTGAGCCGGCCGAGTGCGGCGAGCTTGATCTGTTGCGCCTGGGCGATAACGCGGTCGAGATCCTCAATGTAGATCAGCGCATTACCGCCTTCGCCGGCCGGCAGGAAGCGGACGCGCAACAAGCGGCCGCCATCCTCGGTGCGCAAGGTTTCGCTGGCTTCGATGCCATCGCGGTTCCAGTTGGCGTAGTTCTTTGCCAGCACCGGGGAGAAGGTCGCCAGCGCGGCATATTCCGGGACATTGATGCCGAGCAAATTCTCGGCTTGCGGATTGAACTGGCGCACCGAACCCTGGGCATCGACAACCAGCACGCCATCCTGCATGTCGTGAATCACGCGCTGATTGATGCGCAGCTGGTTTGTGAGTTCCTCGCCGCGCCGGCGTGCCAGATCTTCATTGGCGACCACGCGGTTGGCGAGCAGGTGTGCGCTGATGGCGGTGGCGAAGAAGCTGATGCTGGTAATGCCGGCGCGCACGAAATCGGCAGGCTCACCGTCGAAATTCAGCGCCCGGTAGGTTTGCTCGAAGAGGATGGCCAGGCTGGCCACAGCGGCGAAAAACAGCGTCAGCCGCCCCTGGCCGACCAAACCGGCGCCTGCCAGCACAACCAGCAGCATGAGCGCCATGCCGCTCTTGGTGCCACCGCTCGCGAACATCAGCAGCGTGAGTGCGAAGATATCGGTCAGGATCGCGCTGATGAGCTGGAGTCGAAAGGCATGCCGGAAATTTTGCAGCAGGATGAAAAATAACGATGCGAACAGCAGGTAGGTCACGCTGACATTCAGGTAGAGCCTGGGGGCTTCATGACCCAGATTCAGCATGTTGCCGTAATAGTGGAAGCTGAAAAAAAATACCGCGGCGACGCCGAGCCGATAAATGTTGAAGTAATTCAACGAGCGCCAGAAGGCGTCGGGACCGGCCGATCTGCGCATGGGGGCGGCCGATTCGGCCGCATGGCGGCGCCGCTCAGCGGCGGTTTGGCTGGAGCGGGCCGAGGCCACGATGTTGCTCGCAACAGTAATGCTGGCCATCGGCCTGCAGGCTTTCGATTTCAGGCAGGTTCAGACCGCACTGGGCGCAACACACCATCAGCTGCGCCTGCGGTTCGGGCTTTGGCCGGCGGGCAGCTGCGGATTTTCTGCCGGAATTACGCAGCAGCCAGTAGGCGAGAAAAGCCAGTATGCCAAAAAAAATAAGCTTTCCCATGACCTGTTCGTGAGTGTAAGTATGTTGAGTGAATTTAGTCCGGTGCTGCGTGCGGACCGTGGGCCACGGTTTTGCCCGCTCATCGGCGAGTGTACCACCCGGCGCACATGCGTAGCCTCGAATTGCTGCCGTGTTGCGCCCATGATGCGGCGAGTTTCGCTTGCGTCGCGCGATTCGTGGCGACGGCATCGGTTATACTCTACAAGATAAGTTGGTTATTTTTTTCCGGAGTATTCATGAGCATTGCAGAACAGCAGGTCCAGGGTTGCCTCAAGGAATTGATCGATCCGAATACGGACAAGGATTTCGTCAGCGGCCGTTCGGTGCGCAACATCAAGATAGCGGGTGCCGATGTCTCGCTCGATATCGAACTCGGCTATCCGGCCAGGAGCCAGATCGAAACGTTGCGCGCGCTCGTGGTGGCCAAACTGCAGACGTTGCCGGGCATCGGCAAGATCAATGTGAATGTGTATTCGAAAATCGTCGCGCATTCCGTGCAGCAAGGCTTGAAGCTGGTTCCGGGGGTCAAGAACATCATCGCCGTGGCTTCGGGCAAGGGCGGCGTGGGTAAATCCACGACGGCTGTGAATCTGGCGCTGGCGCTGGCGGCCGAGGGTGCGACAGTGGGTTTGCTGGATGCGGATATTTATGGTCCTTCGCAGCCGCACATGCTGGGCATCAGCGGGCAGCCGGTTTCTCCCGACGGCAAGAGCATGGAGCCAATGCTGGGGCATGGCTTGCAGACCATGTCGATCGGCTTCCTGATCGACCAGGAAACGCCGATGGTCTGGCGCGGCCCGATGGTGACTCAGGCCCTGCAGCAGTTGCTGAACGACACGCGCTGGAAGGATCTGGATTACCTTGTTGTCGATCTGCCGCCCGGTACCGGCGACATCCAGCTCACGTTGGCACAGAAGGTGCCCGTGACGGGCGCCGTGATTGTCACCACGCCGCAGGACATCGCGCTGCTCGATGCACGCAAGGGGCTCAAGATGTTCGAGAAGGTCGGGATTCCGATTCTCGGCATCGTCGAGAACATGAGTATCCATATCTGTTCGAAATGCGGCCATGAAGAGCACATCTTCGGCAGCGGCGGCGGCGAGCGCATGGCGGCCGGCAACGAAGTCGATCTGCTGGGCGCGCTGCCGCTCGACATCGGCATACGTACCCAGACCGATGCTGGCAAGCCGACCGTGGCCGCGGATCCCGACGGCCGCATCGCCGGTATCTACAAGGAAATTGCGCGCCGCATCGCCGGCAAGGTGGCCAGGCAGGCGCGCGAGATGACCTCGAAATTCCCCAATATCGTGGTGCAGCACACCTGACCAGCAACCTGATCACGCGCAATCCAAGGCGGTGAACTCGCAGGTGTTGATGCCGCGCGTGCTGGGGCAGGTGCAGGCCGTTCTGGTCGGTCGCAGTGAGACTTATACGCGCCCGGGCACCCGTAGCGCGATTGCCAAGTGCCCCGTGACGGGACGCGTGAGCGCCGGGCCGCTGGGCCTGGCGGGCGACGAGCAGGCCGACCGGCACGTGCATGGCGGACCCGACAAGGCACTGCATCTGTATGCTTTCGAGCACTACGCCGCTTGGCGCCGCGAGCTGGGCCACTCCGCCTTGCTGGCTGCGCCGGGGGCGTTCGGCGAGAATCTGAGCACGCTGGGGGTCACGGAGGATCAGCTGTGTCTCGGTGACCGCCTGCGCATCGGGACGGCCGTGCTCGAAGTTGCGCAGGGGCGTCAGCCGTGCTGGAAACTCAATGATCGATTTGCTGTGCCCGACATGGCCCGGCGTCTGCAGCAGAGCTTGCGCACGGGCTGGTATTGTCGTGTCGTGACGGCGGGTGAGGTCGGCGCCGGAGATGCACTGGAATTGCTGGCGCGGCCCCATGCCGACTGGTCCATCGCGCGCCTCATGCGGGTGCTCTACGAACCCTGTCTGGACACTGTTGTGCTGCTCGGGATGCGCGAGCTTCCGCTGGTTCCAGGATGGCGCAAGATCGTCGAATATCGCCTGGAAAGTGGTCAAGCCGAGGATTGGCAGCGGCGTCTGGCTGGCCCCACGGTCCGGGGCTGATGTCTGCATCACCTGGCTACCCGTCTGATCCCTGAAATTGCCGCGGCCACAATACATAACTGTTTAATCTGATGGCGCATTCCTGTTTTATACTGCGCGCTTCGCGTTTACGCTCTCCCCCTTGAGACCAGCATGAGTATCAAATCTGATAAATGGATCCGCCGCATGGTGGAAACCCACAACATGATCGAACCGTTCGAGCCGGGACAGGTGCGCGAGATCGATGGACGCCGGATCGTTTCCTACGGTACTTCGAGCTATGGCTATGACATCCGTTGCTCGAACGAATTCAAGCTGTTTACCAATATCAACAGCACCATTGTCGATCCGAAGAATTTCGATCCGAATTCCTTTGTCGAGGTCACGGCCGATTACTGCATCATTCCGCCGAACTCCTTCGCCCTGGCGCGCACCGTCGAGTATTTTCGCATCCCGCGCAATGTGCTGACGGTGTGCCTGGGCAAGAGCACCTATGCGCGCTGTGGCATCATCGTCAATGTCACGCCGTTCGAGCCGGAATGGGAAGGTTATGTGACGCTGGAGTTCTCCAATACCACACCACTGCCGGCCAAGATCTACGCCAACGAAGGTATTGCCCAGGTGCTGTTCTTCGAATCCGACGAAGTCTGCGAGACTTCCTACAAGGACCGCGGCGGCAAGTATCAGGGCCAGGTCGGCGTCACGCTGCCCAAGATCTAGTGAGGAGTGAGAGGGAAGGAGTGAGGCGTTCCGTGCGCACCGATTCTCCTCCTTGCTCCTCCCCCCTTACTCCTCAATCCTCACTGAGCTAACCATGAAATTCCGTTTTCCCGTCGTCATCATTGACGAAGATTTCCGTTCCGAGAATGCGTCGGGTCTGGGTATTCGCGCGCTGGCCAAGGCCATCGAGGAGGAGCGTCTGGAGGTGCTGGGGGTGACGAGTTACGGCGACCTGTCGTCCTTCGCCCAGCAGCAGAGCCGCGCTTCGGCCTTCATCCTGTCGATCGACGACGAGGAGCTGGCCAACGACGAGGAGAAGACCATCGCCGAGTTGCGCGCCTTCGTCGAGGAAATTCGCTACAAGAACGCCGAGATCCCGATCTTCCTGCATGGCGAGACGCGCACCAGCCGCCACATCCCGAACGACATCCTGCGCGAGCTGCATGGCTTCATCCACATGTATGAGGACACGCCGGAGTTCATCGCCCGCCACGTGGTGCGCGAGGCCAAGACCTACCTCGACTCGCTGCCGCCGCCGTTCTTCCGTGCGCTGGTGCATTACGCCGCCGATGGCTCGTATTCCTGGCACTGCCCCGGCCACTCGGGCGGCGTGGCGTTCCTCAAGAGTCCGGTTGGTCAGATGTTCCACCAGTTCTTCGGCGAGAACATGCTGCGCGCCGACGTCTGCAACGCCGTCGAGGAACTCGGTCAGCTGCTCGATCACACCGGCCCGGTCGCCGCCTCCGAGCGCAACGCCGCGCGCATCTTCAACAGCGATCATTTGTATTTCGTTACCAACGGCACCTCGACGTCGAACAAGATCGTCTGGCACTCGACCGTGGCGCCCGGCGACATCGTCATCGTTGACCGCAATTGCCATAAGTCGATCCTGCACGCGATCATGATGACGGGCGCCATTCCGGTGTTCCTGATGCCGACGCGCAACAATTTCGGCATCATCGGCCCGATCCCCAAGGAAGAGTTCCGCTGGAAGAACATCCAGAAGAAGATCGCCGCTCATCCCTTTGCTTCCAAAGTCGAAGGCAAGCCGCGCGTGCTGACAATCACCCAGAGCACCTACGACGGTATTCTCTACAACGTCGAGGACATCAAGGAAGAGCTCGACGGCAAGATCGACACCCTGCACTTCGACGAGGCCTGGCT
>JBPOIN010000008.1:0-16138 GCA_052034445.1 Pseudomonadota bacterium | reverse complement strand
GGCATCGTCCTCAAGCTCCACAACCGTTCGGAAGCGCTGCTGACCCTCTCCAAGAAGGGTGAGGGCGTCGTGACGGCTGGTGATATCGAGTTGAGCCACGACGTCGAAATCATCAATCCGGATCACGTGATTGCTCATGTGGCACCGGGCGGCAAACTGGACATCCAGATCAAGGTTGAGTCGGGCTGTGGCTATGTTCCGGCATCGGTGCGTTCGAATGACAAGGAAACGCGTGGTATCGGTCACATCCTGCTCGATGCTTCGTTCAGCCCTGTCAGCCGCGTCAGCTATGCTGTCGAGGCCGCGCGCGTTGAACAGCGCACTGACCTCGACAAGCTGGTCATGGACATCGAGACCAATGGCGCGATCGATCCGGAAGAGGCCATTCGTTATGCAGCACGCATCCTGATGGATCAGCTGTCGGTGTTTGCCGATCTCGAGGGTACGCCGATGTCGCCCGAAGCGCCCAAACAGACTTCGGTCGATCCGCTGCTGTTGCGTTCGGTTGATGATCTTGAACTGACGGTGCGTTCGGCCAACTGCCTCAAGGCTGAAAACATCTATTACATCGGTGATCTGATTCAGCGCACCGAACCCGAGTTACTCAAGACCCCGAATCTGGGGCGCAAGTCGCTCAATGAAATCAAGGAAGTTCTGGCTTCGCGTGGTCTTACGCTCGGGATGAAACTCGAGAACTGGCCGCCGGTTGGTCTGGAAAAAATTTCCTGAAACTGCTTTATAACCACTCGATAACGATTAACCGATTGTTTGCCTTGCGCGGCAATCGCACAAATACGAGGAATCATCATGCGTCACGGTAACGGCTTGCGAAAGCTTAATCGCACCTCCGCACATCGCCAGGCGATGCTGCGCAACATGACCAACTCGCTGTTGCGTCATGAAACCATCAAGACCACCCTGCCCAAGGCCAAGGAATTGCGTCGCGTCGTCGAGCGTATGCTGACGCTGGGCAAGAAGCCCAGCTTGGCGAATCGTCGTCTGGCGTTCGATCGTCTGCGTGACCGCGAGATGGTCGTCAAGCTTTTCAATGAGCTTGGCCCGCGCTACGCCAACCGTAACGGTGGCTACCTGCGTATCCTCAAGATGGGTTTCCGTCTCGGCGATAATGCTCCGATGGCCATGGTCCAGCTGCTTGATCAGCCTGAAGTGACTGAAGAGGCCCCGACGGCAGCTGAATAAGATCCGTATTGCTGGATTTTGAATGGCCAGAGGGATCTGGCCATTTTTTTCGCCTGTACGCTTCACAGTCCCTGACAGAATGTGCGCGTTCAGCAAGCTGTCGCAAAGTCCTATCTATGCGCAATCACTCATTGATTGCGCAGATGGCGCCAGATACCGCGAGCGCTCACACAAAGCAACAGGATGAAAACGATCAACGAGCATTCGGCGAGCGACAGGCCGAGAATTTTCCAGGCCGGATCGGAGCACAGGCCGTTGGCCTGAAACATCACTGGCCAGCGTTCGCCGGCCCAATCCACCAGAAGCTCCCACCACGCGGCTTCGCCGCTGCATTGGATATTTGGAGCAAAGCGCTGCAGATAGGTCTGGTAGCCGGCGACCAATACTCCGGTCGCGGCGCTCAGCAGCATCAGCAGTCCGGACAGGAGCTGCAGGGCGCGGGCGCCATGGCCGATGAGGCCGATGGCAGCAGAAGCGGCGAGCAGCAGGTACAGCATGCGTTGCAGGATGCAGAGCGGGCACGACGCCAGACGCATGAAGTGGCCGAGCGCCACGGCGGCAACCACCATGCCGAGTCCAACCAGCAAGCCGATGACAAAGGGAAAGCGCGAGGACTGCAGGAATCTGATCATGGCATTGATTGGCGGCGGTTGCGGTAAGTCTGAAAGTCTAGCGTGGATTATCGTTTGATGTTGTCTGTTGTGGCGTTGGTCGCAACTATCCGCAACGTTAGATTGACCGCGAATTGACAAAAAGGTTCGCCAGGCAACCCGGCCTGACGAACCCTTCGAGTGAAACAGCGCTGCTAGCGTTGTATGATCAGCCCAGAATCATGCCGGCGCCCACGGTATTGTTGCTGCTTTCATCGATGACGATGAAAGCCCCGGTGGCGCGGTTCTCTGCATACGGATCGATGCACAGCGGTTGAGCCAGTTTGAAACTGACCTTGGCAATATCGTTCATCGCCAGCTTGTCCGCCGGCAATTGCTGCAACGAGTTGATATCCAGCCGGTAGGCAATTCCTGAGACCATGGCTTTGGATTCACGCGTGGTATGACGGATCGCATATTTGCGCTTGCTGTCCAGTGGCTGTTCGCCAAGCCAGCACACCATGGCATCCATTTCGCGCACCACGCCGGGAGCTTCGGCCGGCTTGACGATCATGTCGCCGCGCGAGATATCGATGTTGTCCTCAAGCAATAGCGTGACGGATTGCTCGGCAGACGCGCGCAGCAAGGAGGTGTCGAGAATCCGGATATCCTTGACGGTTGAAGTCAGCCCAGCCGGCAGGATGGTGATGGTGTCACCGATCGAGACACTGCCCGATTCAATGCGCCCCATATAGCCGCGGAAATCGTGGAATTCGTCGGTCTGCGGACGGCATACGTACTGGACCGGGAAGCGCAAGCGCTCATCGTGTTCGCTATGTGCGCCCGGCACGGACTCCAGAATTTCGAACAGCGTCGGCCCACTGTACCAGCCAAGCTGATCGCCACGCTCGACGATCATGTCGCCTTGCAAGGCGGAGAGTGGAATGAAGCGCACGTCCTTGATGCCAAGCTGCTCGGCGAACGCCAGATAATCGGCCTTGATGGCTGCGAAGCGATCCGCGGAATAGTCAATCAGGTCCATCTTGTTGATGGCCACGAGGATGTGCGGAATGCCCAACAAATGCGCGATGTACGAATGGCGGCGGGTTTGTGTCAGCACGCCCTTGCGCGCATCGATCAGGATGATGGCGAGGTTCGCCGTCGAAGCCGCGGTGACCATATTGCGCGTGTATTGCTCGTGCCCCGGCGCGTCGGCGACGATGTACTTGCGCTTGCCACTGGTGAAATAACGATACGCGACGTCGATCGTGATGCCCTGCTCGCGCTCGGCCTGCAGGCCGTCGGTCAGCAGCGACAGATCGACCGCGCCGGTGCCGCGCTTCTGGGAAGTCTTGGCGATCGCATTTAGTGTGTCGGCCAGGATCGACTTGCTGTCATACAGCAGACGACCGATCAGGGTGCTTTTGCCGTCATCGACGCTGCCGCAGGTCAGGAAGCGCAGCAGCCCATTGTCGATTTCCGGAAGATGTTCTAAAGCCGACATCAGAAATACCCCTCTTTTTTGCGCTGCTCCATGGCAGCTTCGGAAGCCTGGTCATCGAGCCGTGTCGCGCCGCGCTCGGTAATCGTGGTGGTCGCCGTTTCGGCGATGATCCTGGCCACCGTATCGGCATCGGATTCGACGGGCGCGGTGCAGCTGATATCGCCCACGGTACGGAAGCGCACCTGCATTTGCTGCACCACCTCGCCATCGCGCGCCGGTGTCAGCGGCGTGACTGGCGCGATGCCGCCGTTGCGCATCACGATCGGGCGGACATGGGCGAAATAGATTGACGGCAGCTCGAGCCTTTCGCGTTCGATGTATTGCCAGACGTCAAGCTCGGTCCAGTTCGAAATCGGGAAGGCGCGGATGTTCTCGCCCTTGCGCGTGCGCGCGTTGTACAGATCCCAGAGTTCTGGACGCTGGTTCTTTGGATCCCACTGACCGAAGCTGTCGCGGAATGAGAAGATGCGCTCCTTGGCGCGTGCCTTTTCCTCGTCGCGACGTGCGCCGCCGATGCAGGCATCGAATTCGAATTCCTCGATGGCTTCGAGCAGGGTCACTGACTGGTGCTTGTTGCGCGATTCGGTCGGCGAATTCAACACCACCGTGCCACGTGCGATGGATTCGTCGAGTGTCCGCACGATCAGGCGTTCACCAAGTTCGGCCGCGCGCTTGTCGCGGAAGGCGATCACCTCGGGGTAATTATGGCCAGTGTCGATATGCAGCAACGGAAACGGAAAGCGGCCCGGACGGAACGCCTTCTCGGCCAGGCGCAGCAGACAGATCGAATCCTTGCCGCCCGAGAACAGCAGCGCCGGATTCGCGCACTGGCCGGCGACTTCGCGCATGATGTGAATCGCCTCGGCTTCCAGCCAGTCGAGATGGGAAAGCGTGTGTTGGTTCAAAACGTTGGTCATGTTGGTTTCCTGTAGGCAGGCGCAGCGGCCTGTCTATTTCTTCGCGACGTGCAAGCCGCATTCCTTCTGTTCGGGGGCTTCCCACCACCAGCGCCCGGCGCGCACATCCTCGCCAATGCTGATGGCGCGGGTGCAGGGGGCACAACCGATGCTGGGATAGAACTTGTCGTGCAGCGCGTTGTAGGGAACGTTGTGGGTACGGATATACGCCCAGACTTCCTTTTCCGTCCAATCGGTGAGCGGGTTGAACTTTTCCAGGCCGTTGCCGGCATCGAAGTGCCGCGCCGGCAAACCGTCGCGCGTCGCTGCCTGCTGGGCACGCAACCCCGTGATCCAGGCTTGCTTGCCGGCCAGCGCACGCTGCAGTGGCTCGACCTTGCGCGCATGACAGCAGGCCTTGCGCAGTTCGATGGATTCGTAAAAGGCATTGATGCCGTTCTCGCGCGTATAGGCCTCGACGAGATCGTGGCGCGGGGAATACAGCTTGAGCTTCAGGCCATAGTGCTTGTGCACCGCGGCCATGAGGTCGTAGGTTTCCACGGGCAGCCGGCCGGTGTCGAGGGAAAAGATCTCGATGTCGAGCCGGTTCTGCAGGATCAGATCGGTGACTACCATGTCTTCGGCGCCCAGACTGCTGGCGAACGTCGCCGGGGAAAAGCTGGCGGAAATTTCGCGCAGGAGCTTGGTGCTGGCGGCCACCTTGTCGGCCAGCGAGGCCAGCAGAGCGGTATCGTTCAAATCGGGTTTGTGATTCAGACTCATGGAAAGCTTTCGGGTTAAGCCGCACCGGCAACGCGCCGTTGCAGATCAATGTTCTGATCGGTCGAATGCTGGTAGGCGGCCGAGAATACCGCCAGGCCCTTCACGGCGGCTTCGATATCATGATCCTCGCGCACGGCAAAGGCATCGAAACCGACGCGGCGCTGGTAGAACAACTGATCGCGTTGCACATCGCCAATCGAGCGCAATTCGCCCGCATAGCCATAGCGGCTGCGTAGCAGGCGGGCGGTCGAGTAACCGCGGCCATCGACGAATTTCGGAAAATCCACACCGATCACGGCAAACAGTGCGAGGTCGTCGGCAATGGTTTCCGGTCCTTCGTTGGGCGCCAGCCAGACGCCGACCGGCCAGCCATTCTGTGCGCGGCGATCCAGCAGCTCGGCGCGCCACTCCTGCCAGACGGCGAGCGGCACGAGCAGCGGTCCGGCGGGCAGATTGATGCTTTGCACGCTTTCGCCCTCGGCGAGACGCACGACCTGCCAGGGATCATCCTGGACCGCGCCGTTCTTGATGATCTTAGCCATTGGCTACCTTCCTGTTCTGATTGCCTTGTTCCACGCCATACACGCGCGCCTTGAACGGCTCGACGCCGAGCCGGTCGACGGTGTGGATGAACAACTCGCCGTCATGGCGATTTTCCAGATACACATTGATGAGCTGCTCGACCACGCGCGGCACATCGACGGCGGCGAACGACGGGCCGAGAATCGTGCCCAGCTTGGTCTGATTGCCCTGCCGGCCGCCGATCGAGACCTGATACCACTCCTCGCCGCGCTTATCGACGCCGAGGATGCCGATATTGCCGACATGATGGTGGCCGCACGCATTCATGCAGCCGGAGATATTCAGCGAAACCTCGCCGATGTCATGCAGATAATCCAGATCGCCGAGGCGCTCCTGCACCGCCATGGCGATGGGCGTCGACTTGGCGTTGGCCAGCGCGCACAGATCGCCGCCCGGGCAGCAGATGATGTCGGTCAGCAGGCCGACGGTCGGCGTTGCCAGGCCGTTGGCACGCAGTTCCTGCCATAGCGTGAACAGATCGCGTTTGGGCACGTCGGCGAGAATCAGATTCTGTTCGTGCGAAACGCGCGCTTCGCCGAAACTGTAGCGATCCGCGAGATCGGCGACCAGGTCGAGCTGCTCGGCCGTGATATTGCCGGTCGGGTGGTCATACGCCTTGAGCGAAATCGTCGCGGCCGCATAGCCCGGGATCTTGTGGCCATGCACGCAACGCTGAACCCAGCGTGCGAAGGCCTTGTTGTGCTGGCGTTGATTGGAGAAGTCCTGATCGTCGGCAGGCAGCGTGGCATACGGCGGCGTCGTGAAATGATGCGCCACGCGGTCCACCTCGGCCTGCGTCAAGGTAGCCGGGCCATCCTTGAAATGCGCCCATTCCTCCTCGACCTGGCGCGCGAACTCCTCGGCGCCCAGCGCCTTGACGAGAATCTTGATGCGCGCCTTGAAGGCATTGTCGCGCCGGCCGAAGCGGTTATACACGCGCAGGATCGCCTCGATATAACTCAGCAGATGCTGCCAGGGCAGGAACTCGCGAATCACGCTGCCGAGAATCGGCGTGCGGCCGAGACCGCCGCCAACCAGCACGCGGAAGCCGACATTGCCTTGCGCATCGAGGCGCAGATCGAGGCCGATGTCATTGACCTGGATCACCGTGCGATCAGTCTGCGCGGCATTCACGGCGAT
This sequence comes from Pseudomonadota bacterium, assembly GCA_052034445.1. GTDB lineage: Bacteria > Pseudomonadota > Gammaproteobacteria > Burkholderiales > Rhodocyclaceae > Sterolibacterium. The sequence goes on along the minus strand of JBPOIN010000008.1, from coordinate 9,443 downwards.
CTTGAACTTGCGCGGCAGGAAGGCGAATTCCGGATTGAAGGTCGACCACTGGCGGATCAGCTCGCACCACGGCCGCGGGTCGGCGATCTCGTCTTCGGCCACGCCGGCGAAATGGTCGGTGGTGGTGTTGCGCACGCAGTTGCCGGAAGTCTGGATCGCATGCATCTGCACGGTGGCCAGTTCGGCCAGTGCATCGGGCACGCGTTCGAGCGGAATCCAGTTGAACTGCATGTTGTGGCGCGTCGTGAAATGGCCGTAGCCCTTGTCATAGGTGCGTGCAATATGCGCCAGCTTGCGCAGCTGCCTGCTCGCCAGCATGCCGTAAGGCACGGCGATGCGGAACATCGGCGCATGGCGCTGGATATACAGGCCGTTTTGCAGGCGCAGCGGGCGCAGATCATCGACGCTCAATTCGCCGGCCAGATGGCGCTGCATCTGATCCTGAAACTGGGCCACGCGTTGATCAATGAGGGCTTGATCGAAAGCATCGTAACGGTACATAAATAATCTCCGAGGTGCGGTGCGGGCAGATGAGTCGGGGTTGTCGGCTTTAATGCAGGATCAGCTTGCTGCCGACCAGCACCAGCATGCCGGCCAGGATCGGGCGCAGGATGCGGTCCGGCACATGCGCTGCCAGATGGCTACCGAGAAAGATCCCCGGCAGCGAGCCGACCAGCAGGGCGCCGAGCAGCGACCAGTCGACATTGCCGAACCACCAGTGGCCGATGCCGGCAACGAGGGTCAGCGGCACGGCGTGAGCCAGGTCGCTGCCGACAATTCGCAAGGCCGGCATTTTAGGGTAAAGAAAGAACAATGCGGTGACGCCAAGTGCGCCGGCGCCTACCGAAGACAAGGACACCAGCGTGCCGAGAAATGCGCCCATGACGACCGTGAGGAGCGCCGTGCGACGCGGATTGGGCACCACCGGGATGTGGGTCAGCGCAAAGGCCTGCAGATGGCGGCGGAAAATCAGCGAGGCGGCGGTCAGCAGCAGGGCGATGCCGAGGGCAAACGAAAGCAGCTTGGTTGCGCCGCCCAGCCCTTGTGGGGCGAAGAGCGACACCAGCGTCAGCGTCAGGGCCGTGGCCGGCAGGCTGCCGGCCGCCAGCAGGCCGACCACGCGCCAATCCACCGAGCCGCGCCGGGCATGCACGATGCTGCCGCCCGACTTGGTGATGGCGGCATACAGCAGATCGGTGCCGACCGCTGTGGCCGGGTGGATGCCGAACAGCAGCACCAGCAACGGCGTCATGAGCGAGCCGCCGCCGACGCCCGTCAGACCGACGATGGCGCCGACCACAAATCCGGCAAAGCTATAACCAAGTTCCATGATGCGGAGATTCCTCCAAGCAAGGCTGCGCATCTTACGGCTTTGTTATAGACTTACAAAATACTTTGTTTGCACATCTTGATAACTATTGGTTATTAAGATTTTTCGCGAAGAGGCGTCAAGCATGAATCTTCAGCAACTGCGCTATGTCCATGAAGTCGTCCGCTGCGGGCTCAACGTGACCGATGCCGCCGCCGCGCTGTACACCTCGCAACCCGGCGTCAGCAAGCAGATCCATCTGTTGGAAGCGGAGCTTGGCGTCGATATCTTCGTGCGTCAGGGACGGCGTCTGGTCGGCGTGACCGAACCCGGCCAGCAGATGCTGAGCATCGTCGACGAGGTGCTGCGCTCGCTCGACAACCTGCGTCAGGTCGGCCAGGACTTCAGCCACGCCGACAGCGGTACGCTGACCATCGCGACGACCCACACCCAGGCGCGCTACGCCCTGCCGCCCGTGGTGCGCCAATTCATGGCGCGCTATCCGAAGGTGCGTCTTGAACTGCACCAGGGTAATCCATCGCAGATCTGCGACTGGGTGATTGCCGGTCAGGCCGACATCGCGATTGCCACCGAGGCCATCGCCGACCACCCCGAGCTGGCCATGCTGCCGTGCCAGCAATGGAATCGCTGCGTGATTACGCCGCCAGACCATCCGCTGCTGGTCGAAAAACCGCTGACCCTCGAAGCCATCGCCCGTTACCCCGTGGTGACTTACGACACGGCGTTCTCGGGGCGCAGCCAGATCAACAAGGCCTTCGCCGCGCGCGACCTGCGGCCCAACGTGGTGCTGACGGCCATCGATGCCGACATCATCAAGACCTACGTGGCGCTGGGGCTCGGCGTCGGCATCGTCGCCGCCATGGCCTACGATGCCGCGGCCGACACGGGGCTGCGCGCCATGGATGCCTCGCACCTGTTCGAATCAAGCATGACGCGCATCGGCATCCGGCGCAACGCCTGGCTGCGCGAATATGCGTATGTTTTCATCGGCCTGTTCGCGCCGCACCTGAGCCGCAAGATTGTCGCAGCGGCGCTGCGCGGCGAGGAACATGCCGAGGAAACCGGCCTCTGATTTCTCCGCGCCTCGGTTACAGGGCGCGTGGCGCCGTGAGCACTGCCGGGTCCAGCAGGCGCTCCAGATCCTCACGCTGCATGAGGCCCATTTCGAGCACCAGCTCGGCAACACCGCGTCCCGTGCGCAAGGCCTCCTTGGCCACCAGCGTGGCGTTCTCGTAGCCGATGTGCGGATTCAATGCCGTCGCCAGTCCCGCCGAAGTGCGCACGCGTTCGGCCAGCAGCTCGCGGTTCGCCGTGATGCCGACCACGCAATTGCGCGTCAGCGTGCGGCAGCCGGCTGTCAAATGTTCGATGCTCTTGAACAGGCTGTGGGCAATGATCGGCTCGAAGGCGTTCAGCTGCAGCTGGCCGCCCTCGGAGGCCATGGTGATCGTCACATCGTTGCCGATCACCTCGAAGGCGATCTGATTCACGACTTCGGGAATGATCGGGTTCACCTTGCCCGGCATGATGCTCGATCCCGCCGCGCGCGCCGGCAGGTTGATCTCATGCAGTCCGCCCTGCGGGCCGCTCGACAGCAGACGCAGATCGTTGCAGGTCTTCGACAGCTTGCAGGCGATGCGCTTGAGCACCCCCGACAGCTGCACGAAAGCACCCGTATCCTGGGTCGCCTCGATGAGGTTCTCGGCCGGCGCCAGCGGCAGGCCTGTGAGCGTGGACAGATGCTCGATCGCCAGACGTGCATAACGGATGTCGGTATTGATGCCCGTGCCGATCGCCGTGGCGCCCAGATTGATCTCGCGGATCAGGCTGATCGCCTCGCGCAGCCGCGAGGTATCCTCGCCCAGCATCGTCGCGTAGGTTGAAAACTCCTGGCCCAGCGTCATCGGCACCGCATCCTGCAACTGGGTGCGACCGATCTTGAGAATGTCCTTGAACTCGACCGACTTGGCGACGAAGGCCAGGCGCAACTCCTCCATCGCATCAAGCAGGCCGCGAATCGAAAAGCAGGTCGCCACGCACAAGGCGGTCGGATACACGTCATTGGTGCTTTGCGACATGTTGACGTGATTCAGCGGGTGCAGATATTCGTAATCGCCCTTCGGCCGGCCCAGATGCTCCAAGGCGCGGTTGGCGATGACCTCGTTGGCATTCATGTTGGTCGACGTGCCCGCACCGCCCTGGATCACGTCAACGACGAACTGATCCTGCCACTGCCCGTTCGCCACTTCCTCGCAGGCGGCGATGATCGCGGCGGCGCGCACGGCGTCGAGCTGGCCGAGTTCCTGATTCGCGCGCGTCGCCGCTTCCTTGACGAAAGCCAATGCGCGCAGCAGATCGGGGTAGGCGCCGATGGGTTTGCCGCTGATCGGAAAATTTTCCAGTGCGCGCAGCGTATGGATGCCCCAATACGCAGCGGCGGGAATTTCGCGTTCGCCGAGCAGATCGTGCTCAAGGCGGGTGGCCGGGGATTGAGACTGAGATGGGGATTGGCTGGACATGGCGTTCTCCTTGGCAGTGTCACTGAACAGGGCGCTCCGAACAATCCATCGTGTAGATTGCGACCCCAGTGTAGCGCCAATGGCCGGGCTATTCCAGCCACCCAAACAGCCGCGCAAATGTCACACAAGGACCACGAAAACGCCGCCCGCAAGCTGCAAAAAAACGCCCCGGGCCGTGCCAATGCTATCTGGAATGGTTATGATGGAACTGTTCGCAGGCAGCGTTTTGCCGACTGAATCCGGGTGCGGCAAATTTCTTGATCATCGAATCCGATCGACAATGGGAGGCAGCAATGAACAGCTACAAAGTGGTGGGAGAAGGTCCGCGCAAGGTCATCTGTCTGCACGGCTGGTTCGGCAGCAGCGCGGGATGGGGGCCGCTGGTCGACATGCTCGACACCAAAACCTTCACCTACGCCTTCATGGATTACCGCGGCTACGGCGCCGCGCAGAAGCTGGCGGGCAATCACAGCATCGACGAAATCGCTGCCGATGCGCTGGCCTTGGCCGACCAGCTTGGCTGGCAGAAATTCAGTCTGGTCGGCCACTCGATGGGCGGCATGGCGATTCAGCGCGTGCTCGTCGAAGCGCCGCAGCGTGTCGAAAAACTCGTCGCCATCACCCCGGTGCCAGCCAATGGCTACCCGTTCGACGAAGAAGGCTGGGCCTTCTTTTCCAGTGCGCCCGAAAGCGCCGAAGTGCGCCGCCAGATCATTGATCACCTCACCGGCAATCGTCTGAGCGGCGTCTGGCTCGACCAGATGGTCAATCACTCGATGAACAACTCCACGCACGAAGCCTTTGCCGAATACCTCAAGACCTGGGCGCAAAGCGATTTCTCGGCGCGCGTGAAAGGCAATCCGGCGCCCATCAAGGTCATTCTCGGCGCCAACGACCCGGCGCTGAATGAAGCCCTGATTGCCCCAACCTATCTGGCCTGGTTCCCGAATGTCGAACTGGATATCATGGAAAATGCCGGCCATTTCCCGATGTACGAGGCGCCCGTGGCATTGGCAACCTCGATGGAAAAGTTTCTTCGGAATTGATCGAGCATGAAGGCGCATGGCTTTGCACGCAGGAAGTCCCCACCTCTTCGGGTGGTTCCGGCCTGCGGCCTCCTATCTTGGGGGACGCCTAAGACGTTGGTGGCTCGCTGGATAAGATTCTGGCACTGAAGGCAATCCGAAGGTCATGTGACGAAGCGCTGCTCTGTGGCATGCATTGAAAAAAATTAATGGCGGAGGCCAAACATCATGTATCTGACATTACAGGAATGCATCGACTGGTCGGGGCTCGACGAGGAAGAAATCCTCGCGATTGCCGAGCACGAACATGTGCCGGAAATCGTTGCGGTCGAACTCGGCAATTACCTCACGCAAACGCCCTCCGGCGAAAAGCGCATCAAGCAGATGATCGTCGACGACATCAAGGCAGCGCGCCAGCGCGGCGACCGCAAGCATGCGAGCTTGCTCAAGACGGTGCTCAAGCATTATCTCGAAAAGCACGCCGCAGCGGCTTGAGTTGGCGCGCGGGGGGCATCCCTGACCCCGTAGCGGGTCGGGAGCGCTGGGCGCCGTTGCTCGATCAGCGCGGCTGATCGACCATTGCCGGGACTCGCCCCGACGGGCGAGCGCTCGCGCAAACTCGCCTGCGGCTCGACAGTGGGCCACTCTTCCCCGCCCGAACCGCCCTGCGTTTGGCGTGGCAGAAGGGCGTGGGGCGGGTACGCGCTGAGTGCGGGCGTCCCTGCAAATGCCAAAGGCATGCTGATTTTTGCGTTGCCTTGCCGCTGGCCTTTGCTGCGCGCGGCTTGGTGCGGTGAAATCCAGGCGTTTGGTGTTTTTTCAATGAAAATGGCCCGCGCAGCAAGGCTGGCGGGCCATTGGCAAGAAAATCGTTATGCCATGTAAATTGCTGCTATTTCGCCGCTTTGCCCCATGAGTCCTTGAGCGTCACGCTGCGGTTGAACACCGGGCGGCCGGGCTGGCTGTCGCTGCGGTCGGCGACGAAATAGCCGTGGCGTTCAAACTGGTAGCAGGTTTCGGCGGCGGCGTGTTGGAGCGAGGGTTCGAGATAGGCCGTGATGATCTGCTTGCTGTTCGGGTTGATGTCGTCGAGGTAATTGCGTTCGAGGTTCTCGGCGTCGCCTTCGCGCCTTGCGCCCGGCGCCGGGTGGGCGAACAGGCGGTCGTAGAGGCGGATTTCGGCGGCCACGGCATGGCGCGCGCTGATCCAGTGCAGGTTGCCCTTGACCTTGTAATTGTCGGCGCCTGGCGTGCCGGATTTCGAATCGGGTTGCAGTTCGGCATGCACGGCGACGATGTTGCCGGCAGCATCCTTGTCGCAGCCCAGACACTTGACCACGAAACCGTAGCGCAGGCGCACCAGATTGCCGGGATACAGGCGGTGAAAGCCCTTGCTGGGCGTTTCCATGAAGTCCTCGCGCTCGATCCACAGTTCGCGTGAGAACGGCATGGCGCGTTTGCCGAGTTCGACGTGCAGCGGGTGATTCGGCGCCTCGCAGCTTTCTTCCTGGCCGTCGCCATAGTTGTCGATGATCAGCTTGAGCGGATCGAGCACCGCGATGCGGCGCTCGGCGCGCTCGTTGAGATCCTCGCGCATGCAGTCTTCCAGCACGCTCATGTCGATCCACGAGTCGTTTTTCGACACGCCGATGCGCTCGGCAAACATCTGGAAACCCTGCGGCGTGAAGCCGCGCCGGCGTGCGCCGACCAGCGTCGGCATGCGCGGATCGTCCCAGCCGTCGACATGTTTTTCCTCGACGAGCTGGATCAGTTTGCGCTTCGACAGCACCACATAGGTCAGGTTCAGGCGCGAGAACTCGATCTGTTGCGGTAGTGGGCGCTGCAGCAGGCCGGCCTCGGCCAGGCGTTCGAGCAGCCACTCGTAAAACGGCCGCTGATCCTCGAACTCCAGGGTGCAGATCGAATGCGTGATGTTCTCCAGCGCATCCTCGATCGGATGGGCAAAGGTGTACATCGGATACACGCACCAGGTATCGCCGGTGTTGTGGTGCGTGGCATGGCGGATGCGGTAGATCGCCGGGTCGCGCAGATTGATGTTCGGTGCGCTCATGTCGATTTTGGCGCGCAGGATATGCGTCCCGTCGGCAAACTCGCCGGCCTTCATGCGGCGGAACAGATCGAGGTTCTCCGCCACCGTGCGCGTGCGGAACGGGCTGTCCTGGCCGGCCTCGGTCAGCGTGCCGCGCCGGGCGCGCATCTCCTCGGCGCTCTGGCTATCCACATACGCATGGCCGGCGTTGATCAGCGCCTCGGCAAACGCATACATCCAGGCAAAGTAGTTCGAAGCGTAATACTGGTGGCCGCCCCAGTCGCAGCCCAGCCACTTCACCGCGTCAATGATCGAATCGACGTACTCCTGCTCCTCCTTCTCCGGATTCGTATCGTCGAAGCGCAGATGGCAGGCGCCGGCGTAATCGCGCGCCAGGCCGAAATTCAGCAGGATGCTCTTGGCGTGGCCGAAGTGCAGGTAACCGTTCGGCTCGGGTGGGAAGCGCGTGCGGATGCGTGCCGCGTCGAGCGCGCCACCGAGCTGCGCGGCGGCCGGCCCGGGCGGGCCGCTCCAGCGTCGCTGCGCATATTTGCCACTGGTGAGATCGGCGTCGATGAGATTGCGGATGAAGTTGGTGGCTTTGTGTTCGGAGTCGGCCATGGCGGTGAGGGCACAAATGACAAAGGCGGCATTCTACCGTGTTGGCGCGGCGGCTTCGCCGAAACCTGCGCGGCAGGCGGCCTTGCGGGCCTGTATGGCCGCCGTATTGCCGCGCCTAACGTCTGGTCGCGCTTCTGGCAACCTGTTAAATTGCGGCCTTTGCCATTCGGCGCGGTTTTATGCCGCCGATTCAAGACACGCCGCCGCGATGGAATGACAATGTTATTGGTGGCCGCGATGGCTGGCGGCGCGCCGGGGCGCGAATGAAGAACAACACCGCAACGGCCAGACGCCGTCGCGCAAGGCTTGAGGGAATGGGCTGAATGCCAACATTGAACTGGATCGGCAAGGATGCCGTCGTCAAACACCACAAGGAAGTGCCGTTTCGCCTGCTGGAGCCGGCGCCGGAGCTTTCCTGCGGCCCCGCCGACTCAGGCAACCTCATCGTGCAGGGCGACAACCTGCACGCGCTCAAGGCCCTTCTGCCGCGCTACGCCGGCCAGGTGAAGTGCATCTACATCGACCCGCCGTACAACACCGGCAACGAAGGCTGGGTGTACAACGACAACGTCAACAGCCCGGAGATTCGCAAGTGGCTGGGCGAGGTGGTCGGCAAGGAAGGCGAGACGCTGGACCGGCACGACCGCTGGCTGTGCATGATGTACCCGCGCCTGGTGTTGCTGCGGCAGTTTCTGCGCGAGGATGGCGCGATCTTCGTGTCCATCGACGATAACGAGGTGGCGACGTTGCGGTTGTTGATGGATGAGATTTTCGGGGCGAAGAACTTTGTGGCTTCAGTAATCTGGAACATGATGGACAGCCCGAAAAACAGCGCTCGGCATCTCAGTGAAGACCACGAGTACGTCGTTCTGTATGCAGCAAACAAAGACAACTGGCGGCCGAATCCGCTGCAACGCAGTGAGGCAATGATTGCCCGCTACAAAAATCCTGACAACGATCCACGTGGCCCATGGTTGCTTGGTGATCTGGCAGCACGCAATTTCTACGCACAAGGTCGATATGCAATTGCTACGCCGTCAGGGAAAGTGATAGATGGCCCACCGTCAGGAAGCTATTGGCGTGTCAGTGAAGAAAAATTCTGGGAGCTGAATCGAGACAACCGAATTTGGTGGGGGAAAACTGGCAGCAATCGCCCGGGCATCAAGCGTTTTCTCACTGATGTGAAAGATGGTGTCGTTCCACGGACGCTATGGCCGTGGCAGGAAGTTGGCAGCACGCGACATTCGAAACAAGAAATCAGCCAAATACTCAATCTCGGCGCATCCAGCGATCTTTTTGTTACTCCAAAACCAACTGCATTGATCCAGCGAATTCTTCAGATCGCCACCGACAAAGACTCGCTGATTCTTGATAGTTTTGCGGGTTCAGGCACCACGGGTCACGCGGTGTTAAAGCAAAACGCTGAGGATGGCGGCTGCCGCCGATCAATCATGGTTGAAATGGATGAGGGCATCGCTCGCAGCCTCACTGCCGAGCGAGTCAAGCGCGTAGCGCAGGGCTACACCAACGCCAAAGGCCAGTCTGTCGAAGGCCTCGGCGGCGGCTTCCAGTTCTGCCGTCTGTCCGCCGAACCGCTGTTCGCCGCCGACGGCCAGATCCGCAGCGATGTGAAATTCGCGCAACTGGCTGAGTTCGTCTGGTTTGCCGAAACCGGCACGGGTTTCACTGGCACTGCTGATTCGCCGCTGCTGGGTGTGCACGAAGGCCGCGCCATCTATCTGCTCTACAACGGCATCCTGAAGGACAAGTCCGTGGGCGGGGGCAATGTGTTGAGCGGCCCGGTGTTCGAGGTGCTGCCGAAGTTTGCCGGTCCGAAAGTGATTTACGCCGCCGCCAACCGCATGGGCGCCCGCGCTGCGCGCGAGGGCATCGTGTTC
>JBPOIN010000125.1:0-14398 GCA_052034445.1 Pseudomonadota bacterium | reverse complement strand
CCGGTGCTGGTCTCCGGCACCGACGGCGTCGGCACCAAGCTCAAGCTGGCCTTCGAACTCAATCGTCACGACACGGTCGGCCAGGATCTGGTCGCCATGAGCGTGAATGACATCCTGGTGCAGGGCGCCGAGCCGCTGTTTTTCCTCGACTACTTCGCCTGCGGCCGGCTCGACGTGGCGACGGCCGCGACCGTCATCCAGGGCAACGCCAAGGGCTGCGAACTGTCGGGGTGCGCGCTGATCGGCGGCGAAACCGCCGAAATGCCCAGCATGTATCCGGACGGCGAATACGACCTCGCCGGCTTCGCTGTCGGCGCGGTCGAAAAAACGCAGATCATCGCCGGCAAGACCATCGCCCCAGGCGACGTCGTGCTGGGCCTCGCATCGAGCGGCGCCCACTCCAACGGCTACTCGCTGATCCGCAAGATCATCGAGCGCGCCAAGCCGGACATGAACGCCGATTTCCATGGCCGGCCGCTCGCCGAGGCGATCATGGCGCCGACGCGCATCTATGTGAAATCCCTGCTCGCCCTGATCGCCGAACTTGGCCACGGTGGCGTGAAAGGTATGGCCCACATCACGGGCGGCGGCCTGACTGAAAACGTGCCGCGCATCCTCGCCGACAATCTGACCGCTACGCTCGAACGCAGTACCTGGACGCTGCCGCCGCTGTTCCAGTGGCTGCAGACCGAAGGCCGCGTCGCCGACGACGAAATGCACCGCGTCTTCAACTGCGGCATCGGCATGGTGGTCATCGTCAGCGCCGAGAACGCCGAGCGTGCCAGCGATTTCCTCCAGGCCGCCGGCGAAACCGTGTATCGCATTGGCCGCATCGAGCAGCGCCGCGACGGCCAGGCGCAGACCACGGTGGTTTGAACGCTTCGAAGACTTCGGCTGTGTTGAATGCCCCCGGCTGGAGGCGCCCTCAGCTGGCGGCAAGAAACTCGCGCACTCGGCATCGCGCCTGATCGAGGCCGCCTGTCGCCAGCGGATCGAATCTTTCGAGGCCTTCCATGCCGCGCAGCCAGGTCAGCTGGCGCTTGGCGAACTGGCGCGTGGCGAAGATGCCGCGGTCGAGCAGTTCGCGGCGCGGCAGCTGGCCTTCGAGCATTTCCCAGACCTGACGATAGCCGACGCAGCGCATCGACGGCAGATCGGCGTGGAGCGAGTATTTCTCGCGCAGCACTTCGACTTCCTCGATCAAGCCGGTCCCGAGCATCTCGGCGTAGCGCGTGGCGATGCGCGCATGCAGCGCTGCGCGGTCCTCGGGCGCCAGTGCCAGGGCCAGCACCCGGTACGGTAGCGCACTGCGCTGTTGCGCGGCGAACAAGGCATCGAGCGGCTGGCCGCTGAGTTTGACAACTTCGAGCGCGCGCTGGATGCGTTGTGCATCGGTGGGTTTGAGGCGCGCCGCAGTAGCCGGGTCGAGGCGCGCGAGTTCGGCGTGCAGCGCCGGCCAGCCGTGCGCTGCGGCAGCGGCGTCGAGCTCGGCGCGCAGCGCCGCGTCAGCGGCAGGCAGGTCGGCGAGCCCTTCGCGCAGCGCCTTGAAATACAGCATGGTGCCGCCGACCAGCAGCGGAATGCGGCCACGCGCCGTGCTCGCCGCCATCTCGCGCCGTGCGTCGCTGCAGAAGCGCGCGGCCGAGTAGCGTTCCTCGGGACTGATGAGATCAATGAGCCGGTGCGGATATTGCGCCAGCGTCGCCGCATCGGGTTTCGCCGTGCCGATGTTCATGTCATGAAACACCTGCGCCGAGTCGACGCTGATGAGATCGATCGGCAAGTGCGCGGCAAGCTCCAGCGCCAGCGCGGTCTTGCCGCTGGCGGTCGGCCCCATGAGGAACAGGGCGGGTGGCAGGTGGGCAATCGTTGGCGGCATGATTGTGCGGGAGAGGGCTGGAATCCGGTCTTGGGTAGGTCGGGTTTCAACCCGACATGTCGGGCTAAAGCCCGACCTACAGGTTTATTTGCCGCGCATGAACAGCTTGTCGAGGTCGGCCAGCGTGAGCTGGGTCCAGGTTGGGCGGCCGTGGTTGCACTGGTCGGCGCGCTCGGTGGCTTCCATTTCGCGCAGCAGGGCGTTCATCTCGGGCAGCGTCAGGATGCGCCGCGCGCGCACGGCGCCGTGGCAGGCCATGGTGGCGAGCAGTTCGTTGCGGCGGTTTTCGATGACCTGGCTGGCCGGGTAGTCGCGCAGGTCGGCGAGTACGGCGCGCACCAGCTCGACCACGGATGCCGTGGCGAGCAGCGCCGGGACGCTGCGCAGCGTGAGCTGTTGCGGCCCGGCCGCTGCAAGTTCGAAACCCAGCGCGGTGAGTGCGGCGGCATGTTCCTCGGCGCTCGCCATCTCGGCGGCGCTGGCGCTGAACACAGCGGGGATCAGCAGCGTCTGGCTGGCCGGCGCGGCGGCGTCCGCGTTGCCGTGCAGGGCGTGTTTGAGCTTTTCATACAGGATGCGCTCATGGGCGGCATGCATGTCGACCAAGATCAGCCCGGCGCTGTTCTGCGCCAGGATGTAGATGCCGTGCAGCTGGCCAAGTGCGTGGCCGAGTGGCATGTCGTTGGCTTCTGGCGGGGCGTGCAGGGGGGCGCTGTCGGCAGTGCTTGTCGCAGTGCCGGTCGTTGCGCCTTGCGCTGCGGCGACGAAACTGTAATACGCAGCGGGTGTCGCTTCGCGGATGTTCAGCGTTCCCTGTGCTGGCGGCTGCCAGGCCGGTGTGGCGCGGTTCTGGTTATAGGTTGGCGCACTATCGGCTGCGGCGGGCGATGGTGAATTCGCGGCGCTGCCGAGCTGCGCCAGCGGCGCCGCCAGGCAGCGCTGCAGGGCATGAAAAATGAATTGATGCACGCCGCGCGAGTCGCGGAAGCGCACTTCGGTCTTGGCCGGATGCACATTCACATCGACGCCGTAGGGATCGAGTTCGAGAAACAGCACATACGCCGGATGACGGCTGCCGTGCAGGATGTCGGCATACGCCTGGCGTGCGGCGTGGGCCAGTAGCTTGTCGCGCACGAAGCGGCCATTGACGAAGAAATACTGCTCGTCGCGGCCGGCGCGCGAGTAGGCCGGCAGCGCGGCGTAGCCGCTCAGGTGCAGGCTGCCGGCATGGGCGTCGACTGGGCGCGTCTGGGCGAAGAATTCGCTGCCCAGCAATTCGCGTGCGCGGCGCGGCAGATCGGCCGGCGCCAGGCGGTGTTTGGCGTGATCATTGTGCGACAGGCTGAAGCCGACTTCGGGCCGCGCCAGCGCCATGCGGCGCAGGACCTCGTCGCAATGGGCGAATTCCGTGGCGTCGGACTTGAGGAATTTTCGCCGTGCCGGAGTGTTGTAATACAGATCCTCGACCTCGATCACCGTGCCCTTGCCCAGCGCGGCGGGAACGACCTGCAACGGGTTGTCGATGCGCCAGGCATGCGGCTCGTCGGCCGTGCGCGTGGTCAACGTGACGCGCGCCACCGAGGCGATCGAGGCCAGCGCCTCGCCGCGAAAGCCCAGACTGCCGACATGTTCAAGATCTTCGAGGCTGGCGATCTTGCTGGTCGCATGGCGCGCCAGGGCCAGCGGCAATTCGGCGCGTGCGATGCCGCCGCCGTCGTCGGCGACGCGGATCAGTTTGACGCCGCCTTCGGCGAGCTGGACGTCGATCTGCTGCGCGCCGGCATCGAGGCTGTTTTCGACCAGTTCCTTGAGCACCGAGGCCGGGCGTTCGACCACCTCGCCGGCGGCAATCTGGCTGATGAGCTGGTCGGGCAGGGCGCGGATCTGCCGGCGGGGTGCGGGCGTGGCGCGGCTGGCAGGCGCAGTTGGAGTATGGTCAGGCATCGCGCGATTATAGCCGGCAAGCTTGGGGCTTCCAGTAGAATGCCCGGCTCTGTCCTGCCTCTTTCTTCTGCCTTACGGAACGCCATGGAATTCATTGCCCAGTTTTTCGATCTGATCCTGCATCTCGACAAGCATCTTGCTGTTCTGATCCAGCAATACGGCGTGTGGATTTACGCGATTCTGTTCGCCATCATTTTCTGCGAGACCGGCCTCGTGATCTGCCCGTTCCTGCCTGGCGATTCGCTGTTGTTCGTCGCCGGGGCGCTGGCGGCGACCAGCGTGACCGGGGCGCCCGACGGTGCGGCTGGCCTGGATATCGGCGTGCTGTGCGCGGTGCTGTTCTCAGCCGCGGTGCTCGGCGACAACGTCAATTACTGGATCGGCCATGCGGTCGGACCGCGCGCCTTCCGCTGGGAGCAGTCCCGCATCTTCAACAAGGCGGCGCTCATGAAGACGCATGCCTTCTACGAAACGCATGGCGGCAAGACCATCATCATCGCGCGCTTCTTTCCGTTTGCACGCACCTTTGCGCCCTTCGTTGCCGGCATCGGGCGCATGAACTACCTCCGTTATGTGACCTTTGAACTTGCCGGCAGCACGATCTGGATCGGCTCACTGACGCTGGGCGGCTACTGGTTCGGCAATCTGCCCTACTTCAAGAACAATCTGTCGACGGTGATTTTCGGCATCATGGCCATTTCTCTGCTGCCGGTTGCCGTGGGTTGGTTCAAACACCGCCAGTCGCAACGGCAGGTCGGTTAGTCTGACGGGGTGTTGCCCTGCTGCGCAAGGATTTCGAGACCGCGCAGCACCTGGATGCTGGCCTGCTCCATGGCCTGCAGGCAGTTCACTGCGGTATTTAAGTCATGGGCGTGAAAATTTTCAATGGCCGATTTGCCGTTGATATGCACCTGCTTGTGCGGTTGTTCGATTTCCGCGTAGGCCGGCAAGTGTGAGAAACAGGCCTTGCCCTCGCCTTCGTAATACCATTTTCCGAGGCGGCAGGCATTGTGGCTGGCAAAATCGCTCGCCGATTTTTCCGAGGTGCCCATGAGCACCTTGTATACCTCCATCTTGTAAATCAGGTGGTCGAACTTGGCGAGTTCGACGAAGGTGCGCAGTGTCGAACCGCGAATCGTTGAGTGCGCGAGCTGCGAAACTTTTTGCACTTCGAGCATCCTGTTATGGGCAATCTGCGCATCACTGTCATATTTGGCGGATTGCTCGGGCGTAATTTCCGTCGTCTGCTCGGCGTTGGCGGCTTCACTGCGGATTGCTGCGACGAGCTTGGCGACTTCGCTGGTCGCCGAGGTGGTGCGCTCGGCAAGCTTGCGCACCTCGTCGGCTACTACGGCAAAACCGCGCCCCTGTTCGCCGGCGCGCGCGGCTTCGATGGCCGCATTGAGGGCCAGTAGATTGGTCTGGTCGGCAATTTCCTTGATCAGGCTGACGATGCCGCCGATCTGGTTGGCCTGCTGATTCAGCGTGTCGACGGTGGCGGCGACGGCCCTGGATTTGTTGGCCATGTCTTGCACATTGGCAATCACCACATCCAGTGCGGCTTGGCTCTCATGCGACTCGATCAATGCCTGATCGGCCGATTCGGCTTCCTGTTTCATGCCTGCCGCCAGCGTGGCCATGGACTTTTGCGATTCGGCCATGGTCTGGCTGAAGATCAGCACGTTCTGGAACAGGCCGGCATGAAAAGCGGATTCTTGTTTGCATTGCTGCAGTTCATCCTGCAAGCGTCTGACCTCTGCTTCCCAGTCCGAGCGCTGGGCCAGGTGAGCTGTTTCGGCTGCGCTGATGCGGATTTGCAATGCGGCGATTTGCTGCTTGAGTTTTGCATGACCAAACATGGGAGCCTCCAGTCAGCGTGATTTCGTCCGGACATCATAGCGCGAATGCATGCTGCCATGTAGCCGGCATGGTCGGCCGGATGTGGCGCAAATCTGCTAGAATCCTGGGCTGATTTTTTTCGGAGAAAAACATGGGTTTGGATCGCGTTCCTTCCGGCAAGGATTTGCCCAACGACTTTAACGTCATCATCGAAATTCCGATGCATGCCGAGCCGATCAAGTATGAAGTGGATAAGGATTCGGGCGCTATTTTCGTTGACCGTTTCATGTCGACGGCCATGCACTATCCCTGCAACTACGGCTATATCCCGCACACCATCGCCGGCGATGGCGATCCGGTCGATGTGCTGGTGGTTTCGCAATTTGCACTGCCGCCCGGCGTCGTGGTGCGCTGCCGCCCGATCGGCATGCTCAAGATGACCGACGAAGCCGGCGAGGATGCCAAGCTGCTGGCCGTGCCGGTCGACAAGCTCACGCCGATGTACAAGAACGTCAAGACCTATCAGGACATCCCGCAGATCGTGCTGGACCAGATCGGCCACTTCTTTGCGCACTACAAGGATCTTGAACCGGGCAAGTTCGTCAAGGTCGAGGGCTGGGCCGGCGTCGAGGATGCCAAGCAGGAAATCACCAACGGCGTGAAGGCCTTCAACGCCGCGCAGGACAAGCCGGCATTCTGAAGCTTTAGCGCGGTATGCAACAAAAAGGGGGAGCTGCGGCTCCCCCTTGGCTTTGCTGGGCGCGGCGCGGCTACCAGACGAAGAACACCTGAACCCAGTTCCAGCCCACCGCCGCGAGGGCGAGCAACAGGCCGGTGCTGGCCAGTACCATGCGCGCCAGGCGCTGGATGCCGGTGTGTGGGCGGCTGTGACGCACGATCAAAATCTGTCCGAAGGCGGCCGACGTCAGCAGCGCCGCACCCAGCAGGACACCACGCAGTTCGGCCAGCCAGGGCAGCACCCAGCCCTCAGCCTTGAACAGTGTGACGGTCAGCATGGTCAGGCCGAGAAATACACTCATGCCGCCGAGCGGCACGAGGGCCAGCGCCAGACGCTGCCAGTCGAGGTGCGGATGATTCAGGCTGCGCGCGGCCAGCGCCACGCCTGACCAGACGATGCCGCCCAGCAGCAGGCCGCCGCCGAGGATGTAACTGGCGACCAGCAGACCGTCGAGCCAGGTGAACACATCGTTGGCTTCCGGGTAGTGGGTCAGCAGCCACCACGGGGCATTGTCCTGTAGCAGCAGGAAAGCCTCGCGTTCGACGAGGTATTCGGCGATGGCGATCTTGGTGTGCACGAACCAGGGGTTGGCGCTCCACTGAAAAGCCGCCGAGGCGATGCCGATCACGCCGAAGATCAGTGTCAGGGCTTCGCTGGTCGAGATGCGCTGGGGCGGCGTGACGGTCGCCAGAATTTCGCGCCACGGCGCGCGCCAGCTCAGCGTCACGGCATCGCGATGACCGGCGCAGCGGCCGCAGGCGTGGCACTCGGAGGCGCTCTGCATGCGACGGATATCCACCAGCGGAGCGCAGTTGATGGGTTGAATGCGTATTGTGCCGGTGCTGTTATGGGTTTGCTCCCATTGCAGCCGATCAACCTTGAAATGCACTGGCGCGATGCGCGCCAGCAGCGCGAATACGCCGCTGGCCGGACACAGATGTCGGCACCAGATACGCTTGCCGCGGCCGTAGATCAGGCCGACGCCGAGTGCGGCGATGCTCGATCCGCCGAGCACCAGCAGTGCGGCTTGCGGATATTCATACACGCTCACCAGCTGACCATACAGCGTGGTGCACACGAAGGCCACGAATGGCCAGCCGCTCCACTTGAGCCAGCGCGGCACGGGGCGACCGAGGCCATGCTGGCTGGCCCATTCGGTGAGTGTGCCTTCGGGACAGAAGACGCCGCACCAGACGCGGCCGAGGCCCATGGTCGCCAGCATCACGCCGGGCCACCAGAGGCCCCAGAACACCAGCTGGGCGAACAGGCGCAGGTTGTCCCAGAGATGCGCGCCCTCGGGCGGCAAGGGCAGAAACGCCGGGATGGTCACGAGCGCCAGATAGAAAACCACGACGCACCACTGGATGGTCTGGATCCGCTTGCGTTGGCGCACCATGGCCACGCCGAAACGCGCCAGCCAGCCCGGTGGCGCGGCTTGATCCTGGTTCGACGTGGATGCGCTGTTGGCGCGTATGGCGTGGCTGGCGTGCATGCTGGCTGGGCCTGAGATGAGCGGGATGGCTATCTGGCGACGATGCGGCCGCGCGCCGTCTCGGGATGAAATTCGCCAAAGAACGGGTAACTGCCAGGTTTGAGCGGTTGAAAAATCAGGAAGCTCGATGCGCCGGCAGCCAGCACCTTTTCTTTCTTGAGTTCGAGGCTCTCGAATTCCTCCGGCCCCGGTCCCTCGTTCTTGATCAGCAGGCGGAACTTGGTGTTCGCCGGCACTTCAAGGGTTTCCGGGACAAAGCGCCCGGCCTTGATGGTGAGGTTGTAGCTCGGTATCTCGTCGGCCAGCGCCGCAGCGCTGGCGCCGAGCAGGGTGAACAGAAGCAGCAGGCGTTGCAGTGTCGGCATGGTGCTCTCCATTCCCTCAATACGCGATCTGGGCGCGCAGACCCAGTACGCGGGCGGTTCTGGCCGCCGGATTGGCGCCGAGATTGCGCACGAATTGCAGATCCGGGGTCAGTTCGAAATTCTTGGTCAGCGGGAAGCGGTAATACATTTCGGCAACCTTCTCCGCGCCGGTCGGCGTGTAGGTGAACACGCCCGTGCCGTCGCCGATCAGGTCGCCTGTGCCGCCGGCAGCACGGAATTCGTGACTCGAACGCAACCAGCCCAGCGCCACACCGAGTGCATCGCCACCGCGATCCCAGAGTCCGCCTTCGATTTCGCCGCCCAGCGTGAGCGCCTGATTGAAGCGCACGCGGCCGCTGGTTTGCTTGCCATAACGGCCGAACAAGGCGATGCCATTGCCGAGCTTCTGATCCGCCGACATGCCCCAGCCGCCATGCGCCGGCGTGCCGCCATCAAAGTCGCTGCCCTTGCCATTGCGCCAGACATAGGCGCGATAGTTGCCGGTCTGGCCCATGAACAGCTGTGGTGAATATTCGGCCTGCGCGATGACCAACGGCGAGGAGATGAGACGCTGGTAATTGGCGCCGCGTTCGGTGTCGAAAAAGCCCAGCGACAGTCGCCAACTCTCGGGGCGTTCGCTGTTATTCAGATAGGCGGCGACAAAGCCGGGCTGGAAGCCATTGGCATCCACACCGACCTGGCCCCCTGCATCGAGTAGCGGGTTATGCACGAAGACGGAATTCAGGAACTGGCGCGATTCATCGCCGGCCAGACTGTTCTGATCGAAGAAGCTGAAGAAATCCATCTTGCCGAAAGTCAGTTCGAGGGTTTCCTTTGACTGCGGCTGGAAACCGCCGAACGGCAGCGGGATCGTCGCCTGATACCAAGCCTCGCCGAGCAAGGCGGTTGAATCATCGGCGGGTGCGCCGCTGACGCCGAAAGCGACTGCATTCACGGCGCTGGCAAAACCGCCCAGATTGGCGAACGGTGTATTCAGTCCGCCGCCCTGGCCGATGCGGAAATGGCCGAACAGTTTCTGTTCGATGTCGCCGTGCGTGGGCAATGGCAGGGTAACGGTCACATCGGCGCGATAGCCGAGGTGGCTGTTGTGGTCGACCGTGCCTTGCGGCAGGCCGGAGGCTTTCTGCGCCACGGTGGTCAGACTCGCCGTGGCGCTCAGGCCTTCAAGCGCATCAATCGTACTGGCCGCCTTTTTCATGCTCATGACGTCCATTTCGACGCCCTTCAGCCGCGCCGTGAGCTCGGGCTCCTTCTCGCTGATGCGGTCACTGTCGAGCCCCTTGCCGAGCTTGATCTGCTCCTGTTCGAGTGTTTGTACGCGCTGTTCGATGTCTTTCGTCGTGGCGCTGCGTGGTGCCGTCAATTGACGCTCAAGCTCGGCGTTGCGTTTTTCGAGTTGATCGAGACGGGCATTCATTTTTTCCAGCACGCTGAGCAATTCGGCCTGCGATGCTGGTTTTTTCAGTGTCGGCGCGGCATACGCGCCGGGCAGGGCGACTATCAGCAGGGCGCCGACCAACCCGGTCACGACGGCCCGCTGCGGTGCGCTCCAGAGAGGATTCGCGCGACCCATGGCTCAATACCCGCCCTTCTTGCCGATGCCGACGTAGGTGAATTCATACTCGACGTCGAAGGGCTTGAACCAGGGGCGCACGCCGGTCAGGCGATCGGTATGGCGGCCGAAATGCGCGTGCTTGTTCTCCGAGGGCGGCAGGATGGTGTATTTGACGCGATATTTGCCCGGGCCGAACAGTTTGATGTTCTCGCCATAATGCGGACCGTCGTTGGCGACCATGGGCATGAAGTCGCCGCTGACCTTCTGGTTGCCGCCGACCTTGCTGACTTCGTACTTGACGACCAGATAGGGAATCCAGGCGCCTTCCTCGAAACCGTTTGGATTGCTGGCCAGCGCCTTGATATCGGCCTCGATGTGAATGTCCGACTCCTCGGCTTTGCGCATCATCCCTTCCGGCTCCATGGTGATCGGTTGCAGATACACAGCAGCGATTTCCATGCCGCTACGCTGCTGCGGCGTGCCGATCGGATATTCGACGGCGGAAGCCGCCAGCGGCTGCAACAGCGCCAGACCGAACAAAGTGGTAACCACGGTGCGGGAGAGCAGGGAAAAATGCGGTTTCATGCGGCGTCCTTTTCTTGTTGATGAAAATGAGAATGATTCGCATCATAATTTGGCATGACCGGTTTCGTCAAGCCGGGAGGGGATGTTTTGTCGAAAACTGTTCGAGCCGCAATGCAAGGGTTGCCAGAATCGAATCTGGTGCGGCCGGGGGCGCATATTGTGGTGTCGGCGGCAACATGTGATCATGGCGTTTGCCCGTCGACCGCCGGCATGGCGGCCGAATAGATGACAAAAGATTCTGGAGATGGACATGAGCGCGCGCAAATACGTGTATGCCTTCGCCGAGGGCGATGGCAAGAACAAAATGCTGCTGGGCGGCAAGGGAGCGAATCTGTGCGAGATGACGCAGATCGGCCTCAACGTGCCGCCGGGTTTCGTCATCAGCACCGAGGCCTGTCTGGCCTACCTCGAAAACAATCAGCTGCCGGCCGGCCTGATGGACGAAATCAACGACCACATGCGGCGGCTTGAACAGGCCACCGGGCGCAAGTTCGGCGATGCGCTGAATCCGCTGCTGGTCTCGGTGCGCTCGGGATCGGCGATGTCGATGCCGGGCATGATGGACACCATCCTGAATCTCGGCCTCAACGAGGCCACGCTGCCGGGCTTGATCCGCCTGACCGGCAATCCGCGCTTCTGTTACGACGCCTACCGGCGCTTCATCCAGCTCTACGGCAAGATCGCCCTGGGCATCGCCGACGAAGCCTTCGAGGAAAAGATGAATGCCATGAAGGCCGCGGTCGGCGCGAAACAGGATGTTGATCTGGCGGCCAAGGATCTCAAGAAACTCAGCGAGGAATTTCTCAAGGTGGTGCGCGCGCACACCGGCGAGCCGTTCCCGCAGGATGTGCATGTGCAGCTCGAAATCGCCGTCGCCGCCGTGTTCCGCTCCTGGATGGGCAAGCGCGCCGTAGATTACCGGCGCGAATTCAAGATCACCAAAGAGATGGCCAACGGCACAGCCGTGAACATCTGCACCATGGTGTTCGGCAACATGGGCGACGACTCGGGCACCGGCGTCGGCTTCACGCGCAATCCCGCCACCGGCGAGAACGTCATCTACGGCGAAGACCTCATGAACGCGCAGGGCGAGGATGTGGTGGCCGGCATCCGCACGCCCAAGCCGATCGCCGATCTGGAACGCGAAAAGCCCGAGCTGTACCGCCAGCTGCTGGCGCTGCATGATCGCCTCGAACGCCATTATCACGAGGTGCAGGATTTCGAATTCACCATCGAGCGCGACACGCTGTACTGCCTGCAGACGCGCAATGGCAAGATGAACGCGCAAGCCATGGTGCGCACCTCGGTCGAGATGTTCCGCGAAGGCATGATTACCAAGGAGCAGGCGCTGCTGCGCGTGCAGCCGGCAATGCTCGAACAGTTGCTGGTGCCGCAGCTGGCGCCCGACTTCCACGGCGCGCCGCTGGCCACGGGCCTCGCGGCCTCGCCGGGCGCCGCCTCGGGCCTCATCGTCTTCGACGCCGACCCGGCCGAAGCGCGTGGCAATGCCGGCGAACGCGTGATCCTGGTGCGCGAAGAAACCCGGCCCGAGGACATTCACGGCTTCTTCAAGGCCCAGGGCATCCTGACCTCGCGCGGCGGCAAGACCTCGCATGCCGCCGTCGTCGCGCGCGGCATGGGCAAGGCGTGCGTCTCAGGTTGCGAGCAGATCCACATCGACGTGTATGCGCGGCGCGCCACCATCGGCGCGACAACCCTGCACGAAGGCGACGTGATCACCCTCGACGGCAGCACCGGGCGCGTCTACGCCGGCACCGTGCCGACCGTCGAACCGACCTTCTCGGAAGACATGCAGACCCTGTTGGCCTGGGCCGACGAAGTCGCGCGCCTGAAGGTCTGCGCCAATGCCGACACGCCCAAGGACGCCGTGCGGGCGCGCGAATATGGCGCGCGCGGCATCGGCCTGTGTCGCACCGAACGCATGTTCAACGCCACCGACCGCCTGCCCATCGTGCAGGGGATGATCCTCGCCGACCCGCAGGTGCAGCGCCAGGCCGCGCTGGATCGCCTGTTCCCGATCCAGCGCGAAGACTTCAAGAGCATCTTCAAGGCCATGGCCGGCCTGCCCGTCACGGTGCGCCTGCTCGATCCGCCGCTGCACGAGTTCCTGCCCAGCGCCGCCCAGCTCGAAGTCGAGATCGCGCATCTGCTGCATCTGCGCGACACCATCAAGGGGCTCGAAGAACTGCCCGAAACCCTCAAGCTGCTGAGCCCGAACCTGTACCAGCAATATGCTGGCGGCCTGACCAAGCTGCTCGGCGGGCTGGCCGAATTCAAGACCTCGCACCTCGAAGAAGCCGTGATCCGCGACAAGGAACATGTGCTGAAAAAAGTGCGCGAGCTCGCCGAAGTCAATCCCATGCTCGGCCATCGCGGCGTGCGCCTGGGCATCAGCTATCCCGAGATCTACTCGATGCAGATCCGCGCCATCCTCGAAGCCGCCGCCGAATGCGCGCAGGCCGGCGTGACCGTGCTGCCCGAAATCATGGTGCCGCAACTGGCCACGGTCGAAGAACTCAAGCGCATCCACGGTTATGTCGAAGGCATCCGCGCCGAAGTCGAGCAGAAATTCGCCATCCAGTTGAACTTCAAGTTCGGCAGCATGATCGAAGTCGTGCGCGCCTGCGTGCGCGCCGCGCGCCTGGCCGAAACCGCCGAGTTCTTCTCCTTCGGCACCAACGACCTGACCCAGGCCACGCTATCATTCAGCCGCGAAGACGCCGAGAACAAGTTCCTGCCGCATTACATCGCCACCGGCATCCTGCAGGACAACCCGTTCGAAGTCCTCGACATCAAGGGCGTCGGCGAACTCATGAAACTCGCCGTGAATCTGGGCCGCCAGACGCGCCCCGAACTCGAAATCGGCATCTGCGGCGAACACGGCGGCCATCCCGCCTCAATCCGCTTCTGCCACGACATCGGCCTCGACTACGTCTCCTGCTCCGCCCCGCGCGTGCCCATCGCCCGCCTGGCGGCGGCGCAGGCGCAGTTGCTGCAGGGGTAGAGCCGTCGCGTGAGCGCAGTGGCGGTGCTCACGCGAACGGTCCTGCGGCGTTCGCACCACGCGGTCCGGAATTTTCGAGGAGCCTATGCCGAATGGATTGGTGATTTTGTGGTGGTTGGTCCGTAACGCTTGCGGGGTGGATCATTTACCGGGAAATTTCAGCGGGCCGGTTTTTTCTGGGGAGATGCAATGCTGGTGAGGCTGAGGGGTAAATTACCATTGAATCGAAAATGCCATATGGATCTGGTTGTTTGCGTTGGTTCGCAGTAACCCGTAACCCTCCGGCGTTCTTCCCATCGCACGCCGACAGATTTTTCTAACAGCCGACGTGGAACTATCCGATGTGTCGAACGGAGTCCAGAATTTGGCGGTAGAGGACTGCTTTGCTTGATTCTTCGCGCTTGACTACCGCCGACCTGAAATCGTAGACCACAGCAACATTGGCCATGGCATTTTCAGAAACAGACGGGGAAACCGGGAGGGCTACTGCCTCGTCAGGAGCATCAAAGGAGAGACTAAGCTGCTGGGGCTGGGTCGTATTGTCCATCGATCGCCTCCTCAAAATTAATCAGCTTATGTCTAACCAGCGATTCTACCACTAGGCCCTCCAATTCCGGAAACGCCTGCATGCTCTTCTCGAGCCGTGGCATCGCATCCTTGGGGGCCACCTTGATCATCACCCCATTCTTTTTGCGGGTATCTGGTCGAACTTTGAATAGATCCAAGTATCGCCCCGGAGCCACTCCGTCAAACGGCAATAATCTAACTTTTTCAGTATCCGTTTCCCGCTCAGAGATGGAATCCCCATGAAGCTTGATCGCCAAGCTCTTTCGATAGGGTTCAATATAGTACACCTCGGTTATTCCCGCAGCAACAATATGCCGCGCACAAGAATGGCACGGATATGTGGTGACGAACAACTTGCCACCCACTATCTCTGCCCCGGAAACTTTT
>JBPOIN010000275.1:0-4071 GCA_052034445.1 Pseudomonadota bacterium | reverse complement strand
TGAACTCAAGGGCGGCGGCGATGCGAATGACAGTTATCGCAACCGTGCCGAAATTTTTCATGATGGTTTGGGTCATCAACTGATTACCGTCTATGGCGGTGGCAGTGTGAGTCTCGTCGGCGGCTCGGGTTCGGGCGCCAGCAGCGCTTACGGCTCCGAATGTGTGGCGCTGGGCTTTTCGCTCAATGCTTGCGCCGGCAACAAAAATGGTGCGGAAATTTTCAACAAAACCGGTGCGCAAACCATTGATTTCACCGACAATGGGGTCCTGACCCTGACAGGCGGCAGCGACGGTAGCGACAACTATGTCGAGATCGTCAACGCTTCCAGCGCCCCCCAAACCATCAACGGTGCTCCGGATATCACGCTGACGGGCGGCAGCAGTGGCGGCAGTTTTGTCGGCATGATGAACGGTGTGGCGCATACCATGGCCAATGATGCAGGCATCTACACTGATTACGGCGCCCAGGTCATCAATGCCGGCAGCATCTATGTCGATGGCGGCTCGGCAGCGTATGGCGGCGCCGGTTTAGGTGCCCCGCTGCAGACAATCAGTACGACCGGAGATTTGACCTTGAGTGGCGGCAGTACGCCAATTTTCGATCCGTTGGTGCCGACGACTCCGGTCTATATCGGCAATATGGATGTCACCAATCTGACTCTGAATGTTGGTGGTTCGCTGAATGCCTTTCAGGGGGATTCTGATGTCATGATTGGATCATTTCTCGGCAAGGGCGGCGTGCTCGCCGCAAATGTTGGCGGCAGTATCTGGTTGGGCGACAAGACCCGGCTCGGTAATTTCTCGGGCGTGGCCTTGGCGCCGATGCACATCACGCTGCATGCGCAAGGCGACGTTTACCTTGGGACAATGTTTGCCGATGCTTATGGCGGCAATATCGACATCCGTGCCGGCCTGGGTGGCACAGGCAGTCTGTCGATGAGTGGCGCCAACTTCCGCACGCTGGGTGCCGGCACGGTGAATGTCTTTGCCCAGAATGATCTGAGCATCACGGCGACCTCGATGCTGGGTTCGGGTTTCGTCATCAATGGCAACGGCACCATGAATGTCGCTGCCGACAATATTGCCCTGTCCGCAAACTATGGCGGCATGGCCTATCTGCGTTCCGACGGCAGCGGCACGCAGACCGTCAGTGCGACGAATTCGCTGATGCTGAGCGGCGCCGGCGCCTGGGACGACACGCTCACGCATCCGTTTTACGGCGGTAGTGCGTTGATCAGCGCCGGCAGCGTCGCTGCACCGGCAATCCAGAACATCAATGCCGGCACGATCAATCTGCTGGCCGGCGGGCATCTGGACTTTATCGGTAACCTGACACAGAACCATGCCGCCATCGAAGTGGCCGGTGTGCAACACATCAATGCCAGCGGCGCGATTACGCTGATCGGCGGGGATCTTGGTCAGGACAATGTGGCGCGCCTCTCCAGCAGTGGCAACCAGACACTCACGGCGGGTGCGTTGATGCTGAGTGCCGGTATCGAGGGGCAGGGTAACCGCGCCATGGTCGAGGCCCATGGGATTCAGCAAGTCACGCTGACTGACAGTGGCACGGCCTTGCATCTGAGCGGCGGCGGCAGTACGGCCAATGATTACGGCAACAGCGCGGAATTGGCGCAACGCAGTGCAACCGGCCAGCAGACCGTCACCTTGAGCGGCTCCGGCGCGAGTGTCAGCCTGGTCGGTGGCGCTGGTGCGGGCATGAATCCGTTCGGCTATGACAATGATTGTGGCCTGGCTTGTCAGGGGCTGAGCAGCTGGAACAGCGCCGTGATTGTGAACCAGGGTGGCAGCCAGACGCTCAATTTCACGCAACCGGGCGGCAGCCTGGGTTTGGTTGCTGGCAGCAATGGCAACAACAATAGCGCCCGCATCGAGAACCGTTCGGCAGGACCTCAGCAGATCCTGGGCGATCCGGCGATTCTGTTGGCCAATGGCAGTTCTGGCGGGATGGCGCTCTGGTCGGCTTCGCTGATCGACAAGCCCGGCTATGCTGTCTGGCATTATCTGTCGAATGACGCATCGATCGATGCCGATGGCAGTCAGACGATCAATGCGAGCTCCCTGGCGCTGAACGCAAATAATGGCGCGAGCTATGGCGGCGCCTTCGTGAGCGGTCAGACGCAGCTCATCAACGTGACGGGCGCCGCGTCGCTGTCGAGCGGTTCGGTTGCGATCAATGCCAATCCGGCGAATGCCGATGAACCCTTGTTTACCGAAATGGCGGTGATCGGCGGCGACAAGCCGGGGCATCAACTCACGCTGAATGCCGGCGCGCTTGATCTGAACGGCGGATCAATCGGCAGCTATGGCGGCGCAATCAGCGCGATCGGTAGTTATCTGAGCGCCACAAACACCGAGATCAACAGCAGTGGCGCGATTACTGCCAATGGCGGGAATGCCGGCAGCATCCGTCTCGGTGCGCTGTATGGCAGTGGCGGCACGCTGAGAATTACCGCAGACGGCAATATTTCGCTCGGCAATGCCTTGGTGGGAACGGACAAGAGCGGCATGGTCGAGCTGACATCGACGGGCGGCGGCATCAGTCAGTCAATGGATGGCAGTATCGGCACCGATCAGCTTGTTCTCAGTGCTGTTGCTGGTGGTATCGATTTACCAGGGGTGAATCTCGCGCCGCAGGTACTCGCCAGCAGCGCCACCGGACTGATTTATTCCACGGATGCGCCAAACACCGCGATCAGTGCCGATGTGACGATGGGCAGCATCATCGTGCAAAATGATCTGACGCGTCCAGGCGGAGGCAGTATTGCGCTCGGCGCACTGAATGCCAGTGGTGATGTGACGGTGATTGCGCGCGATGCGATTCTCGAAGCCGCACCGGGAACCGGGATCGAGATTACAGCCAGCACGGCAAACCTCAGCAGTGTGCAAGGTGGCGCTTCCGGTGGGTTGGCGATCAGCGCAGACACGGCGATCACGGGTTCGTTGACGGCAAATGTCCAGAGCGGCGCGACGTATGGCGGCATCCGCATCGAAAATACGGGTAGCGATCTGACTGGCGTGACCTTGACCGATAATGCCTTGAGCGATGGTCTGATCAGCTTCAACAATATCGGCAGCAGCAACACCGCTTTCAATGCCGCCATCGCCTATGGTGGCGACATCGCGATTCATGCCGATGGTGATCTGGTGCTGAACGGCGGCAACCTGAGCACCGGATCCGGCAGCGTGCTGATCGGAGCGAGTGGCAATCTGGATGTGCCCAATCCACTCATGGCCGGAGCCAACAATGATCTGGCGCTGGTGGCCGGAAATGTGCTGACCATCGGTAGCGGGGTGAGCACGAGCGGCAGCGGAACCATTGTTCTTGCCGCGAGCAGCGTCGACGTGAATGGCGGTTCGGCCAGTGCCGGGGGTGACATCGGTCTGCTTGCCGATAGCGTCAATCTGGCGGCGGGCTCCAGTCTGTATGCCCAGAATGATGTGATATTCGATACCGGCGATTTCCTGGCCACGAGCAGCAGCGTGCATGCCGGTCATGATGTGCTTGGCAGCGTCGCCCAGAATCTGCGCCTGAATCATGGCTCATCCTTGAGCGCCGGGAACAGTGTCTACCTGACGTTCACCGGGCCGGCCTCCATGCTGTATATCAACGAAACTGCCGGGATGGCAGCGTCGTATGTGCATGCAGTGAATCCGAACACGATTCATCTGGCCTTCGAATCCAATCCGAGCGATGGCGTGGTGATCAATGGCGTGACGACGGCGACGACGACAGGCAGCAGCGGCCTGTTTGTCGGTGCGCCGATGGTTGCCGCAGCGCCCGGCGCCGGGCTGGACCTCGTCTATTCGTTGGCAGCGGACCCGCTGGTGCAGAATGTCATTATCCAGACCATTGTGACCAGCACGGCGACGGCCGAGTCTGGCGAAGCGACGAATGCCGAGAGCAGCAGCACTGATCCTGGGTGGCTGGCTTCGACGACGACCGGCACGACCCCCTTCACGAGCCCGACCACTGAAACGACTGGCGGCACACCCGGCACGTTCGGCGCCGACAATGGTACTGGTGCGACCACGACCACCGGCACGACGGG
>JBPOIN010000087.1:0-58484 GCA_052034445.1 Pseudomonadota bacterium | reverse complement strand
GCCGTCAGTTTCGCTATCTCCCGCTTTCGCATCGCCTTCTCCTGGTGTCCACGCTCTCGCGCTATGACGCCAGTTTCCTCTCACACGGGCTCGCTACATGAGCCACCCACGCAATTCACGAGAAGAGCCTTTGGTTAATTCATCTGCAGACGCTTATAGCGTTCGACTTGGCGACCTCGTCAGAAGGGAAGTCGGAACTTTACGGGAGTTTCTCAAGAAACTTGAGCAGGAGCAGCAAGCATTAGTCTCTGGCACAATAGAATTATTGCCCACGCTTGCCCAAGAAAAATCAGCGTTGGTTGCTCAGCTTAATCAATTTCTGGAACAGAGGCATGAATTGCTGGCCGGGGCAATGTTACCGGCCGGTCGCGCCGGTATGGAATCTTGGCTGGCGACGAAAACTGCCTCGGAGACATGTTTACAAGAATGGCAGGACTTGCTCCAGTTGGTTCGCCAGACACGCGAGATCAACGAAATCAACGGCAAGTTGATCAACACCCGCCTACAGCACAATCAACAAATCTTGAGTGCGCTCCTCGAAGCCGCCAACCGGGCAACACTCTACGGTCCTGACGGACAAACGCAGGCAGCTCCAACTGGCCGGCTGTTTGGTGCAGTTTAACCAAATAAAAATGCGGCTTGACTGGTCGCTCTTCCTCGAGAATCTTACTGCGACGATAAATGCCAATAGATCAAAATCCGCCGTCTTGAATTTCGCACTATTCTGTTTGCGTTTCGTTCCCATGCTTCTCGTTCCTTTCAGTCGGTTGGCTTTAGCTTGACCCGACGTCCGAAAAACGGGACTGCCGCACAAGATTGCTTCGCGCCATCTGTGTAGTTTGCAGAAACAACCCGAACGTGTGCGTCGTTACTTTCAACATGGCTCAGTGAAATATGCGGTTTGATTCGAGTTCATTGGGGTCGACTCAATAATCGTCACGATGGCAGTGATGGGGGGAGCGCCGGCAGGTGCGTGAAGGCAGTGACTTTCATCGGTTTCCAAGATGACCCTTTCCCCGAGGCTTTCATTTACAATTCTGCGCAGCCTGCGCAGGATCGGCGGTTGCGACAGGTAACCGCTCATTGTCCCAAATACTGTGGCGCGTGATTTGCTGGCTGATTTCCAAGCGTGCTCCCGTCCGATGAATATGCAGGCGAAGACAACGAAATGACCGGAGGCAAAGATTATGGCTACTGCCGCCAGAGCAGACAGTAAGTCTGCACAGGTTAAGGAATTCAATTTTGCCTGGGAGGGCAAGGATAAAACCGGCAAGATCGTGCGCGGGGAACTGCGCTCGGGCGGCGAGACTCTGGTGCGGACGACCTTGCGGCGGCAAGGCATCATGGTTACCAAGATCAAGAAGCAGGGCCTTGGCAAGGGCGGCAAGGTAACCGACAAGGACATCACGCTGTTTACCCGTCAGCTTGCAACCATGATGAAAGCCGGTGTGCCTTTGTTGCAGGCATTCGATATTGTCGGCAAGGGAGCGAGCAATGCGGCAGTTGGCAAATTGCTGACCGATATCAAAACTGATGTTGAAACCGGCTCCAGCCTGACGACCGCATTCCGTAAATATCCCCTGTATTTTGACGCCCTGTTTTGCAACCTGGTTGGCGCTGGTGAGCAGGCCGGTATTCTCGATTCCCTGCTGGATCGTCTGGCGACCTATAAGGAAAAAATCCAGGCCATCAAGGGCAAGATCAAATCGGCTTTGTTCTACCCGATCGCGATCATCGTCGTGGCCTTCATCATTACTGCGGTCATCATGATTTTCGTGATTCCGCAGTTCAAGTCGATTTTTACAAGTTTCGGCGCCGACTTGCCAGCGCCAACGCTGGTGGTGATCGCCTTGTCCGATGCCTTTGTGAATAACTGGTATCTGATTTTTGGCGGCATCGGCGGTGGAATCTACGGCTTCATCTATGCCTGGCGACGATCCGTGCCTGTGCAGATCGTCATGGATCGCGTCATGCTCAAACTTCCAGTGTTTGGCAGTCTCGTGCAGAAGGCGACGATCGCGCGCTGGACTCGCACTTTGTCGACCATGTTCGCTGCCGGCGTACCGCTTGTCGAAGCACTCGATTCGGTGGCAGGGGCCTCGGGCAATCATGTGTATATGCTGGCGACGCGGCAGATTAAGGCCGAGGTCAGCACCGGTCAAAACCTTACGGTGGCCATGCAGAACACCAATCTTTTCCCGAGCATGGTGATTCAAATGGTTTCCATCGGCGAAGAATCCGGCCAGCTGGATGGCATGCTGGGCAAGGTGGCCGACTTCTTCGAGGCCGAAGTCGATGATGCCGTGGAATCTCTTTCCAGCCTTATGGAGCCGATCATCATGGTCGTGCTGGGAACCCTGATTGGTGGCATGGTGGTCGCCATGTACCTGCCGATCTTCAAGCTTGGCGCAGTCGCGAGTTAATGGCGACGAAGCGCAGAAAGTATTCATGATGCTCTCCAACGAGCTTGCCGCAACCCTGGGACAGCCTGCCGTCATGGCAATGGCGTGTTTGCTGCTTGGCCTCATGGTCGGCAGCTTTCTGAATGTTGTGATCCATCGTTTGCCGCAGATGATGCAGCGCGAATGGGCTGCTCAATGCGCAGAGCTGACCGGGGGGGGGCAGCCCGAGCTGGATCGTTTCAACCTGGCAACCCCGCGTTCACGCTGTCCGCATTGCGGCCATCCGATCAGTGCGCTCGAAAACATCCCGATCCTCAGCTGGATGATTTTGCGCGGTCGTTGTCGCAGTTGCCAGGCGCCGATTTCCATGCGTTATCCGTTGATCGAGGCGCTCACGGGCCTGCTGTCGGCCTATGCGGGCTGGGAGTTCGGCTTTACCCTGGCGAGTGCCGGGGCGTTGCTGTTCATCTGGGCCATGATTGCGCTGACTTTCATCGATTTTGACACCCAGCTGCTGCCGGACGATATAACCCTGCCGCTGCTGTGGGCTGGTCTGATTTTCAATCTGGGACTGGTGTTTACCACTCTGCAAAGCGCCGTGCTTGGCGCCATTGCCGGCTATCTGGCGTTGTGGAGCGTGTATTGGGGGTTCAAACTAACGACCGGCAAGGAGGGTATGGGTTACGGCGATTTCAAGCTGCTGGCTGCCATTGGCGCCTGGTTGGGGTGGCAGATGTTGCCGCTGACGATCCTTTTGTCTTCGCTGGTCGGCGCTGTCGTCGGCATCAGCTTGATTGCCTTTACCCGCCATGGCCGCGATGTGCCGATTCCCTTCGGCCCCTATCTCGCGACAGCCGGCATCATCGCGCTGTTCTGGGGCAAGCCGCTGACCCAGCTGTACCTGCAGATCAGCTAACGACTTGAAAGCACAGGACCAGCCTCCATATTGGCTCCAGATGCCGGTCCAATCCCCCTGAAGGACAAGGCGCTTACGCTATAATTCGTTTTTTGGAGCCAATCATGCCTATTTACGCCTATCGTTGCAGTAGCTGCAACCATGAAGCCGATGTTCTGCAGAAAATGAGCGATCCCGTGCTCACCACCTGCCCGGTTTGCAATGCCGAGAGCTTTGCCAAGCAATTGACGGCGCCAGGATTTCAGCTCAAGGGCAATGGTTGGTATGCGACTGATTTCAAGGGTGGTTCATGCCCTGCTCCACGTGCGGAAGGCCCCGCCGAGCTGCCGCCCTGTCAAGGCGGGAACGGAGCCTGTCCGAGCCATTAGAACGGCCAGAACGACCAGGTTTTCGATGCCCGCCGTGCTTTTTCTGACATGTCTTCGCCCTCTGTAGGCCCGCTCACTTGACGCACTTGCTGAAAAAATATTTCATCACCGGACTGCTGATCTGGATTCCACTGGCGATTACCGCTTGGGTGCTGTCGATGATTGTTCGCACCATGGATCAGTCGTTGCTATTGCTGCCGCAGGCGATTCGTCCAGAGACCCTGATTGGCATGTATATCCCCGGGATCGGAGTGATCTTGACCTTGCTCGTGGTTTTCGTCACGGGTCTGGTGACCGCCAACATCATCGGCCAGCGTCTGGTGCAGTTCTGGGAAGGGGTTCTTTGGCGGATTCCAGTCGTCAAGTCGATCTATTACGGCGTCAAGCAGATCAGCGATACTTTGTTTTCCGGTAGCGGTGATGCATTTCGCAAGGTGTTGCTGGTGCAGTATCCGCATCAGGGCGCCTGGTCCGTGGCGTTCCAGACCAGCTCGCCGACGCAGTGCATCGCCAATCAATTGCAAGACGAGTACATCGGGGTGTTTATTCCCACTGCGCCAAGCCCGGTGAATGGTTTTTTCTTTTTCGTCAAGAAGAGCGAGGCTTTCGAGCTCGATATGAGCATCGACGACGCGCTCAAATACATTATTTCGATGGGGGTCGTGGCGCCAGCCTCGCACATTCTGAATTCTGCGCCCGCTGGTTTTCCTATCGACAATCCTTTGGGCCGTGCGCAGAACGAATAATCGTCAATTCATCCCCGGTTTCTGCCGCATTGTCGGCGCCATCACTTATCCAGGAACGGAATCAGCAACATGCGAACCCACTATTGCGGCCAGGTTAACGCCAGCCACGTTGACCAGATCGTCACCCTCTGCGGCTGGAACCATCGTCGCCGCGACCATGGCGGCGTCATCTTCATCGACCTGCGTGACCGTGAAGGCCTGGCGCAGATCGTCTGCGATCCGGATCGCCCGGAGATGTTCAAGCATGCCGAGGAAGTCCGCAACGAATACGTGCTGAAGATCACCGGCAAGGTGCGCCGCCGCCCGGCCGGCACCGAGAACCCCAACCTCCCCTCCGGCGAAATCGAAATCCTCTGCCAGGACATCGAGGTGCTCAACACCGCGGTGACGCCGCCGTTCCAGCTCGACGAGGACAACCTCTCCGAGAACGTGCGCCTGACCCATCGCGTCATCGACCTGCGCCGCCCGCAGATGCAGAAGAACCTGATGCTGCGCTACAAGACCGCGATGTCCTGCCGCCGCTACCTCGACGACAAGGGCTTCATCGACATCGAGACGCCGATGCTGACCAAGTCCACGCCCGAAGGGGCGCGCGACTACCTGGTGCCGTCGCGCGTCCATCCCGGCCAGTTCTTCGCCCTGCCGCAGTCGCCACAGCTGTTCAAGCAGCTGCTGATGGTCGCCGGCTACGACCGCTACTACCAGATCGTCAAATGCTTCCGCGACGAAGATCTGCGCGCCGACCGCCAGCCCGAATTCACCCAGATCGATATCGAAACCTCATTCCTCGACGAAACGCAGATCACCGCACTGATGGAAGAGATGATCATCAAGGTGTTCAAGGAAGCGCTCGATACCGAATTGCCCAACCCCTTCCCGCGCATCACCTATGCCGAAGCCATGCGCCGCTACGGTTCCGACAAGCCCGACCTGCGCGTCACGCTGGAACTCACCGAGCTCACCGACGTGGTCAGGGACGTCGGCTTCAAGGTGTTCAGCGGCCCGGCCAACGACGCCAACGGCCGCGTCGCCGGCCTGCGCATCCCCGGCGGCGCCACATTGACGCGCGGCGAGATCGACGCCTACACGGAGTTCGTCAAAATCTATGGCGCCAAGGGTCTCGCCTACATCAAGGTCAATGACGCCAGCCAGCCCAACGAAACCGGCCTGCAGTCGCCCATCGTCAAGAACCTGCACGAGGCCGCGCTGAAGACCATCCTCGAGCGCACCGGCGCGCAAAGCGGCGATCTGATCTTCTTCGGCGAAGACAAGGCCAAGGTGGTCAACGACGCGCTCGGCGCGCTGCGTTCGAAGATCGGCCACGAGAAGAACTACCTCACCGGCGAAGCCTGGCGCCCGCTGTGGGTGGTCGATTTCCCGATGTTCGAGTACGACGACGAGAACCATCGCTGGTCGGCCTGCCATCACCCGTTCACCGCGCCGAAAGACGGCCACGAGGATCTGCTCGAAAGCGATCCGGGCGCCTGCCTGGCCAAGGCCTACGACCTCGCGCTGAACGGCTGGGAAATCGGTGGCGGCTCGGTGCGTATCCACCGCGAAGCCGTGCAGAGCAAGGTATTCCGCGCGCTGGGCATCGGCGCCGAGGAAGCCCAGCTCAAGTTCGGCTTCCTGCTCGACGCGCTCAAGTACGGCGCGCCCCCGCACGGCGGCCTCGCCTTCGGCCTCGACCGCATCGTCACCATGATGGCCGGCGCCGAGTCGATCCGCGATGTCATCGCCTTCCCGAAGACCCAGCGCGCCCAGTGCCTGCTGACCGACGCGCCGTCCGACGTCGACGAGAAGCAATTGCGCGAACTGCATATCCGCCTGCGCCAGAAGGTCGAAACCCAGGTCGAGGTCGGCACGGCGTGACTCGCCGCGTAACTGGAGGGGGGTTCCCTTCCATGTGGCGTCTGTTGCTGATCTGCTGGCTGGCCTGCAACACGCTGTTTGGCGTCGTCCAGGCCGCCGCAGGTGCGGCGGCGGTCGTCGAGAGCGTCACGCGCGCGGAGTTGCCGCCCGAAGCGCGCCACACATTGGACCTCATTGAACGCGGCGGGCCGTTTCCCTATGCCCGTGATGGCGTGGTGTTTGGCAATTATGAAAAACGCTTGCCGCTGCGGCCGCGCGGTTATTACCACGAATACACCGTGCCGACACCAGGCAGCCGCAATCGCGGCGCGCGGCGTTTGATCGCTGCTAGTGCCGCGAGCGAGCGCTACTATACGGATGATCATTACCGCAGTTTCCGGAGGGTGACGGAATGAGCAGTCAGGCGCAGCAACAGCACCAATTCGAGAAACTATTGTCGGATGTCAGCCGGGCTGGCGTATTTCATCTGCCGCACTGGTCTTCTTCATCAACTCAGCACGCCACCGCGGTAGCCGCTGCCGAGGCTTGCGGCTACAAGGTTTTTCGCATCGATCTGCGGCACGCCAATACGCTGGACAAGCTGCTCGGTGCGATCGGTAGCGCCATGGGGTTCCCCGAATGGTTCGGCTACAACCTTGATGCGCTCGCCGATTGCCTGGGCGACATGGGCTGGTGCCCGGCTGAGGGCTATCTTGTGATTCTCGAACATTGCGACATGCTGCAGGCGCACACCGCCGAAGAGCTCGCGACTGCATTGCAGGTGTTCGAGAATGCAGCCGTCGAATGGCGCGAGCGCGGGATTGCGTTCTGGTGTTTCGTCGAAATGCAGGCCGACGGCATTGCCTGGTTGCCTGGCCTGGAGAGCCAGTAAGGCAGGGAACATCATGCAGGCGGAGGTTTCTCGGCACAAACGGCCGGTCTCGGTATTGGTTCTGATCCATACACCAGAACACGAGATCCTGTTGCTTGAACGTGCCGCGCATGCGGGGTTTTGGCAATCCGTTACGGGCAGTCAGGAGGGCGATGAAACGCTACGCGAAACTGCACAACGAGAATTGCAGGAAGAAACCGGCATCCTGATTCCAGCCGCTGAGTTGAGCGATTGGCGCCTCTCGAATCGCTATGAAATCTTTGCCGAATGGCGTCATCGTTATGCGCCCGGCGTCACGCATAACCTCGAACACGTGTTCAGCATCTGCGTGCCGCGCGAGAAAAAGATAACCATTGCGCCAGTTGAGCATCGCGGATATTGCTGGCTTCCTGCCCCCGAGGCTGCGCGTCAGGTGTTTTCCTGGAGCAACCGCGACGCCATCCTCATGCTGGCTGCCGGAAAGTCCTTTTTCGGCTGATAACCGGTCACTGGCGAGGCGATTTTTGCCGCTGCCTCTTGAAAACCCTACCCACAAGACCTATCTTGGCTTCGTAGACGATGTGTCGTCGTCATGACGACGGTTCGTCCGCTTTTTTTCTTCAAACCCTCATCAACTACAGGAGAGCATCATGAACAAAGTGACCCGCTACGACCCGTTGGATGATTTTTTCCGGGGTTTCTTCGTGCGTCCGGTGGATTACAGTGCGCTTGAAGCCGAGGCGCCTCAAATCAAGGTCGATGTCAAAGAACAGAAGAACGAATATGTCGTGCATGCCGAATTGCCCGGCGTCAAGAAAGAAGATATTCATGTGCATGTCGAAGGTGGGCTGGTTTCAATCAGCGCCGAGCGCAAGCAGGAAAAGGACGTCAAGGAGGGCGAGCGGGTGTTGCGTTGCGAACGCCATTTCGGCAAGACTTCGCGCAGCTTCCAGCTGGCACAGGATGTCGATGACGCCAAGGCTGTGGCCAAGTTTGTCGATGGCGTGCTGGAACTGACCTTGCCGAAGAAGACGGCTTCAGTCAGCAAGCGCCTGAATATCGAGTAAGTGATCGACGCTCTGCCAGCAGGGCAGTGCAGGCAGGCGCGGCATCGAGCGAAAGCGGATGCCGCGCTTTTTCATTGGCGGCATGCGCGCTAGAATCACGCTCCTGTCTGATCTTCCTGCGCTGCCATGACCGAAAAATTGTCGCCCAATCTCAAGGCCGGCATTCTTGCCGAGGCCTTGCCCTATATCAAACGTTTCCACGGCCGCACCATCGTGATCAAGTATGGCGGCAACGCCATGACCGACGAGCACCTGAAGCAATGCTTCGCGCGCGACGTGGTGCTGCTCAAGCTGGTCGGCATCAACCCCGTGGTTGTGCATGGCGGCGGGCCGCAGATTGACGAGCTGCTGCGGCGTGTCGGCAAGAAGGGCGAGTTCATCCAGGGCATGCGCGTGACGGACCGAGAAACCATGGAAGTCGTTGAAATGGTGCTGGGCGGCCAGGTGAACAAGGAAATCGTCAATCTGATCAACCAGCACGGCGGCAAGGCTGTCGGTCTGACCGGCAAGGACGGCAATTTCATCCGGGCCAAGAAACTGCTGATGGCCAACAAGGATGTGCCGGGCGACCTGATCGACATCGGTCAGGTCGGCGATATTGTCTCGATCGATCCGTCGCTGATTGCCCTGCTCGATTCAGGGGCCTTCATTCCCGTGATCGCGCCGGTCGGCGTCGGTTCGGCCGGGGAAACCTACAATATCAATGCCGACGTGGTGGCCGGCAAGATCGCCGAAGTGCTCAAGGCCGAAAAACTGATTTTGCTGACCAATACCCCAGGGGTGCTCGACGAGCACGGCAAGCTTCTGACCGGGATTACGCCACGCGACATCGATACCATGGTGGCGGATGGCACGCTTTCGGGCGGCATGTTGCCGAAGATTGGTTCGGCACTGGACGCCGCGCGCAATGGCGTGAAAAGCGTGCACATCATCGATGGTCGCGTCGAACATGCATTGCTGCTTGAAATTCTCACCGATGATGGTGTCGGTACGCTGATCAAAAGCAAATGAGATTCGTGCGCAGGATCGTCGACGCATGAGTGCGCGGGTCTGGTTGTTTGACCTGGACAATACACTGCACGATGCCAGGCCGCATATCTTTCCGCACATCAATCGCGCCATGACGAACTATGTGGCCGAGACGCTGGCTCTGCCGGAGGCGCAAGCCGACCGCCTGCGTATCGATTACTGGCAGCGTTATGGTGCGACCCTGACCGGGCTGATGCGCCTGCACAACACTGATCCGGCGCATTTTCTCCGGTATACCCATCAGTTTCCGCAACTCGAGCGCATGGTGGTGTTCGAGCGCGGTTTGCGTGCCATGCTGAAGCGTTTGCCGGGGCGCAAGATCCTGTTCACGAATGCGCCGCTGCATTATGCCGAGCAAGTCCTGAAAATCCTGCGCATCGAGCGGCTGTTCGATGCGGTGTATGCCATTGAGCAACTGGGTTTGCGGCCGAAGCCCGAAGTGCAGGGTTTTCTGCGTTTGCTGAAAGCGGAGCGGTTGGCGCCCGCGCGTTGCATCATGGTCGAAGACAGTGCCGAAAACCTCAAAACCGCCAAGATGCTGGGCATGCGCACGGTACTGATCGGCAATGCAGCGTCTGCGCCCGCCTGGGTCGATGTGCGGCTAAAATCCGTGCTCGATTTGCCGCGGCAGGCGGGGCTTTTGAACATGGGCCGCATGAATTGCGGCCTCGCTCACTCAAGGAATGGATATGGCCAGTAAACCGGGCGAGCGCAAGCTCCAGATTCTTCAAGTCATCGCCGAAATGTTGCAGGATCCGGCAGGGGAAAAAATCACCACGGCCGCGCTGGCCAAGCGTCTGGATGTTTCGGAAGCGGCGTTATACCGGCATTTCGCCAGCAAGGCGCAAATGTTCGAGGGACTCATCGAATTCATTGAGTCGAGCCTGTTCACGGTGATTAACCGTATCTCCACGGAAGAGGATGCGGGGATCAAACAGGTGCAAATGATTGTTGCGATGCTGCTTGGTTTCTCGCAGAAGAATCGCGGCCTGACGCGCGTGCTGATCGGCGATGCGCTGGTCAACGAAAATGAGCGGCTGCAACTGCGCATCAACCAGTTGCTCGACCGCGTCGAAGCTTCGCTCAAGCAGTCGCTCAGGGTGGCGGCGACCCAGGGCGTGTTCGTTGCCGAACACGATTTTGCGGCGCATGCCAATCTGCTGCGGTGTTACGCGTTGGGGCGCTGGCACCAGTTCGTCAAGAGCGGATTCAAGGACGATCCGCTGGCGCAATGGCCGCAGCAGTGGCCCATGCTGGCCAACTATTGAGCGGTCGGCTCCGCTTTTCAGCGGCTCTTTAGCGCTTCGGCGGCGTCGAGGGCGAAATACGTCAGGATGCCGTCGGCGCCGGCGCGCTTGAACGAGAGCAGGGCTTCCAGCATCGTGGCTTCGCCATCGAGCCAGCCGTTCTGCGCCGCTGCCTTGAGCATCGCGTATTCACCGCTGACCTGGTAAGCGTAGGTGGGTACGCCGAAGGCATCCTTGACGCGGCGAACGATGTCGAGATACGGCATGCCCGGCTTGATCATGACCATGTCGGCGCCTTCCTCAATGTCCAGCGCAACTTCGCGCAAGGCTTCGTCGGTGTTGGCCGGGTCCATCTGATAGGTCTTCTTGTCTCCCTTGCCCAGATTGCCCGCCGAGCCGACGGCGTCGCGGAACGGGCCATAGAAAGCCGAGGCGTATTTTGCCGAATAGGCCAGGATGCGCGTGTAGATCTGCTTGTGTGCATCGAGTTCGGCGCGGATGCGCGCCACGCGGCCATCCATCATGTCCGAGGGGGCGACGATGTCGGCGCCGGCCAGTGACTGGCAGAGTGCCTGTTTTGCCAGTGCTGCGAGGGTTTCGTCGTTCAGCACATAGCCGCGCGGGTCGTTCGGATCAATGAGGCCATCCTGGCCGTGGCTCGTGTATGGATCGAGCGCCACGTCGCAAATGATGCCGAGTTCCGGCAGCTCGCGTTTGAGCGCGCTGACGACGCGCGGCACGAGCCCCTGCGGGTTCCAGGCCTCCTCGGCGCCCGGGCTCTTGAGGCCGGCGTCGATGACCGGGAACAGCGCCAGTGCCGGGACTCCCAGGCGCAAGGCGCGTTCGGCCACGGGCAGCAGCAGATCGAGACTCAAGCGCTCGACGCCGGGCATCGAGGCCACGCTTTCGCGACGCTGCGCGCCATCCAGCACGAATACCGGATAAATCAGGTCGGCAGTGGTCAGTGTGGTTTCGCACATCAGCCGACGCGAAAAGTCGTCGCGCCGCATGCGGCGCATTCTGGTCGAGGGGAAGCTTGCGCGAGTATTCATGGCAAAAATCCTGCAATGTAATTAATTGTAAAAGGGCTTCAAACAAGAAATTGCTGGGGAACTATCGGGGTTTTCGACGCTCTTACGAAACAGATGGTTTGGATGAACCGTCTCCCGCTTACCCTCCCTGAGCGGGCGTCCTGACGCCACATTCTGTCGCATCAGGACAACTGGCCCCCGGTCTCCTCCCCTTTGGCCGGGGGCCCTTCTTTTTCGGGCTCCGCAAGCGCTGGCGTCTCGGCGTGAGGCGCGCTCAGCGCCGTATCGAGCCATGAGCCGATCACCCGCTCCGCCTCTTCGATGCCGGTTTTCTTGAGGCTCGAAAACAGTTGGACCGTAATCTGCTCCCCATACACGCCGACCGTCTTGCGCACCTCGCGCAGGATCGAGGCGGCTTCCTGGCGCGAGAGCTTGTCGGCCTTGGATAGCAGGATGTGGATCGGATTGGCGGTCGGCACGAACCAGTCGATCATCTGGGTATCGAGGTCGGTCAGGGGGCGGCGTGCATCCATGATCAGGACCAGACCGATCAGATTTTCACGGCGGCGCAGATAATGTTCGAGCAATCCCTGCCATTGCTTGCGCACCTCCAGCGGTACGGCGGCGTAACCGTAGCCCGGCAGGTCGACCAGGCGCGCACCGTTTTGCAAACGGAAAAAATTGATGAGTTGCGTGCGCCCGGGGGTTTTGCTCACGAAAGCCAGGCGGGTATGTCCCGCCAGCGTATTGAGTGCGCTGGACTTTCCGGCGTTGGAGCGTCCGGCGAAGGCGATTTCAGGGGCGTCAGCCGAAGGGCGCGGCAAATTGCCGGATTTTGCGACGGAAGTTTCAAAAACTGCGTGGCGGAACAAGGTAGGCGACGACATGGTGGAAGGCGAGTCCGCAAACAGGCAGAACAAAGGCTGAATGTTATAGAATAACAGGTTTATGCCATCCAAAGATTCGAGGAGTGTCACGATGAAACGCGTTCTGTTGCCGCTGCTGCTGGTCGTTGGCGCTACTGCCGCCACCAGCCTTTTTGCCGCCGACCACGCTGCTGTGTCTGCCAAGGCGGATCCAGCCAAGGGGCAGCAGATCGTGGCGGCGGTTTGTGCAGCCTGCCATGCTGTCGATGGCAACAGCGCGATTGCCGCCAACCCCAAACTGGCTGCGCAACATCCGGAATATCTGCTCAAACAGATGAAGGACTTCAAGGGTGACGGCGGCAAACAGCCCGAACGCGTCAATCCGGTCATGAACGGCATGATCGCCGCCTTCAATGAAGAGCAGATGCGCGATATCGCGGCCTTCCTGAGCGAGCAGAAGCTCAAGCCCGAGGTGGCGAAGAATCGCGACACCATCGAATTCGGTCAGCAGCTGTATCGCGGCGGCAACGAGAGCAAGGGGCTGCCGGCCTGTTCGGGTTGCCATGGTCCCACGGGCGCTGGCATTCCGGGGCAATTCCCGCGCATTGGCGGTCAGTTTGCCGAGTACGTCGAGACGCAACTGAGGTCTTTCCGTGAAGGCGCCCAAGTGCCGGCCGCGAACGACAAGGCGCGCACCAATGATCCCGCCAAGATGATGCGCATGGTCGCGATCAAGATGACCGATGCAGAAATCAAGGCTGTTTCGGATTATGTCGCGGGTTTGCGCTGACTTGACCTGATTTTCCCGCCAGATTGTCTGGTGGATGGCTGACCTTGTGGAGCCACAACGGGAAGAAAGGAAGCAGCATGGCTGAAACTGGAAAACCGCTGGAACGGCGGAGAAACCCCCGTTTACGGGATGCCTTTGAGGCTGCTTGCAGCATGGTTGAGCCGTTCTTTGACCCGGCGAATACATGGGATGGTCAGCCGCTCGAACAGTTGGCATATCATGCCTTGCGCGAACACTTTCCTGAAGCCAGCAGCGAAGACGTGCGGATTTTTCTGAACGCTGTCAAGCGGGTGCAGCGAGAGAAACATTGCCGGTGAGGCATTGCCAAGACCAATGGCAATGTCCGTTTTTCACTCGTTGCGTTGGTGTCGTCTGAGCCAGAACGCCACTGCAAAGGTGCTGGCAATGAACCCCATGAGCCCGATGACCAGATAAAAGCCTTGTGGATTGTCGAGTAGCGGCATGCTGCGGAAGTTCATGCCGAAAATGCCGCTCAACAAGGTGGCTGGCATGAAGACCAGGGCGACCACGGTCAGGACATGCATTTCCCGATTGAGCCGATTGCTGATGCTGGATAGATAGATGTCAAGCATGCCGGCGATCAGGTCGCGAATCGCTTCGAGCGATTCGATGGCATGCACCGTATGGTCGTAAATGTCGCGCAGATACGGTGTGGTTTCCGGTTGAAAGAAGCTGCCTTCGTTGCGGATCAGCGTGGCGATAACCTCGCGCAGCGGCCAGACGGCGCGCCGCAGGGTGAGGGTTTCGCGTTTGAGCTGATGCAGCGTGTGCAGAATATTGGGCGTCGCCTGACGCATCAGCTCATCTTCAAGCATCTCGGTTTTTTCGTCGATTTGTTCCAGCACCAGAAAGTAGCGGTCGACCAGCGCATCCAGCAATGCGTAGGCCAGATGGTCGGCGCCATGGTGACGGATTTGGCCGCGGTCCTGACGCAGTCGTTCGCGCACCGGATCGAACGAGCCCGTCGGGCGCTCCTGAAATGTCAGGACGAAATTCTTGCCGAGCACCAGACTGATCTGGTCGGATGAAACCGACATGGTCTTGGTGTCGTAATCGAAATAGCGCGCGACGATATACAGGTAGTCACCATAGTCATCGACTTTGGGGCGCTGATCGGTATTCAGAATGTCTTCGAGCACCAGTGGGTGCAAATTGAAACGCCGGCCGATTTCGTTCATGACTTCCGCATCTGGCAGACCGTAGACATTAAGCCACAACGTCGGCAGTCGGGATTGATAGGCCTGTGCATCTGCAATGCTGTCGAAGCATTTTTCGATGACTTGCGCAGCGCTGAACTCCAGTAGCGTGATGCTGAGTTTTTCAATTTTTGCTTCGCCGACGGCAACGAGCGAGCCGGGCGGCATGCCGGCTTTTTGTGAGCGCCGGGCGCGTGATTTCTTCAGGTGGTTGCGTGCCGACATCGGATTCTCCGGAGGGGCTGAACAGGTGGGCTGGCGATGGACTGCGGCGTCTGCAAAGATTGTGTGACGATTGCAGTGGTTGTTCGCTAGGAAATAGTTGAGGATTTAAGTATGATTAACCGCTGCCGTCAATGGACGGTCGATGACTGTTTGCCTCGCCACTGTGCGTTATGTTGAGCGTGAACGAATGAATCCGTGCGCATGACGAATGCGACATGGGCATACAGCAAAAACTCTTCGAGGGAGGATGCTTTGGCTCTAACGATTGGTGTACCAAGAGAAATATTCCCGGGCGAAAAGCGTGTCGCCACGGTTCCGGACGTCGTTGAAAAACTCCTTAAGCTGGGTTTCAAGGTGGCGGTGGAATCGGGTGCGGGCGATGCAGCGAACTGTAGCGACGAGGCCTATCGCGCCGCTGGCGCCGAGATTATTGACAGTGCCGCCAAGCTCTGGGCGAGCGCCGACATCGTCTTCAAGGTGGCCGTCCCCACGCCTGAGGAAGTGGGTCTGCTGCGCGAAGGCGGCATGCTGATCGGCTTCGTCTGGCCGGCGCAGAATCCCGAGCTCATGCAGCAACTGGCCGCGAAAAAGGCCACCGTGCTGGCCATCGACGCCCTGCCGCGCCAGCTCTCGCGCGCCCAGAAGATGGACGCGCTGACCTCGCAGGCCGGCGTCGCCGGCTATCGCGCCGTGATCGAGGCGGCCAACGCCTTCGGCCGCTTCTTCAATGGCCAGGTGACGGCCGCCGGCAAGGTGCCGCCGGCCAAGGTGTTCATCGCCGGCGCCGGCGTCGCCGGCCTGGCGGCGATCGGCACGGCAGCGGGTCTCGGCGCCATCGTGCGCGCCAACGACACGCGCGCCGAGGTGGCCGACCAGGTCGTTTCGCTGGGCGGCGAGTTCGTCAAGGTTAATTATGAGGAAGAAGGCTCCGGCGGCGGCGGTTATGCCAAGGTGATGAGCGAAGGCTTCCTGCAGGCCCAGCGCGAGATGTATGCGCAGCAGGCCAGGGAAGTCGACATCATCATCACCACCGCGCTGATCCCCGGCAAGCCCGCGCCCCGGCTGATCACCGCCGAGATGGTGAAGAGCATGAAGCCGGGCAGCGTGATCGTCGACATGGCCGCCGAGCGCGGCGGCAACTGCGAACTGACCGAGCCCGGCCAGGCCGTGGTCAAGCATGGCGTCACCATCATCGGCTACACCGATCTGAATTCGCGCCTCGCCAAGCAGTCGTCGACGCTGTACTCGAACAACCTGCTGCGCCTGACGGAAGAGCTCTGCAAGACGCAGAAGGAAAAAGGCGACGGCACGATCAACGTCAACATGGAAGACGATGCCATCCGCGGTCTGACGGTCGTCAAGGACGGCGCCATCACCTGGCCGGCTCCGCCGCTCAAACTGCCGGCGCCGCCGGCCGCCAAGCCGGCGGCCGCCATGCCCGAGAAGAAATCCGGTGGCCACGGTCACGGTGGCGGTGCGCCGATGGCCGGCAACAAGCTGGCCATCATGTTCGGCGTCGCCGCGGCGCTGTTCTGGTTCATCGGCGCCAACGCGCCGGCGGCCTTCCTCGGCCACTTCACGGTGTTCGTGCTGGCCTGCTTCGTCGGCTACATGGTGGTGTGGAACGTCACGCCCGCCTTGCATACGCCGCTGATGAGCGTCACCAACGCCATCTCCAGCATCATCGCCATCGGCGCGCTGGTGCAGATCGCGCCGCCGCTGGCAGAGCTGGGCAATGGGAGGCCGGACGATTTGATCTGCTGGCTGGCAGTCGCCGGCATCGTGCTCACCTCGGTCAACATGTTCGGCGGCTTCGCCGTCACCCATCGCATGCTGGCGATGTTCCGCAAGTAAGAAGGAGACGATCACCATGTCTGCAAGCCTTGCCACCGTCTCCTACATCGGAGCCATCATCCTCTTCATCCTTAGTCTCGGCGGTCTTTCCAATCCCGAAACTTCGCGCCGCGGCAATCTCTACGGCATCATCGGCATGGCCGTCGCCGTGCTGGCCACAGTGTTCGGTCCGCGCGTCACGGCAGCCGGCATTCCGTGGATCATCGGCGCCATGGTCGTC
Organism: Pseudomonadota bacterium; assembly: GCA_052034445.1. Taxonomy (GTDB): domain Bacteria; phylum Pseudomonadota; class Gammaproteobacteria; order Burkholderiales; family Rhodocyclaceae; genus Sterolibacterium. The sequence goes on along the minus strand of JBPOIN010000087.1, from coordinate 41,784 downwards.
GGCGGCGGCATCGGCTTCTACGCCGCACGCACCGTGCAGATGACGCAGATGCCCGAACTCGTCGCACTGATGCACAGCCTGGTGGGCCTGGCCGCCGTGCTGGTCGGCTTCGCGAGTTATATCGATACCTCGCTGGTGCTGACTGGCGCCGAGAAAACGATTCACGAACTCGAGGTCTATGTCGGTATCCTGATCGGTGCGGTCACGCTATCCGGCTCGCTGATCGCCTTCGGCAAACTCTCCGGCAAGATCGGCGGTAAGCCGTTGCTGCTGCCGGCGCGCCACTGGTTGAATCTGATCCTGCTGCTGGTGGTGATCTGGTACGGTCGCGAATTCGTCAATGCGCATGACATCAACGCCGGCATGACGCCGTTGATCGTCATGACCGTCATCGCGCTGCTGTTCGGCATTCATATGGTGATGGCCATTGGCGGCGCCGACATGCCGGTGGTGGTCTCGATGCTCAACAGCTACTCCGGCTGGGCGGCGGCGGCGACCGGCTTCATGCTGTCGAACGACCTGCTGATCGTCGTTGGCGCACTGGTCGGTTCCTCCGGCGCGATCCTGTCGTACATCATGTGCAACGCGATGAATCGCAACTTCATCAGCGTCATCGCCGGCGGCTTTGGCACCGGCGGCGGCGCCCCTGCGGCTGCTGCAGGCGCAGCACAGCCGGCTGGCGAAGTCGTCGCCGTCAGCGCGACCGAGACCGCCGAGCTGCTGCGCGAAGCCAAGAACGTCATCATCGTTCCCGGCTACGGCATGGCGGTGGCGCAGGCCCAGCACACGGTGTTCGAAATCACCAGGCATCTGCGCGAGAAGGGCGTCAACGTGCGCTTCGGCATCCACCCGGTCGCCGGCCGCATGCCCGGCCACATGAACGTGCTGCTCGCCGAGGCCAAGGTGCCCTACGACATCGTGATGGAAATGGACGAGATCAACGACGACTTCCCGGATACCGACGTCGCCATGGTCATCGGCGCCAACGACATCGTCAATCCGGCCGCCCAGGACGACCCGACCAGCCCGATCGCCGGCATGCCGGTGCTCGAAGTCTGGAAGGCCAGAACCTCGATCGTCATGAAGCGCAGCATGGCCTCCGGCTATGCCGGCGTCGACAATCCGCTGTTCTACAAGGACAACAACCGCATGTTATTCGGCGATGCGAAGAAAATGCTCGACGAAGTGCTGGTGGCCCTCAAGGTCTGAATGGCTGGATGTGCAAGGAACAACGCCCGCAATTGCGGGCGTTGTCGTTATGCTTTTTGATTTTTGAAGGATGTATTCGAATGCATCAGTCTTTTGTCGGGTTCTGCGCCATGCTTGGGATCGGCGTGCTGTTGCCGGGTGTTGCCGCTGGCGTCGAACCGGAGCCCCAGCCCATTGCCAGCGTGAAACCGCTGCGCAGCGCGCAGGACATCGTCAATGCACGCTGTTCCCTGTGCCACGGTTCCGATGGCGAGAGCGCGAGTGCGGTATATCCGCGCCTTGCGGCCCAGCACCCGAACTATCTGCAGAAACAGCTGCGCGATTTTCGTGACGGCCGGCGCAAGAGTGACACCATGAGCGAGATGGCGAAAGATCTGCAGGATGCCGAAATCACGGCGCTGGCGAGCTATTTCGCGGCCAAAAAGGCCGGCGCGCGCCAACCCGGCGACGAGGAACTCGCCGGCGTGGGACGCTACATATTCAACAAGGGCAACAGCTTTTCGGGCGTCGCGGCCTGTGCTTCGTGTCATGGTCCGAAAGGCCATGGCACCGAGAATCTGCCGCGCCTGGCCGGACAGCACCCAGCCTATATCGAGATTCAGCTCGAGGGCTTCAATCGGCGCGAACGCACTAACGACAACTCGGTCATGCACTCGATTGCTTCGAAACTCACGGGTCTCGAAATCAAGGCTGTTTCTGTGTATCTCGGCGGCTTGCAGTAAAGACGGGCTTTGCAGCCGGCGCTGCGGGCGTCGCTGTTAATGACGCTTGAGCACCGAGGGTGGGGCGGCGAATGTCTCGGCGCGTGCGCTGCTCCAGTTGAGGTGGAAGATCGCTTGTTCCGGTTTGCCAGTCAGTAATTCGCCGGGTTGCAGCCAGTTGTGCAGGGCCGCCAGGGACAGCACTTCGACGGTCGAGATGCGGCGCATCACATGCTCGGGGCCGAGTTCGTCGGGATGTTGCAAACCGGCGGCGCTGAGCAGTTCCTTGAGGGCGAACAGCGTGTTCTTGTGAAACTGATACACGCGCGCCGACTTGTCATCGACATCGAGTGCGCGCATGCGGCGCGGGTCTTGCGTGGCGACGCCGGTTGGGCACAGGCCGCTGTGGCAAGTCTGGCCCTGCAGGCACCCAAGGGCGAACATGAAGCCGCGCGCGGAATTGCACCAGTCGGCGCCGAGCGCAATCGTGCGCGCGATGTCGAAGGCCGTGACGATCTTGCCCGAAGCGCCGATGCGGATCTGATCGCGCAGGTTAACGCCGACCAGCGTGTTATGTACCAGCATCAGGCCGTCGCGCAGCGGGGCGCCGACGTGATCGGTAAATTCGAGTGGCGCTGCGCCCGTGCCGCCTTCGCCGCCGTCGACGACGATAAAGTCCGGCGTGATGCCGGTGGCGAGCATGGCCTTGACGATGCCGAACCATTCCCAGGGATGGCCGATCGCCAGCTTGATGCCGACCGGTTTGCCGTCGGACAGTTCGCGCAGCTGTTCGACAAAGCCGATGAGTTCGAGCGGCGTCGAAAAGGCCGAGTGTCGGGGCGGCGAGATGCAGTCCTTGCCGGGCTCGACACCGCGGGCTTCGGCAATTTCGGCGGTAACCTTGGCGCCCGGCAGCAGGCCGCCGTGGCCGGGTTTGGCGCCTTGCGAGAGCTTGATCTCGATCATCTTGACCTGCGGCTGGCGTGCTTGTGCGGCGAATTGCTGCGGGTCGAAGTTGCCGTTCGCATCGCGGCAGCCGAAGTAGCCGCTGGCGATTTCCCAGACCAGGTCGCCACCCGGCTGGCGGTGATAGCGCGAGATCGAGCCCTCGCCCGTGTCGTGAAAGAAATGTCCGCGCTGGGCGCCGGCATTCAGCGCCAGGATCGCATTGGCTGACAGGGCGCCGAAACTCATGGCCGAGATGTTCAGCACGCTGGCCGAATACGGCTGGCGGCAGCGCGGCCCACCGATCGTGATGCGGAAGTCATGGCTGGGAATCGGCACGGGCGCAATCGAGTGATTGATCCACTCGTACTGTGATTCATACACGTTGAGCTGGGTGCCGAACGGACGTTTGTCGCCGGCCTGCTTGGCGCGCTGGTAGACGATCGAGCGCTGGGCGCGCGAGAACGGCAGCTCTTCGGAATCCGTTTCGAGGAAATACTGGCGGATTTCGGGGCGGATGTATTCGAAGAAAAAGCGGAAGTGCGCGAGTACCGGGTAATTGCGTCGGATCGCATGCTTGTGTTGCAGGAAATCAGCCAGGCCGACCAGCGTCAAAGATCCCGCGATCAGGGCCGGCCAAAGCCAGCTGTTCGACAGGCTCAAGGCGACCAGGCTGAACAGGCAAATCAGCGCACAAATTGCCCAGGCCCAGTAACGTTGCGGAATGAGGGCTTTGATGATCTGCAGCATGGGTATTCCTCTGAGCGGTGGCTTACCTGGAAGTATGGCCAGAATACCGCATGCGCTTCAAGGGACCACTATTTTTTGCTGAACCCGCCCAGCAGTGCCGCAACCGGTTTTTTCTGCCGCGTCAGCACGGGCTTTTCCTCTGTCCTGGCGGCGCTTTCGCCGGTGTCTGGCTTGGTGCGCGAAACGTAGGGTTGATTCGGATCGAAATCCAGCTTGGGCAGATGCGACATGGGCTGCGGCAGGTGCGGGCGCTGGCTGCGGTCGCCGCGCTCTGTGCGTCCATTGCGATCATTGCGGTCGGGGCGCTCAGGGCGCTCAGGGCGCTCAGGGCGCTCAGGGCGCTCAGGGCGCTCTGAGCGGCGGATGGCGGAGCCGCTGTTCTCGCGGTCGGTGCGGCGACTGCGGTCTTCGCGCATTTCGCGGCCGCGCGAGTGCCGGCCTTCATCGGTCGGCGCGTCATGGTCCGGGTTTTTTGCAAAGCCGGGGGCGACGACCTGTTCGATCGGGAACTTGATGAGTTTTTCGATCTCGGCCAGATGCTGCTTTTCTGCCGGACACACCAGCGAAGTGGCGTCGCCCTTCTTGCCGGCGCGGCCGGTGCGGCCAATGCGATGTACATAATCCTCGGCGACATGCGGCAGCTCGTAATTGATGACGTGCGGCAGGTCGTCGATATCCAGGCCGCGCGCCGCGACGTCGGTGCCGACGAGCACCTTGATGCGGCCGGCTTTGAAGGCTTCGAGCGCCTCGGTGCGCTGTTGCTGCGATTTGTCGCCATGGATGGCGTCGGCCTCAATGCCCTGGCGCTGCAGGTAGTGGGCCAGGCGGCTGGCGCCGAACTTGGTGCCGACAAAAATCAGCACCTGGCGCAGTTCCTGATGGCGCAGCAGGTGCACGAGCAGATGGCGCTTGTCTTCCTGTGCCACGGCATACATGCGGTGCGTGATGGTTTCCGACACGGCATTGCGGCGTGCGACTTCGATGAGTTGCGGCGACTTCAGCATGGTGTCGGCGAGCTTCCGGATTTCCTCCGAGAAGGTGGCCGAGAACAGCAGGCTCTGACGTTCCTTCGGCAGCATCGCCAGGATGCGTTTGATGTCGGGGATGAACCCCATGTCGAGCATGCGGTCGGCTTCGTCGAGAATGAGAAATTCGACGGAGGCGAAGGACACGGTCTTCTGCTGCACATGGTCAAGCAGGCGGCCGGGCGTGGCGACGATGATTTCGCGGCCCTCGCGGAGTTCGGCGATCTGCGGTTTGATGTCGACGCCGCCATAGAGACAGATGCTGCGCAGCGGCAGGTGCTTGCTGTAGGTCTTGACGCTTTCGAACACCTGCATGGCCAGCTCGCGCGTCGGCGCGAGAATCAGGGCACGGGCGGGGTGGCGGGCCGGAGACGATGAGGTGCTGGCGTGACGTGCGAGGCGCTGCAGCATCGGCAGCGTGAAGCTGGCGGTTTTGCCGGTGCCGGTTTGTGCGCCGCCGAGGATGTCCTTGCCTTGCAGTACGACAGGAATCGATTGCGCCTGGATCGGGGTGGGAGTGGTGTAGCCGGTTTCGGCGACGGCTTGCAGCAATTCGGGTATCAGCCCGAGGTCTTCAAATTTCAATGATGGCTCCTGATGCGGCCTGTCTCCGCGTTTGGGGCGGGGTACCGGTTCAGGCAGCGAACGAGGGTTCGTGAAGTGGGAACGGGATTGAATATCCCGAGGCGTTGGTCGGATTGACCATGCGCCACGTCGCTAACCGGCAAGGCGACGATCCAGCCAGTATAGCCGAATCCGCACCCGAAATCCGCTTAGCGGACTGATTTGGCGGCGCTTTCCTCGCTGCTGCGATGAATGCGCCGGCTGGCGCGACACGCTCTCAGGCAAGGATCAGGCGGCGTGCGGCCTGAAACAGCTCGCTGCTGCCTTCGCCCAGTGTTGCGAGGAGGCTCAGATGGTGGTGGTCGGCAATGCGGAGATGACGGGTTGCGCAGTGTGGCCAGGTTTGTCCGAGCAAGCAGTTCTGGCGCTGGAATTCTTCGTTTTCCTGGCTGCCAACGGCGGTGATGAGCGTTTGCGCACGCGGCGGCAGGTAGTTGGTCGGACTTACGTGCCGGGCTGCGGCAGTGTCGTGGGGCCAGCCGGCGATGTTTACCGGGGCGATGGCCGCGAGATCGTAGAGTCCGCTGATGCAGACGCCGCCACGCAAGAGATGATCAGGCAGACCGGGGGCATGCGCTGACCATTGCGCTGCCAGTAGTATGGCTGCCAGATGCGCGCCAGCCGCATGGCCGCCGATGAACATGCGTGCCGGATCGGCGCCGAGATCAGGGGCGTTATGCCACAGCCAAACACAGGCACGCAGCATCTGACGAATGATTTCTGCATAGTCGCTGTGCGCCGCAGGGCCGTGATTGAGTACGGCCAGACTGATGCCGGCTTCGATGAAGGGGGGGGCGATAAAGGCGAAGTCTGACTTGTCGCAATCCCACCAGGCCATGCCGGGTATGAATATGAATAACGGCGCATTGGCGTGGCTGGCCGGAAAGAAGTCCAGGGTTTCCGTGGGGGCGGAGCCATAGTAATAATCAGCTTCACAACGCAGTTGCTCGCGCACGGCGCGCGATGCTTCGCTCCAGCGCGCAAACTGTGCGGCGTGATCAGGAAGCTCGGCACGCAGATCGAATGGCCGGTGGTGGTCAGTAGAAGCGGGCATGGAGGAAGTTCAGGCGTTGCAGCGCAGGGTTCTGGATGAGCAGAGGGCGTCGTGGATGGGGCGAGCGCGAACTCAATGCTTGGCGGGTTTGGCCTTGTCGGCGGTGCTGGGTTCGGGCGCTTTGCCTTCGCTAGCCTTCGGCTCGGCGGGTTTGGCGCGAGTTTCAGTGGGCGTGGCGTTTTCGATCTTGTTTTCACGCATATAGCCATCCATGTCGCGCCAGCCCGCAAACACAGCGGCTTTGAGTGCCTTCGGGTTCAGAGTGTAGCAATCCTCCAGCGCGCGGCCGGAGTGACGGCAGGCGCCGCCAACGGCCTTGCCTTCGGCTTCCTTGGCGGCTGCGAGCTTGGCGGGGTCATCGATTCCCAGTTGTTCGCAGCCCGTCAGGTGCAGTGCGGCCAGCACGGTCAGCAGGAGTGTCGATGCGCTTGGCAAGCGTGGCGATGATGAACCGGCAGGCGTGGCTAGTGAGATCATGAGGTCATATTCAGCCAATGGGGAGGCTGGAATTTTACGTCAGTTTGCACGAATGCTCGCAGTGCGGCGCCGAGAATTCCTGGCGGTAGATTGTATCGGCTCAGGGGAGGTGCGTTCTGGATTGCCTGAGCATCTCGCGGGCAATGATCAATTGCTGGACTTCGCTGGCGCCTTCGTAGATGCGCAGGGCGCGAATTTCCTGATACAGCGTTGCGCAGATGCCCTGTTTGAGGACGCCGCGTCCGCCGAGCAATTGCACGGCGCTGTCGATGACCTGCTGGGCCTGCTCGGTCGCGAACAACTTGGCCATCGCTGCTGCGCGCGTGACGGGTTGCCCGGGTGCCTGATCGTGTTGCCAGGCGGCGCGATAGGTTAGTAACGCGGCGGCATCAATGGCGGTGGCCATGTCGGCCAGACGCGCCTGGGTCAGTTGCATGTCGGCGAGCTGGCGGCCGAACATGGTGCGCGATTGTGCGTGCTGCAAGGCGGTGTCGCAGGCACGCCGGGCAAAGCCCAGCGCGGCTGCCGCGACCGAGCTGCGGAATACATCGAGCGTGCGCATGGCAATCCGGAAGCCTTCCCCGGGTTGTCCGATCAGTTTGTCGGCCGTGACGCGGCAGCGATCAAAGCGCAGTCGGGCGAGGGGGTGCGGCGTCAGTGTTTCGAGGCGTTCGGCTACTTCGAGCCCCGGCACATCAGCGTCGACGATGAATGCCGAAATTCCTGCGGCGCCCGGGGCTTCGCCGCTGTGCGCGAAGACGACATAAACATCTGCGATGCCACCGTTCGAGACCCAGGTTTTCTCGCCACTCAGCAGCCAGTCTTCGCCAGCGCGGCAGGCCTGCAGGCTGAGCGCTGCGGCATCGGAGCCGGCCTGCTCTTCCGAGAGCGCAAACGCGGCGATCGCTGCGCCGCTGGCGATGCGTGGCAGATAAGCTGATTTTTGCGCAGCGTTGCCGTGCAGCAGGATGGCTCCGGCGCCCAGTCCCTGCATGGCGAAGCAGAAATCGGCGAGCCCCGAGTGATATGCCAGGGTTTCGCGCAGCAGGCAGATGGTGCGCAGGTCCAGGCGATCTTGGCCGATTGCGGCGGCGTTGCCGACAGCATGTTGCAGCCAGCCGGCCTGTCCAAGTGTCTGCACCCAGTGTTGGCACTGGCGTTCGGTTTCTTCGGGGCTGGCGTTGGCCTCCGGCCTCGCTGATCCGGCGCATTGGTCTGCAACCCAGGCCCGGGCTTGCTGCGCCAGCTCGCGGTGCTCCGCCGTGAAGAATGGCCAGTCGAGATGGCTGTCCATGTCGCGGGACATCAGTTGCCGCCAAACACGGGTTTCTGCTTGGCGACAAACGCCCGATAGGCGCGCTTGAAGTCCTCGGTCTGCATGCAGATGGCTTGCGCTGTCGCCTCGGCGTCGATTGCCTGATCGAGGCCCATGTTCCATTCCACATGCAGCATGTGCTTGGTCATGGCGTGCGCGAAGTTCGGGCCGCTGGCGAGTTCGCTGGCCAGTGCGATGGCGTCGTCGAGGAGTGTCTCGGGGGCGCAGAGCCGGTTCAGGAATCCCCAGCGTTCGGCTTCCTCGCCGCTCATGCTGCGGCCCGTATGCAGCAGTTCGCTCGCCCGCCCCTGGCCGACGACGCGCGGCAATAGCGCACAGGCGCCCATGTCGCAGCCCGCGAGACCGACGCGCGAGAACAGGAAGGCCGTGCGGCTGCGTGCCGTCCCCAGGCGCATGTCGGCAGCCAGGGCGAGCATTGCGCCGGCACCCGCACAGACGCCATCAATCGCCGCAATCACGGGTTGCGGACAGGCGCGCATGGCTTTCACGAGGTCGCCGGTCAGGCGCGTGAAGTCGAGCAGTTCCGGCATGCTCATGCGTGTCAGTGGGCCGATGATGTCGTGTACGTCGCCGCCCGAGCAGAAGTTTTCACCCGCGCCATGGATGACGATGGCCTTGATGTCCGCGGCCTGCCGGAGCGTCATGAACAGATCGCGCAATTCGCGGTAAGACTCGAATGTCAGTGGGTTCTTGCGTTCAGGGCGGTTGAGCGTCAGCGTGGCGCAGCCGGCATTGACGCGCCAGAGAAAATGGCGGGCTTGATAACTGTTCAACGATTCGCCGGGCAATGTCGATGGCAACATGATTACTGGTTGGCCTTGCCGGCCTGGGTGGCGTTGGTGACCTGGTTTTTCACCTTGGCTAGCAGGGCGTACAGATCGTCGCGTTCCTCGGGATTCAGTCCGCCCAGCATTTCGACAATCCACATTTCGTGCGCCTTGGCCATTTTTGTGAAGGCGCGGAGTCCCTTGGCAGTGAGCTTGATGTTGTAGGCGCGGCGGTCGTGCGGAATTTCCGTGCGAGTTACGAGGCCTTCCTTGACGAGTTGATCGGTGATGGCCGTGACATTGCCGCAGGTCACCATCATGCGTTTCGACAGTTCGTTCATTTTCATGCCCTGCGGCACGCGTTCGAGTTGTGCCATCAGATCGAAGCGCGGCAGCGTGGTGTCGAACGATTGCCGCAGCCGGCTTCTGACCTGGCCTTCGATCATATTGCTGCAGGTCAACATGCGCAGCCATAGCCGCAATGACTCGGCATGTTCGCTGGTGGCGCGGGTTTCGGTGTCCGAGGAGGGCTTGGTAGTTGGGCTCATCATGTGGGCGTGGGAATGAACAACATTTCTGGATCGGGTTGGCGGTTATACGGTGTTTGTGTCTGAGCGGGGGCGGGCGAGGCTTCTTTCATGCTGTTCCTTGCCGCTCAGATACTGACGTGGCCAGGACATCTCCTGGAATCCTTGGGCGGCAGCGGCATGCAGGGACCAGGCTGGATCGGCCAGATGCGGGCGGGCCAAGGCGCAGAGATCGGCGCGACCGGCAGTGATGATGGTATTGACCTGGTCGGCATCCTGGATGTTGCCCACTGCGATGGTGGCAATGCCGACTTCGTTGCGGATCTGATCGGCGAATGGCGTCTGGTACATGCGGCCGTAAATCGGTTGGGCGGCCCGGGTGGTTTGACCGGATGAGACATCGATCAGGTCGACGCCAGCCTCCTTGAAATGCCTGGCCATGATGACGGCGTCGGCGGGCGTATTGCCGCCGGGTGCCCAGTCGTGCGCCGAGATGCGTACCGCCAGCGGTCGGTCAGCGGGCCAGGCGGCGCGCACGGCCTGGCAGATCTCAAGCGGAAAGCGCAAACGGTTGATCAATGGGCCGCCGTATTCGTCGGTGCGTCGATTGGTCAAGGGGCAGAGAAAGCTCGATAGCAGGTAACCGTGTGCGCAATGCACTTCAAGCAGATCGAAATCGGCTGCGAGCGCACGTTCAGCGGCGGCGACGAAGTCCGCGCGGACCGTATCCATGTCAGCGCGAGTCATGGCGTGCGGGAGCTGGTTGCGGTCGCCGTAAGCGAGCGCCGAAGCCGCAAGCAACGACCAGTTGCCGGTTGCGAGTGGTTCGTCGATCGCTTGCCAGCCGGGTTGCGTCGAGCCTTTGGGACCGGCATGGCCAATTTGCAGGCCGATGCAGGCGTCCGACTGCTGATGGACGAAATTCACGATGCGGCGCCAGGCGCCCACCTGTTCGTCGTTCCAGATCCCGCTACATCCTGGCGTGATACGTGCCGAGGGCGAAATCGCGGCCATCTCGGTCATGACCAGACCCGCACCGCCCAGGGCGCGGCTGCCCAGATGAACCAGATGAAAATCTCCGGGCACACCGTTGTCGCTCGAATACATGGCCATGGGCGAGACCACGATGCGGTTTTTGAGCGTCAGACCGGCAAGACTGAAGGGGGTAAACATTGGCGGCGGCACACTGCCTGCGCGATAATCTGCGCCACTTTTTTCGGCCAGCCAGGTTTCGATGGTGGCTACGTAGTCCGGGTCGCGTTGGCGCAGGTTCTCGTGGCCGATGCGCTGGCTGCCGGTCAGCAGTGAATAGGCGAATTGCTCTGGTTGCAGATGGCTGTAGCGCGCGACATTCTCGAACCATTCCATGCGATTGCGCGCCGCATTCTGCAGTTTGAGGGCTTCGAGGCTGCGTTCCTGCTGGTAGTGTTCGAGCGCTGCGCCGATGTTGCGCGAGTGCGCACCGAGCGCCTTTGTCAGGGCGATGGCGTCTTCCATGGCCAGCTTGGTGCCCGAACCGATCGAGAAATGCGCCGTATGCGCGGCATCGCCGATCAGCACGATATTTTCGTGGCGCCAGCGCTCACAGCTCAGGCGGCGAAAATTCAGCCAGGCGACGGCTTGTCCGTATGGTTCGCGCGTGCGGCCTTCCTTGCCGGCGCTCAGGGTTTGTCCCTGTAGGTGTCTGGCGAAGATACGTTCGCAGAACTCCAGTGTGGCCTGCTCGTCGAGACGGTCGAGGCCGGCGGCCAGCCAGGTTTCCTCGTGACATTCGACTATGAAGGAACTGGTTTCGCTGTCGAATTGGTAGGCATGGGCCTGAAACCAGCCCCATTCGCTGGGTTCGCTGATGAAGGTGAACGCGTCGAGTTTGAGGTTGGTTCCGAGCCAGAGATAGCGACACTTGCCGAGTTCGATGCTGGGCCGGAAATGTTCGGCATACTGGTTGCGCAGCATGCTATTGACGCCATCGGCGGCCACGATCAGGTCGGCATGGCCCAACGCGGCGACGTCTGAAATGCAGGCATCGAATGCAAGCTTGACGCCGAGTTTGCTGGCGCGCGTTTGCAGGATGGTGAGGAGCTTTCTGCGATCGATACCGCAGAAGCGGTGGCCAGCCGAGTTGATGCGCCGCCCCTTGAAGTGCACCGTGCAGTCATCCCAGTGATGGAAGCTGCTGCTGATGGCGGCATAGCTTTCGGCATCGGCAAGCGCCAGATTTCCGAGGGTGGCTGCCGAAAACACAATGCCCCAGCCGACCCGGGCATCCGCCGGATTGCGCTCGTAGAGCGTGATGTCACGCGTCGGGTCGGCTTTTTTCAGCAGGATCGAGGCATACAAGCCGGCCGGGCCGCCACCCAGGATGACGATACGCATGCAGGGTATTTTCAATTGATATGAAATCTGAATTTTTAGGCTTCAAATATTGGGTTTTATTTTATCGCAACTGCGCTGTTTTCGTGCGAGCGTGGCTTGCTGGTGTGGGGCCGTGCGGATTGCGTCGGAAGCGGTGCTGCGCGTCACGGCTTCCAAGGGCGGTGATCCAAAGACGGTGATGACGGCATGCGCGCTAACGGATGCGCGGATGTTGGCGCAGCGTCGGTGTTGCGTGGCCTGCCGGGTGTGCTACGCCACGCGAGACCTGCGTGCGTGGCGGCTGGATGGCTTACTTGCCGGCGTTAAGGATGAGTCGCGCCTTGCTCTCGGCTTCCGCGCGGTTGTTTGCGGACATTTGGCGACCAAAGGCTTCGCGCGCTTCGCGGCTTTGCTTGGTTGCTTCGATGCTCTTGATGCAGCGCCAGCGTTTGCCACCCTTGGTTTCGATCTGGCGCATTTCTTCCTTGGGGTGGTGAAGCCGGCAGTGGTAGCAGAAAAGAGTGTCAGCCATGGCGTAGGTATATGAATCTAAGGCAGGTAACGGTCTGAGATTTTAACATTAGTTGAGCCTGGCAGTGGTATCCCGAAAATGATGTGTCCCGAGCTGCAGAGATTCATGCGCTATCAGGGAGGCTCCCGGGGGCCTCAGGAGCGTTTGCCCTTGGCCCGGACTGCGGTCGGTTTGCCCGAACGGCCTGTCTTTTCGCTGCGCGGCGCGGCAGATGGTGGCTTGTCGCTGGAACTGGCGCGTCGGGTGGTTTTGGCGCAGGCCGGACGCTGGGCTTTGGCGCTGTGCAGGGTCTGGGCGGGGTGGCCGTACTTTGCCGTGCCGGCGGGTTGGAAAGCCGGGATCAGGTGTTTGGGGCCGCTGCCAATCAGGTCGGCGCGTCCCATCTGGCGCAGGGCGTCGCGCAGCAGCGGCCAGTTTTCCGGATCGTGGTAGCGTAGAAAAGCTTTTTGGATGCGGCGCTGGCGGCCGCCGCGCACGACAGGAACGATTTCGCTCGTGGCGTGAACCTTGCGCAGCGGGTTCTTCTGCGTGTGATACATGGCCGAGGCGATCGCCAGCGGGGTTGGCAGGAAGGTCTCACCTGGTCGAGACGGAAGTTGTGGCGCTTGAGCCAGAGCGCCAGCGCCAGCATGTCCTCATCGGTCGTGCCCGGGTGGGCGGCGATGAAATACGGGATCAGGTATTGCTCCTTGCCGGCTTCGCGCGAGAACTTTTCGAACAGGGCCTTGAACTTGTCGTAGTTGTCCATGCCCGGCTTCATCATCTTGCTGAGCGGGCCGGCTTCGGTATGTTCGGGGGCGATCTTGAGGTAGCCGCCGACATGGTGGGTGACGAGTTCCTTGACGTATTCCGGTGAGCGCACTGCAAGGTCGTAGCGCAGTCCGGAGCCGATCAGTATCTTCTTGATGCCCGGCAGGGCGCGCGCCTTGCGATACAGCTGGATCAGCGGGCCGTGATCGGTGCCCATGTTTTCACAGACATCGGGAAACACGCAGGACAGGCGGCGGCAGGCGGATTCGATTTCCTTGCTGCGGCAGGCCAGACGGTACATGTTCGCCGTGGGGCCGCCGAGATCGGAAATGATGCCTGTGAAGCCCGGCGTCTTGTCGCGGATCTGCTCGATCTCGTGCAGGATCGAGGCTTCCGAACGGCTCTGGATGATGCGTCCTTCGTGCTCGGTGATTGAGCAGAAGGTGCAGCCGCCGAAACAGCCGCGCATGATGTTGACCGAGAAACGGATCATTTCCCAAGCCGGGATTTTTGCCGTGCCGTAGGCGGGATGCGGGGCGCGGGCATACGGCAGGCCATACACGTGGTCCATTTCGGCCATGGTGAGCGGAATCGGCGGCGGGTTGAGCCAGACATCGCGTTGTGCCGCGCCTTCGCCGTGGCTTTGCACCAGCGCGCGCGCATTGCCGGGATTCGATTCGATGTGGAAGGTGCGCGAGGCATGCGCGTATAGCACCGGATCATCGCGGACCTGTTCGTAGGACGGCAGACGAATCACCTGGTGCGCGCGTGTCGTCTTGCGCTGGGCCAGGCGTTCGCTGCGCGGCAGAATCCGGATGGTCTGGGCGCTGCCATCTGGCAGTGTGCCGGGTGCTTGGGGGGCGGCATGCGCGTAGGGATCGGGATGGGGATGCACGGGGCCCGGGGTGTCGACGTGGCTCGAATCGATTTCCTCCCAGCCGGCGGGGCGCCAGCCATGCGGCGCCATGAAGGCCGTGCCGCGCAGGTCGCGGATTTCCTTGATGGGCTGGTTTTTGGCCAGGCGATGGGCGAGTTCGACGAGCGCGCGTTCGGCGTTGCCGAAGATCAGCAGGTCGGCCTTGGAGTCGAGCAGGATCGAACGCCGCACCTTGTCGGACCAGTAGTCGTAGTGCGCGATGCGGCGCAGGCTGGCTTCGATGCTGCCGATGACTACCGTACTGTCAGCATAGGCTTCGCGGCAGCGCTGGGCATACACCACGGCGGCGCGGTCGGGGCGTTTGTTGGGTTCGGCATTTGGCGTATAGGCATCGTCGGAGCGGATCTTGCGGTCCGAGGTGTAGCGATTCACCATCGAATCCATATTGCCCGCGGTGACGCCGAAGAACAGGTTCGGTTTGCCGAGCGTCTGGAAGGCGGCGGCGGAATGCCAGTTTGGCTGGCTGATGATGCCGACACGAAATCCCTGGGCCTCTAACAGGCGGCCGACGAGGGCCATGCCGAAACTCGGATGGTCGATGTAGGCGTCGCCCGTGACGAGGATGATGTCGCAGGAGTCCCAGCCCAGCTGTTCCATTTCGGCGCGCGACATGGGCAGGAACGGCGCAATGCCGAAGCGCTGGGCCCAGTATTTGCGGTAGGAGGTGAGCGGCTTGGGGCTGGTGTCGGCTTGCATTGGCGCATTTTACTGGCTTTCCGGGACTTCCCGGCGGGTGCGTGCGGTTTGGCTTGATCGCCGTGGCCGGATCGTGGGTGCGTTCTGGCTGTTGCGATGCAAGGTGAGTATGATTGGCAGCTCTGAAAACGTCTCTGGCGAGAGGTTGTGGCTGTGACGATGGTGTCTTTTGACAGGTTTGGCCGGGCATTGCTGATTTCGCTGGCGGTGCATGGCGTGTTGCTCTGGCAAGCGCCGTTGGTGCGTCTGGTGATGAGTCCGGCGGCCGTGGCGCGGCCGGCAGGATCCGGTAATCTGCGTGCGCATTTACGGCCGCCGGAAGTTGTGGTGGCGCCAGACCATGCTCTGCCCGCGAAGGCGCAGCGTCAGCGGCGGATTCTGCTTGGCGACGAGGGGGCCGTTGGTGTTGGGCCGGTGTCGGCGACGACTGCGATGCAGCCGGTGGCGCGCTTGGCGTCGAGCGCAGCACAGGCGCGCTCTCCCGTGCAGGAGGCAGCGCAGCCAGCGGCAGAGAATGCAAATGTTGCCGAGGAGCGTATCGATGCCAACGGTTTGCGCGAGTATCGGATCGGTCTGGCCTTGGCCGCGCGACAATTTCGGCGCTATCCGACCCGGGCGCAGCAAGAGGGGCGAACCGGGCGCGTGGAGCTGTTGGTGCGCGTCGATATTGGCGGTGCGCCACAGCCGCCAGGGCTGTTGCATTCAAGTGGCCATGCTGATTTCGATGCGGCGGCTCTTGATATGCTGGCGCAGGCCATCCAGCAAACCAGGCTGCCTATCAGCCTGTCTGGTCAAAGCTTCAGTTTTCCGCTGCGTGTCGAATTCAATGCGCCGTGATCGGCGGCGCAGAGCGTCCGGCAGGTTGCCGGTTGCGGCGGTTGTGGCTCAGGGCGGGGCGAGTTCGCTGCTGTGAAAACCGAAGCTGCCGCGTTTGCGGTCAGCAAAATAATGACGCAACGTCAGCGCGATGGTGCGGAAGGCGATGTCATCCCAGGGGATTTCGGCTTCGCGCCATAGCGCGACTTCGAGGGTTTCTTCGCCCGGGGCAAAGTTCAAATCGAGCAGGCGGGCTTGGTAGATGGCGTGTACCTGGCTGATGTGTGGCACGCTGATTAGCGTATATAGCACGCCAAGTTCGATATTGGCGCAGGCTTCCTCGCGGGTTTCGCGTGCCGCGGCTTGCGCCAGGGTTTCATGGTTTTCCATGAAGCCGGCGGGAAGCGTCCACATACCGTGGCGCGGTTCGATGGCGCGGCGACAAAGCAGAATCTTGTCTTCCCAAATTGGCAGGGTTCCGACCACCAGCTTGGGGTTCTGGTAATGGATCGTGCCGCAACGGTCACAGACAGCGCGAATCAGCGAGTCGCCTTCGGGAATGCGCAGGGTGACTGGCGCACCGCAATTGCTGCAGAATTTAATCAGGGCTGTCATTTCCCCGACATTTTAGCGCAAGCGCCAAGGGCAAGGCTGACATGTGGATGGGATGGCATGTATTATCGCGAAATATGAATACAATCACAGAGTTCGAGAAGTTTGAGCGCGTCAAGGCAACGGGGGAGTTGCCCTCGCCGAAGGGGGCCGCGCTTGCCATAATTCGACTCCTGCAACGCGAGGATAGCTCGCTCGCCGATGTCGCGCGAGTGGTCAAGACCGATCCGGCGTTCGCCGGACGGATCATCAAGGCGGCGAACAGCGTGCACGCGGGGGTGCGCCGACCGATTACGTCGATTCAGGAAGCGCTGGCAGTACTTGGTATTCCGGCCGTACGCTCGTTGGCGCTCGGCTTTTCGTTGCTTTCGAATTACAGTCATGGCAAGTGCCATGGCTTCAATTATCAGCGTTTCTGGTCGCATTCACTGGCTTGTGCCGTGGCCATGCAAGCCTTGACACATCATACCCGTGTGGTTCCTGTTGACGAGGCTTTCAGCATCGGTTTGCTGGCGCGGATCGGCGAGCTGGCTCTGGCTACACTGTACCCGGATGAGTTTGCGCGAATTCTGCAGAAACTCGAGGCAGATCGGCAATCGACTCTTGTCGATCTGGAGCACCAGGCCTTCATCATGACTCATGGCGAGTTGTCGGCCGCCATGTTGCTTGATTGGGGATTGCCCAAAGTGTTTTCGGAGCCTGTGCGGTTTCACGATGATCCACAGCAGGTTAACTTCGCCGAAGGCTCGCGTCAGCAAACTCTCTTGAATTCACTCGCGCTGGCAGAGCATATTGCCGATATCTGTCTTGCTCCTGATTCCGAGCGACGTGCCATGCTTTCGCGTTTGTTCATGCTTGGTTCCCGGCTGTCGCTTGACGCCGAGTGTTTGACGGCAATCTGTGACAAGGCCGCGGTTGAATGGCTGGAGTGGAGCGTCTTGCTTCAGGTCGATGCAAGCCATATTCCACCGTTCGAAGACATCTCGAATCATGTGCCTGCCCCCAGCATCGTGATCGGCGCCGAATGCGATAAGACTCGCATGCGCATACTCGTGGTGGGTTGCGAGGCCTCCATGTTTGCTTCTTTGCAGCAACTACTGCAGAGGGCCGGGCACGACGTGTTTTTTGCCGCAACCGGGCAGCAAGGGCTCGAGATGGCCATTGATCTGTGTCCCCACATCATGTTGATCGAGTGGTCGAGCGGAGAAATGGGCGGACTCGAACTGACGCGTTCGCTGCGGCAGACCAAAAGCGGCAGTGGCATTTATATTCTGCTGCTGACTTCGCTGGATGATGAAGATCATCTCGTTCAGGCATTTGAAAGCGGTGTCGATGATTACATGACCAAGCCGGTCAGGCCGCGGGTTCTCGAAGCGCGGCTGCGCGCCGGTCAGCGTCTGGTTCGCTTGCAGCTGGAAGTTGAGCGCGACAGCGAAGATATTCGCCGCTTTGCCGCCGAGCTTGCGCTGAGTAATCGCCGTTTGCAGGAAATGGCGCTTACTGATCCCTTGACCGGGTTTCCGAACCGTCGTTATGCGATGGATCGCATGCAACAGGAGTGGTCTGGAAGCTCACGCAACAAGCGTTCGTTTGCTGTGATGGTTGTCGATGTCGACGCCTTCAAGCGCATTAACGATACATACGGTCACGATATTGGCGACATGGTTCTCAGCAAGGTGGCGAATGCCCTGAAGGCCGGATTACGTTCGCAGGATGTGGTGTGCCGGATGGGCGGGGATGAGTTTCTCGTCATCAGCCCGGACACAACGCTTGAAGCGGCGATCGCCGGCGCCGAACGTGTGCGCATGGCTGTGCATGCGCTCGCCATCAATGCCGGTGGCGTGATGATTCAAGGCAGCATCAGTATTGGTGTGGCGGTCCGCGATGCTGAAATGGCCGATGTCGATGCGCTCATCAAACGTGCCGATCAGGGTGTGTATGTTGCCAAGCAGCGTGGGCGCAATTGCAGTGTGGCGGTGCAGTTGCTTGAGGATGAATCCGAAGATTAACGGGGGTGAAAAATTAACTGATTGTTTATAAATGAAAAACCACCATTCGATAGGTTTTCTCTGTGCTTGCGTGGCATTGCCTGACCGGGCTTGCGCTTTCTCGGAAATGTGATAAAGTTAATAAAAACATAGAAATATCGCGGATTTGTAAGAAAAAACCTTACAATTTTTGCGGGGCAATTCCTACAGTAAGAACCGAATTCCGCCTCTTCTTCGGCTTGACGGCGCGCTCCATAATCTTTATGCCTCCAATTTCCTGTTGGAGAACAATTCAGCGCAAGATGGAGTGAAAAATGAAATCGACTGACACCTACAATGATATAAAGGAAGTCAATCTTGCCTATCTGATGTTGGCGCAGAATCTGATTCGCGCCGATCGCGAGGCGGCTTTGTTTCGCCTTGGCGTCAGTGAAGAGATTGCCGATGTTCTTGATCGCCTCACCCCGGGGCAGGTTCTTAAAATGGCGAGTGCCGACATGCTGCTCTGCAGCTTCCGGTTTGACGATGCCCTGTTGCTGAATTTGCTGGCCAATCATGAACGCAGCCGTGGGATCGGCTCCGTGCATGCGGCGATTCTTGCCGCCGGTAAACCAGTTGAAACCATGGCATGAGCGATGCCGTGTGTTGCTGTAGCTGAACGGGGGGGGTATGCGAAATAAATCTGTAATCTCGGAAGCGAGAGATATTCGTTTGGCTGTTGAGTTGATCGAGCTCGGTGCAAGATTACAATTGCTCGAGGCTGAAACCAAGCTGAGTCGTGAGCGCCTGATCAAGCTTTACAAGGAGGTGCGTGGTGAATCGCCGCCCAAGGGATTGCTGCCGTTCTCGACCGACTGGTTCATGACGTGGCAACCGAACATTCATGCATCCTTGTTCATGGCGTACCATCGTTTCATGCATGAACACTCGCAGTTGCGCGGTCTCGATGCGACGATCAAGGCGTATCGCCTGTATCTCGATCAGATGCGCCGGAATGATATGGAGCCAGCGCTGTCCCTGACGCGTGCGTGGACCATGGTCCGTTTTTTCGACGCCAACATGCTGTCGATGGCGACATGCAAATGCTGCAGCGGGCGATTTGTCGCGCATGCCTTTGATCCCACGAAGGCTTATGTTTGCGGCTTGTGCAATGTTCCAGCGCGTGCGGGCAAGACGCGCCGTGTTGCTGCGGCTGGATCTGCAGCCGAAGGGACTCTAGCCGCAGCCTGTTGATTCGGCGGCGACCCAAAAGGCTGTCAGGGCGGATGTCGCCGTGGCAGCCTTTTTTGCTTCTTTTCCTTCTTTCCTCGTTTGACGCTATCATTGGCATCTATCTGACGACAGATCGGCCGGGCCTGCTATCAACTCCCTCGTGTGCGAATGTCGTGTTTGATGCAACAGACGGAGACTGTTGATGTTTTTGTTAATCGGCTATGTACTCATTCTGGCGGCCTCGGTTGGAACTTACTCGGTTCACGGCAGCCTTGGCGCGCTTTGGATGCCATTGGAGTATGTGGCGATTGGCGGTCTGATGGCTGGTGGTTTTTTGGCGGGAAATGGGGCCAAGGAGCGGAAGGCGACGTTAAAGGCTCTTCCATCGGTACTCAAAGGCTCTCCTTATTCGAAGGCCTTGTACATGGATTTGCTGGCAATGCTGTTCGAAATTCTCGCCAAGGTGCGCAAGGAGGGGTTGATGTCGATTGAAAACGATATCGAATCGCCAGAAAACAGCACAATTTTTTCGAAATATCCGGCGCTTGTGCATGATCACCATGTCATGGAATTCATTGCCGATTATCTGCGCATGATGGTTGGCGGTAATTTGAACGCATTCGAGATTGAAAATCTCATGGACATCGAAATCGAGACGCATCATCATGAAGCGCATGCTCCGGCCCATGTTATGTCGAAAATGGCCGACGGGGTGCCTGCTTTCGGTATCGTTGTGGCAGTCATGGGGGTCGTAAATGTCATGGGGTCGGTGGGCGAACCGCCCGCTGTACTGGGAAAGATGATCGGCGGCGCATTGGTCGGGACCTTCATTGGCATTCTTGCCTCCTATGGTTTCGTCGCTCCAATTGCCAGTTTGCTTGAACAGAAGGCGGAGGAAAGCGGCAAGATTTATCAGTGCATCAAGATGGTTTTGTTGGCGAGCATGAATGGTTATGCGCCACAGGTGGCCATCGAGTTCGGTCGCAAGGTGTTGTACTCCACCGATCGCCCGTCATTCACTGAGCTTGAAGAAGATGTGAAGAGCCGCAAAGGCAAGTAAGCCACTGATATGCCAAGTCCTGGTTCTGTTAAATGAGCGACGACAGCCAACAGCCCATTATTGTCAAACGCATCAAGAAAGGCGGTGGGGGCGCTCATGGAGGTGCTTGGAAAATTGCCTATGCCGATTTCGTCACGGCGATGATGGCTTTTTTCCTGCTGATGTGGCTGCTTGGTTCGACATCGCAGGGCGATCTCAAGGGCATCGCCGACTTTTTTAATACACCGCTGAAGGTCGCGCTGGCGGGGGGGGGCGGAGCCGGGGATTCGTCGAGTATCCTCAAAGGAGGAGGTGAGGATCTGACGCGTGCCCATGGGCAGGTTAAAAAGGGTGATATTGAAGCGCAACGTCAGCGTATCAATCTTCAGGCACTGCCTGCAGATCGTGCTGCACTCGAAAAAATTGAAGCAGAAAAACTCAATGGTCTCAAAGCGCAGATCGAAGCCATGATCGAGAATACGCCGGCGCTCAAACAGTTCAGGAATCAGTTATTGCTGGACATCACAACAGAAGGGTTACGTATTCAGATCGTCGATGAGCAGAATCGGCCGATGTTCGATTCCGCGAGCGCTGAGCTCAAGCCGTATACACGGCAGATTTTGCGCGAAATCGGCCCGGTGTTGAATGATGTCGAGAATCGCATCAGCCTTTCAGGTCATACAGATGCTACGCCGTACGCAGGTGGCGACAAGGGGGTCGGTAACTGGGAATTGTCTACCAATCGCGCCAATGCTTCACGGCGGGAATTGATTGTCGGCGGTTTGCAGGAATTCAAGGTCATGCGCGTGGTTGGTTTGGCCTCGGCGGTACCGTATGACCAGAATGATCCATTTGCGGCTGTCAATCGTCGCATCAGCATCATCGTCATGAATAAGCGCACCGAAGAGGCCATCATGCGCGATGGAAAAATTCTCGATGTGGACGTGTCGTCCGGACTTACATCCGGAGTGCTTGCTCCGGCTGAGTAACCTTCGCGAATCATTTTGTGATTTTTCGGTGGTTTCTGACGCAACCTGTGCGGCTGGGTTTTTTCGGTTTCACTTTTGCCGCTGTCTTGCGCCACTCGGTGGCGCAAGACAGCGTTAATCTGGTGCAAGATTGTGCCCTGGAGGCCTTATAATACATGGCCTTCTTGGAAGGATGTGGATCGAAATCAACGGCTAGATTCGGACGGCGGCAAGCACGATTTATTACGTGCCATTTTCATCGCGACGCATCTAAACAGAAAGGTCCTTGAGTGCGGTTCTCGCTAATAATTACAAATCGAATTCCATAATCATGAGAATTCTGCTAAGTAACGATGACGGCTATCTGGCTCCAGGTCTCGATGCGCTTGCGCGCGCATTGAGCGAGATCGCGGATGTCACAGTCGTTGCGCCGGAGTGTGATCGTAGTGGTGCGAGCAATTCCTTGACGCTCGATCGGCCATTGTCGTTGCGTCGGGCAGCAAATGGTTTCTATTATGTGAATGGCACGCCGACGGATTGCGTGCATCTGGCCGTGACGGGCATGCTCGATCAACAGCCCGACATGGTAGTGTCGGGTATCAATTTCGGCGCCAATATGGGCGATGATACGATCTATTCGGGTACTGTTGCCGCTGCAACCGAGGGCTATCTGCTAGGCGTGCCGGCATTGGCGATTTCGCTCGCCAGCAAACGTGGCGATCATTTTCTGACTGCTTCCCGTGTTGCGCGCGAACTGGTTGAACGTTATCAGCACCAGGAGTTTGGCGCAGCACTGCTGTTGAACGTTAATATTCCCGATGTGCCTTATGAGCAGCTCAAGGGAATGCGTGTTACGCGTCTCGGTAAGCGCCACAAGGCCGAACCTGTAGTTCGGCAACTGACGCCGCGCAATGAGACCGTATATTGGGTTGGTGCTGCTGGCGAAGCCCAGGACGCCGGCGAAGGCACGGATTTTCATGCGATCGCTCAGAATCAGGTGTCCTTGACGCCACTACAGATTGATTTGACTCATAACGCGCAGATGGCCGCGTTGCAGAACTGGATGAGCGCATGAATTCGTCATCATTGCGCGGAATCGGCATGACTTCGTTGCGTACGCGCGAACGCATGATCGAGCGTCTGCGCGAGCAAGGAATACGTGACGAACGCGTTCTTGCAGCGATGGGCGCGGTGCCGCGGCATATTTTCGTCGAGGAAGCGCTGGCTTCGCGCGCCTATGAGGACACGGCTTTGCCGCTGGGCTTTCAGCAGACGATCTCGCAGCCATACGTCGTTGCGCGCATGATCGAATTGCTGCTCGAAGGCCCGCAACCTCGTGAACTCGGCAAGACTCTCGAAGTCGGCGCCGGCTGCGGCTATCAGGCAGCCGTGCTGGCGATGCTGACGCGCGAGTTGTATGCCGTGGAACGCATTGAACCCTTGTTGCAGCGGGCACGCAAGAATCTTGCGCAACTCCGCATGGGCCATGTCCGCCTGAAACATGCCGATGGCAATAATGGCCTGCCTGAGGCGGCGCCCTTTGACAACATCATCGTTGCCGCGGCTGCCGTGCGCGTGCCGCAAGCGCTGCTGGCCCAGCTGGCCCCCGGTGGGCGGCTAATCCTGCCGCTCGGTGGTGCAGTGAGCAGCCCGCAAGTTCTCAGCATGTTCGAACGCAAGCTTGATGGCAGCGGTTTTTCCGAGACTCGATATGATGCGGTGCGCTTTGTGCCGTTGGTGGCGGGGGTCGAATGAGGCAGATGAATCGCCCGGGCTGGAAAAAATTTCATCTGCTGGCTGCAGTATGCGGCCTGTCGTTGATGGCTGGTTGCGGCAGTAACCCTCCTGCCCCGGTGAGTGAACAGGGGCGGCTGACTCAAATCGAAAGACATGGCGGAGCTGCAGCATCGGCGGGTGCCATACCGGTAGCGGCCACGCCAGTATCACTTCCGAGCGGCTATTATCTCGTCAAGAAGGGCGATACGCTGTACAGCATTTCGCTGGACCACGGTCAGTCTTATCGCGATGTTGCCGCATGGAACAATCTGGAGGATCCCAACAAGATCCAGGCTGGCCAGCAACTGCGTGTCGTGCCGCCCGCAACCGCAGCGACTGAAGTCAAACCGGTGACTGCCCCCGCCGCTGTTGAAGCCCGTTCGCTTGAGAAATCCGGTGATCTCGAACCACTCAAGCGCGAACCCAAAGGCGGCCGTTTTCCGTATACACCGGAAACGCTTGCGCAGTTGCAGAAGCCGGATGTAGTGACCACATCCTCTGTGGTGGCAACTGCTTCTGATTCGAAAGCCGAGGTTGCAAAATCGACGGAAAAGGCCGCTGCTGAGAAAAACAGCGGTGATAAGGCCGCCATCAAACCCGTTGTAAAACCGGCGTCGGCAGCCTCAGCGCCAGGCGATTCAGCACTCGAATGGGATTGGCCGGCGCGTGGCAAGCTGCTGAATGGTTTTGTTGAGGGGAGTAGCAAGGGACTCGATATTTCCGGCAAGGCCGGCGAGCCGGTATTTGCTGCCGCAGCAGGCAAGGTGACACTGGTCAGCAACGCCTTGCGCGGCTATGGTAACCTTGTCGTCATAAAACATAATGATATTTACCTGTCGGTATATGCCCACAACAGCCGAATCCTCGTCAAGGAAGAGCAGATCGTCGCCAAGGGGCAGAAGATCGCTGAAATTGGCAGCAGCGACAGCGATCAGGCAAAGCTGCATTTCGAGATTCGCCGCCAGGGAAAACCTGTCGATCCTGCGAAATTTCTTCCGGCCCGTTAACCATGCGTAAACCCAACCCTGCTGCGGAAGACAAAATTTTGCACGAGGAGTTGGAAGGGCCGGAAACGGCAGATGCAACAGCCGCTTCGTTGCTCGACGACGTTGATCTGCTTGACGCTGCAGATGGCTCTTCCGTGCTGAATGGCGCTGCTAATGCGTCGCGCAGAGGCGAGGCTGAAACTTCCAGTGACAGCGCCGATAGTGTACGCACGGAATTCCTCAACGATGTCACGCAGCTCTATCTGGATGATATCGGTGCGAATCCTCTGCTTTCAGCCAGTGAGGAGCTCGACTTGAGCCGCAAGTTGCGCGCCGGAGATTTTGCCGCGCGACAAAAGATGATCGAATCGAATCTGCGTCTTGTCGTGAGCATCGCCAAGCATTACCTGAATCGTGGAGTTTCGCTGTCCGACCTGATCGAGGAGGGCAATCTCGGACTGATTCATGCGCTGGAAAAATTTGATCCTGAACGTGGTTTCCGTTTTTCCACCTATGCAACCTGGTGGATTCGGCAGAACATCGAACGTGCGATCATGAATCAGTCGCGCACCATTCGTTTGCCGGTGCATGTGGTCAAAGAACTGAATCTGGTCTTGCGGGCCTTGCGACATCTTGACGCCGACGGTGAGCGACAGAATGCCCGCCGCAATGGCCAGGCTGCCGGTAGCGCTGAAGAGGTGGCGCGGTTACTCGACAAGCCTGTCGACGAGGTGCAACGCCTGCTGGCGCTTAATGAGCACACGGCATCTCTCGATGCCCCCCTCGAAGTGGATTCGGATCTTTCGGTGGCGGATTCGATTGCTGCCGATGCGTCGGAAAGTCCGGACATCCAGTTTCAGACACATGAGACCAGCGAGCAGATTCATGATTGGGTGGGGCAATTGTCGGGTAAGCAGCGCTATGTACTGGAGCGTCGCTATGGCCTGAATGGCTGCGATGTTCTGACGCTCGAGGAACTGGCCACGGAGCTTGATTTGACGCGCGAACGCGTGCGGCAGATTCAGGTCGAAGCGCTCGCCAAACTCAGGAAGAAACTCTCGCGCGAGGGGGTTACCAAGGATGAGTTTCTCTGATGTGGTGCTCCATTCGTGCT
Organism: Pseudomonadota bacterium; assembly: GCA_052034445.1. GTDB lineage: Bacteria > Pseudomonadota > Gammaproteobacteria > Burkholderiales > Rhodocyclaceae > Sterolibacterium. Next base: position 16,588 of record JBPOIN010000087.1, on the reverse strand, counting down.
CAGAGAAAATGCGTGGCGTGAATAAATCAATCTGACGCCGGGCCAAGCGAACCAGCGCAGCGCGCCGAATATCAGGGGCTGATCGTTTGCGCTGCTGGTGGTTCGGGCAGAGGCGCGCTGCCCAAAGTAGTCTCGCTTGTGGCTTGCCGATTGTCCTGCGCCTGCTTTCTGGCGGACTTCAGCGCTCTGCCAAGTTCGGTGACCGCCATGGCGTAGAAGCTGCTGCGGTTGTAGCGCGTGATGACAAAAAAATTCTGGAATCCGAGATGATAGGTCGTGGCCTGCTGCGGCGTTGCGAGATCAATCAGTGCAGCCGGCAGGTCGGGTGCATTCGGGCTCTTCACTCCATATTCGATCAGTTCGGCGGGTCGTAGACGCGGCAGGATGCCCTGCGCCAGCAATTCGTCGATGCGCTCGCCGCTTACTGTTGCCGGGGCAGTGATCGGGGCGCCATCTTCCCAGCCGTGCTGCCAGAGGAAATTCGCTACGCTGGCGATCGCATCGTCGGGGTTGCGGCTCAGATCGATCGCACCATCCTGATTGCCGTCGACGGCGTACTGGCGGATGCTGCTGGGCAGGAATTGTGGCATGCCGAGCGCGCCAGCGTAGGAACCACGGAAGCTTGAGGGCGGGCGCTGCATGCTGCGTGCAAGCAGCAGAAATTCTTCAAGCTCGCGGCGAAACAACGCCTTGCGCTGAGCGGCATTGGGCTGGCCGTGATCCGGGTAGTTGAAGGTCAGAGTCGCAAGCGCGGCAAGCGTGTTGAACTTTCCCATGTGGTGGCCATAGATGCTCTCGATGCCAATGATGGCGACGATGATCTCTTCGGGTACCCCGGTCTGCTGCTGTGCGGCACGCAAGCGCGCCGCATGTTCGTGCCAGAAACGCTGGCCGAGCAGGATGCGTTGCGCATCGACATGATTGCCGAGATAGCCTTGCCATGAACGCGCTGCGTTGTCATGCGGCGGTTGCACGGCTTTGATGACGCCTGGCAATGGCCGGATGCGCGCAAATTCCTCGGCCAGCCGACGTTTCGAAAAACCGTGCTTGGCATGCATTTCGGCAATGAAATTGCGCACTTCGCTGCGCTGGGCAAAACCGACAGCCTGCGCTGACCAGGCAAGGCCAAGCAACAGTGAGAACATGCAACAGCGTAGCGATTGGTTCATGGCATCAGTTCATCAAGACGGGAAATGCGTTGGTGCAAATCCTTGTGCAATTGGTTGCGCTGCGAAATTATTTCCTCAGTCGCAGGCGCAGCATAGCGGAGCTGGCTGTAGATTGCTGCGATCTCCAGGACTTCGGCGCTCAGTTTTTTATGGCCGGGGGCTAGAGCCGTGGCTGCGCGTTGTGCATATTCCTGCGGCCCTTCCCATGGCTGGCGAGCGAGTCCGAGCCGGGCGAGTTTGTGCGAGAACCTCTGCCAGTCGTGCTGAACGGCATCGCCGCGCTGGGGCTGTCGCAACACCCATGCGGTATAGACGAGCAGCAGCAGGCCGCACAGGCCGGCCAGCAGGGCGGTCATTTGTTGCCAGCTGGCGTCTGACAGGCCCAGCTTGTCGAGTAGCTCGCGTTGGCGTTGCGGGTTGTAGCCGATCACCCACTGGTTCCATGAATTGCCGAATGCTTCCCAGCGAAAACGCAGCGCATGCAGCCAGGAAAATTGCGGGCGCAGCAGCAACGGCGCGGCTTCGCCGGCGGGTAGTGCGGCGACAAGATTTTTTTCGATGCGCGACGGGGCGATGGCGGCGGTCGGGTCGATACGCTGCCAGCCGCTGCCGCGAAGCCAGATTTCGGCCCAGGCATGGGCATCGGACTGTCTCACGACAAGGGTGGCATCGACCGGATTGATTTCGCCGCCCTGATACCCGGTGACGATCCGTGCGGGGATGCCTGCGGCGCGCATGATGAATACGAAGCTGGCTGCATAATGCTCGCAAAACCCGCGTCGACTCACGAAAATAAACTCATCCACGGTATCCGCTCCAAGCAACGGTGGGGCCAGCGTGTAGAAAAACTCTTCGCGGCGGTAGTGCTCGAGCATGCGCGCGACAATTGCCGGATCATTGGCGCCCGCTTCCTTGCGCCATTGTCTGGCCAGTGCGCGAGTGCGCGGATTACCGGTTTCTGGTAGTTGTAGCGCCTCCTGTAGCATGGTCGCAGAGTCCTGCGCGCCGAGCGCCGCTTCAGGATAGGAGCGCATTTCGTAGCGCAGGCGTGCGGTGACGGAGTTTGGCGCCAGCAGCTCGGCGTTGTGTGTGATGCCGCCGGGCTTGGGGATTGTGCCTGGCAGATCAAGTGCGAACAGCCATGGCTGGTTGTGCGCTTCGAGTGTCACGCTGTAATCGTGAAAACCGCCGTGCAATTCATACGGCAAACTGCGGCTTGCCGTTTTTTGCTGCCTTTGCCAGGTCCTGCCGTCAAACCAGGTCAGCACCGGACCGCGCCAATACAGTTGCTGTCGAGGCGGTGGAGCCGCCGAGGCGTTGCTGAATTTGGCGCGAAACGCAATCGCATCGGATTGGCTGAGCTGACTGATGGAACCTGGACTCATGTGGTCTGACAGGCCAGTCATGCCGCTATAAGCATCGCCCGGCAAGCCCCATAGCGGCCCCTGGATGCGCGGGAACAGCACGAACAGCAATAGCATCAGCGGCAGCGCCTGCAGCAACATTGTGCCGGCCAGACGGTAGGGCATGCGGATACGGCTGGCACTGCCCGCCGATTGATTCAGCACGATCAGGGTTGCCGTGGTCTGCAGCACCGTTGCCAGCATCAATACGGCGGCGAGAATATTCTGCAGATGAAAAAACTGCGTCATGGACAGGAAGTAGCCGAGCAGGATCAGTACGAACGCATCGCGGCGCGTGCGCATCTCGAGCAACTTGAGTGCGAACATCAGCACTAGACAGGCAACTCCGGGGTCGCGACCAAACAGCGTGTGATAGTGCAGCGTGATCCCGGCTGGACCGCTCAAGGCCATGAAGGTCAGCAGCCAGCGCGAAGGCAGGGGGGCCTGACGCCATAGCAGCAGGGCGAACCAGAACAGGGCGAGTCCTGCCATCAGATTCAGCCAGAGCGGCAGATGCCAGACGAGCGGGGCGAAAATGACCAGCGCCAGGGCGGCCAGCCAGGAGGCCTGGCGCCTGTCGAGCTCGCCGGTCGTCTGCTGGGGGGCTTTATTAAGCTGCGGCATATAACGCAAGTTGCCTGAGACAGGCGTGATAGTGAGCCATGCCGTGATCGGGTTCGATGCTTTTGTTGGGCAGCCGCAGGCCCCAGCGGAGTCCTGCGCGATGCGCATCGCAAACCCAGCGGCACAGGATGCTCAGACGCGTTTCGTTGTCGCATTGCACCGGCAGAGCCTGCCAATCGAGCCACAGCGTTTCAGTCGCAGAGCCACTGAATTGTTTGGTGAGCAAGGCACCATCGTCCTGACGGGCGGTGGCTTTCCAGGCGATCTGGCGCGGCGAGTCGGTGGGCTGATGGGTGCGCAGGCCGGAAAAATCCTCCATGCCGGCGACAGCCAGCGCACAGCCTGCGTGTTCGCCCGCCGACAAGGGTAACGGTGGGGCGCTGACGGCCGGTGACGGATACACGAGGCAACGCAGATCGGGCGCGGCGTAGGCCCAAGCACGGATCAGGCCGAGTGGATAGGTGGTGGATAGCGTGATGCGCGGCAGCGATAGCCAGCCACGCCGCAGTGCGGGTAGTTCGAGCGCGACCGTGGTGCTGGACTCGGCAGCGATTTCGGTTTCGACCATGCTGGTGTCGGCCTGCCCCGCGAGAAACAGGTGCACAGCTGTGCGTGGAGTGGTCCGAGGATTCGCAATCAGCAGCCTGAAGGTGGCCTGCTCGCCGGCAAATACCGGTGCGCAACGGCCGCTGAGGATTTCCAGGTGGGCGAGATTGCGGAACGTATGCAGGATGGCGCTGGCGCCGAGTCCGGCGAGCAAGAATACCAGTGCATGCGCCAGACTCAGGTTGTAATTGATGGCACCGACCAGCATCGCCAGCAAGGTGGCCGTGTAGGCCAGCCCCGGGCCGGTCGGCAGTACATACACACGGCGTTGCGTCAGTACGATGGGAGTGCGTTCGGGAGCACGTCCGCGCAGTGCCCAACGGTAGAACAGTGTCTGCAGGTGCGCGGTGAAACGCCGAATCAAAGCGCGATGGCTCATGCCTGTTGCTTCATTGCGGCGGATGCCGTGGTGGGTGTTGGGTAGATGCATTCATCATGGCAACGGAACGGCTTCGATCAGCCGTCTGGCGATTGCTCCTGCGTTCAGGCGCTGCACGGTTTCATTGGCGATCTGCAGGCGATGCGGCGCGACGGCGGGCAATATGGCTTGAACGTCCTCGGGCAGCACATGCTCGCGGCCTTCCAGCAGGGCCCAGGCGCGCGCCGCCGCGAGCAACGCCAGCGCCGCGCGCGGCGACAGACCATGCTGATAGTCGGCGCAAGTCCGCGTGTATGCGACGAGTGCCTGGGCATAGTCGATCAGCGCATCCGAGAGATGGACTTGCGTTGCCTGGCGCTGGCATTCATCGAGCTGCTGCGGGGTCATGGCGGGTGCCAGATTCTCGATCATGCTGCGCCGGTCGGCACCGCGCAGCAATTCGCGTTCGGCTGCGCGATCGGGATAGCCGAGTTCGATGCGCATCAGGAAGCGGTCGAGTTGCGATTCCGGCAGCGGAAAGGTGCCGATCTGGTGCGCGGGGTTTTGCGTGGCGATGACAAAAAACGGTGCGGGCAGCACATGCGTGATGCCATCGGTGGTGACCTGGCGTTCTTCCATGGCTTCGAGCAGGGCGCTTTGTGCCTTCGGTGTGGCGCGATTCACTTCGTCGGCGAGAACCAGCTGGGCAAAGATTGGACCCGGATGGAAGGTGAAGCCGCCGCTGTTGCGGTCGAATACTGAGACGCCGATGATGTCGGCCGGCAGCATGTCGCTGGTGAATTGGATGCGCTGAAACTGCAGGCCGAGCAGGCGCGCCAGCAGATGCGCCAGCGTGGTCTTGCCGACCCCCGGCAGATCCTCGATCAGCAGGTGGCCGCGCGCCAGCAGGCAGGCCAGTGCCAGGCGGATCTGCGGTTCCTTGCCGAGGATGATCTGGCCGGCCTGGCCGATGATTTCGAGCAGCAGGCGGTGGGTTGTCTGGAATGCGGGGCTCACAGGTTGGCGCATGATTGGAATGCCTCCAGGGGGAGTGCAGCAGGGGATGGCTTGTAGGAGTAGGATAACAGCAGTAGCTGTTACGACGTATGACCTGCGCACGACATGACATGAAAGCCCTTATGACAACCGCCTTCATCACCCATCGCGACTGCCTGCAGCATGACATGGGGGCACATCATCCAGAGTGCCCGGAGCGCTTGAGCGCCATCAATGACCGCATGATCGCCAGCGGTCTGGATGTATTTCTCGACCACTACGATGCACCGCTGGCCGGGATGGAGCATTTGCTGCGCGCCCATCCGCGCCCGTATATTGAAATGATCGAGCAGACTTCGCCGCAGCAAGGCATCGCGCACGTCGATCCGGATACCGCGATGAGCCCTGGCACCTGGAACGCGGCGTTGCGCGCTGCGGGCGCTGGCGTGCTGGCGACCGATCTGGTCATGCAGGGCAAGGCCACCAATGTCTTCTGCGCCGTGCGCCCGCCCGGCCATCATGCCGAACGCAGCAAGGCCATGGGTTTCTGCTTCTTCAACAACATCGCCGTTGCTGCGCTGCATGCCATCGAGGCCTGGAATCTGCAGCGTGTGGCGATTGTTGATTTCGACGTGCATCACGGCAACGGTACCGAGAACATCTTTGCCGGCAACGACAAGGTGCTGATGGTCGGCAGCTTTCAGCATCCGTTCTATCCCTACTGCGGTACTGTCAATCCGGCCGCCAACATGCTCAATGTCCCGCTGCCCGCCGGGACGCGCGGCGATGCGTTTCGCGCCATGGTCAGCGAGCAATGGCTGCCGCGATTGCGCGCGTTTGCCCCCGAACTGATCTACATCTCGGCTGGTTTCGATGCGCATTATGAGGATGACATGGCTTCGCTGGGTCTCGTGGAAGCCGATTACGCCTGGGTGACGCAGGAATTGCGCGGTGTCGCAGGGGAAACGGCGCAGGGTCGCATGGTTTCGATGCTCGAAGGCGGTTATGCGCTTTCGGCCCTGGCGCGCAGCGTCTGTGCGCATGTCAAGGCGCTGGCCGATCTGTAGCGATCGAGCAGGCTCCGGGCGAATTCGAGTCCGACGGCCCGGCGTGAGTCGGCACGCGCTTTCGAGTAAAATAGTTCCTTTTTCCGGGCAGTCGTTCAGTTCATGATTACAGGATCCATTCCCGCCATCGTCACTCCCATGCACGAGGACGGCAGCCTCGATCTGTCGCGCTTGCGCGGCCTGATCGACTGGCATGTCGCCGAAGGCTCCGATGGCATTGTGGTGGTCGGCACCACGGGCGAATCGCCGACCGTGAGTTACGACGAACACTGCGACCTGATCCGCACGGCGGTCGAGCATGCGGCCGGGCGCATTCCGGTGATTGCCGGGACGGGCGCGAATTCGACGCTTGAAGCGATCGAACTCGCTGCGTTTGCCAAGGAAGTGGGGGCTTCCGCCCACCTTTCGGTCGTGCCTTACTACAACAAGCCGACCCAGACTGGCTTGTACCTGCATTTCAAGGCGATTGCCGAGGCTGTCGATCTGCCGCTGATCCTCTACAACGTGCCGGGGCGCACGGTCGCCGACATGAGCAATGACACCACGTTGCGTCTGGCACAGATTCCCGGCATCGTTGGCATCAAGGATGCGACGGGAAATATCGAGCGCGGCACCGATCTGCTCAAGCGTGCGCCGCAAGGCTTCGCGGTTTACAGCGGCGATGACGCGACGGCGCTGGCGCTGATCCTGCTTGGTGCGCAGGGCACCATCTCGGTGACGGCGAATGTGGCGCCGCGCCTGATGCATGAAATGTGCGCTGCCGCGCTGGCCGGCGATCTCAAGCACGCGCGGGCGATCAATTACCGCCTGCTGGGCCTGCATCGCAATCTGTTCCTGGAAGCCAACCCGATTCCGGTCAAGTGGGCCATGGCGCGCATGGGCTACATGACCGATGGCCTGCGCTTGCCGCTCACGCCATTTTCTGCCGAATATCACGAACGCCTGCGTGACGCCATGAGCGAAGCCGGCATTCAGATTTGAAGTTCATTTTCGAGGTGCGCATGAAACGTAACCTGTTGTTGTCCTCCCTGTTGTTGAGCCTGCTGGCGCTGGCCGGTTGCAGTGGCACGCTGTTCGAATCGAAAAAGATCGAATACAAATCCGCCAGCAAGCTGCCGACGCTTGAGGTGCCGCCCGATCTCACGGCGCCCAGCCGCGATGACCGCTATGCGGTGCCCGATGTCGGCGCCAAGGGGTCGGCAACCTTTTCGGCGTATTCGGGCGAGCGTGCCGGGCAGGCGCGTTCGAGCACCGCGCAGGACTTATTGCCTCAGCTCGACAAGATGCGCATCGAACGCGCCGGCACCCAGCGCTGGTTGGTGGTGGCGGGCACGCCCGACAAGATCTGGCCGAATCTCAAGGAATTCTGGCAGGAGATCGGTTTCATCGTGAATCTTGAACTGCCCGAAGCCGGCGTCATGGAAACCGATTGGGCCGAGAATCGTGCCAAGCTGCCGGAAGACATCATTCGCAGTACGATCGGCAAGGTCTTTGACTCCCTGTATTCGACAGCCGAGCGCGACAAGTTCCGTACGCGTCTCGAAAAGGGCGCCGAACCCGGCACCACCGAAATTTACATCAGCCATCGCGGCATGTACGAGGTGTACGTTAACGAAGGCAAGAGCGAGACGCGCTGGCAACCGCGTGCCGCTGATCCCGATCTCGAAGCCGAGATGCTGCGCCGTGTGATGGTGCGCCTGGGCGTCGAGGAAACCCGCGCCAAGACCATGCTGGCGACGGATGTGCGGCAGGAGCGCGCCAGGCTCAACAAGAGCGGCGATGGCGGCGCCACGCTGGAGTTGCAGGAAGCTTATGATCGCGCCTGGCGTCGTGTCGGCCTGGCGCTGGATCGCGTCGGCTTCACGGTCGAAGACCGCGATCGTACGCAAGGTCTGTATTTCGTCCGCTATGTCGACCCGGAAGCCGACAACAAGAAGAGCGGTGAAGAAGGTTTCCTTTCCAAGCTGGCATTCTGGAAGAGCAGCAAGGCCGAGATCGGCAAGGCTGCGCAGTACCGGATCTACATCAAGGGCGACGTCAATCGCAGCACCGTGCAGGTGCTGACGCGCGAAGGCGGCCTGGAGAAGTCCGATACCGCAAAGAAGATTCTCGGCCTGCTGTTCGATCAGCTCAAGTAAGTCGTGTACGGCCTGCGCTTTGCCTCGCTCGGCAGTGGTAGCCGGGGCAATGCGTTGGTCGTCGAAGCGCGCAGCGCTGCCGGAACGACGCGGGTGCTGCTGGATTGCGGCTTTGGCCAACGCGAACTGAAGTTACGGCTGGCGCGCCTCGGTCTGGAGATCAAGGACCTGAGTGCGATTCTTGTTACCCATGAGCACAGCGACCACAGCGCCGGGGTGTTCAAAGCTGCCCGACGTCATGGGCTCGAAGTGCTGCTGACTCATGGCACGCTGGCTGCCGCACCGCGCGAGCGTGCCGAGTTGCCGGCGTTGCGCGTGATCGACAGTCAGCGCGGCTTTTCCATCGGCAGCCTCGACATCCAGCCGTTCCCGGTGCCGCACGATGCGCGCGAGCCGGTGCAGTACGTCTTCGCCTGTGGTTCGCTGCGGTTGGGCGTGCTGACCGATACGGGACACATCACGCCGCATGTCGTCGACATGCTGGATGGCTGCGATGGACTGCTGCTCGAGTGCAATCATGATGTCGACATGCTGGCGAGTGGTTCCTATCCGCGCCAGCTCAAACAGCGCATCGCCGGACGTTACGGCCACCTCGGCAATCACGCCGCCGCCGGATTGCTGGCGCGCCTCGATTGTTCGCGGCTCCAGCATCTCGTGGCTGCACATCTGAGCGAACAGAACAATACGCCGGAGCTCGCGCGTGCCGCGCTGGCCCGGGCGCTTGATTGTACGGCGGACTGGGTGGGCGTTGCGACCCAGCAAGATGGTTGCGCATGGCGTGAGTTATCGGTCGCCTGAGTCTGACGCAGATCGAACGCGGCGGGCCATCAAAAACGCTCAATACAGACGTCCAGTCTTGATCGAACAGGTGACGGAGCGGTGTCTGCGGACATTGTCGAAATTGGCGCTGACTACGGTGCAATCAAGCGCCAACAGTGGTTCAACTGCAGAGAAAAAAGATGGATATACGATATGACGGGGTTCGCCAGCGCAGAATCAGCCTGGCGCTGTGGTTTTTGGCGGCATTGCTGGCGCCGTTGCCGGCCTGGAGTCAGGCTTTGCCGCCGGATGCGCTGCTCATCAATCCCGCGCAGAGACGGCAAAGCGCGCAAGCCTTCGAAGCCCATGTCCGACGCATCCCGCAGACCCAACCCGGGCGGCGCAACCTGCAGGTGCAGACCGCCGAGTCCGCGTCGGTCATGCCGCCCGTGGCGGACGAAGCGCTCGCCACGTTGCGCATCGAGGCCATCGATCCGCGCGGCACCGGCAGCGCCCACGGCCTGCAGCCCGGCGAGCTGATCCTCGACTACGACGGTCGCCGCCTGGCGGACCCCAACGCCTTCGTGCAAGCCGTGCAGGCGAACGCCACGCGCAACACCCCGGTGGCCATGCGCGTGCTGGGCCTGAACGGTCAGGAACGCAGCGTGCAGATGCCGCCGGGGCGGATCGGTATCGCCATGCAACAAGCCCTCTGGCGCGAACTGCCGGCGATCGATACGCAACCGGCGGTTTTTGTTCAGTCGGGGCAGCAGATGCGCCGTCTGGTCATCGACCAGAGCGGGCGTCGCGCCATCAGTTACGATGAACGCGGCAGCGTGCGTGTCTGGGACCTGGCGCAAGAGCGACTGCTGGCGCAGTGGCAAGCACATTCATCGAACCCCGTCGATTTGGCCATCTCGCCTTCGGGGCGACTGGCGGCGAGCGTGGGCACGGACCGGCTGTGCGTGTGGGATACGCTCGGCGGTCGACTGCTGTGGGAATGGCCCGTCGGCAACAGGCTATTCAAGGTGGTGCTCGAAGCCGATGACCGTCACTTCTGGGTTCACCAGGGCGACCGGTTGGTGCGCTGGGATCTGCACACCCGCTTGGCTGTCGCCGAACTTCCGCTGGGAGGAGAGGGGGCGATGCCTGTGCAGCTCGCCCTTAGCCGGGATGAGCGCCAGATTCTGGCTCTGAGCAGACATTTCAATGGCCGCGACTGGGTGCAAACCCTCGCAATCGGCGATCTGGTCGCTGGCAGCGTGCGGCACTGGCGGGAGCCCGCTGCCCAGTCGCTGAGTCATGTCGCCTGGAGCCGGTCTGGAACACAGATCGTTGCCGGGACTCAGCAAGGGCGCCTCGCCCTGTTGCAAGCGGACAGGTTGGAGGTCCGCTGGCTGCCATCGGACGCGAACGACCCGGTCGATGCTCTGCATGTGTCGCCCGACGGCCATCAGCTCTTGCGCCTGGGCCGCGCTGGAGTGACTTTGCACGAACTGCCCTCGGGTCGTCTGTTGCGGACGCTGGATAGCGGTCTGGCCGTGACACTGGATGGTGAGGATATGCACATACGCCGGGTGGCGGATGCGGCATTTCATCCCGCCAATGGCCGACTGCTGGTCGCGCCTGGCGGTTTCTATGCTGAAACCTACGCCCGCCCGGAGGTCCGCGATCTCGGCACGGCGACGCTCGAATACTGGATGCCACAGGGCGAAGCACTGCCCAGCCGCTTTCCGCGCGCCCTGGCCAGCTACGCCAGCACCATCGACGACAGCGGCAGGCGCGTTGCCCGGGCGGTGAAGGATGAACTGCAGATCTGGGATATTCAGAGCGGCCGCCTGAGCAGCGCCTGGAAGCTGCCCGAACCCATGGCCGTGGGCGTGTTGGCCTTTGCGGCTGGAGGCCGACAGCTGCTCGCGGGCGTTATTCGGGTGTCGCCCGACATGAGCAGCTACGACACGGCCGAAGCCGTGCTGTTGCGCCTCGACGCAGCCACCGGCCAGGTGTTGCAGCGGACCCGCTTGGGCCGCGGCTTGCCTGCGGGTCTGACGCAGAGCGCCGACGGTCAGCGGCTCGCGGTAAGTTTTGCGGGCAGCGCGCGCATTGCGCTGCTTGATGCCCAAGGGAACCTGCTGACGACGCTCGATCCGCGCGGCGCCATCGACCGCCTGCTGGGCGCCGTGGGCGCCGGCGGCTACTCGCTGATCCAGGCGATGCATTTTTCCCCCGATGGACAGCAGCTGCTGACCGTCGATCGTGGCAGCAACCCCAGCGTACTGTGGGATGTCGCCTCGGGCCGCGTGCTGCAAGAGTTTCCTGGCGGCGCTTCGCGTGACGGCGCCTTTCTGCCCGACGGACGCGTGCTTGTCGGCGGCGTCAACGCCCTGCTCACTCAGCTGCCGGGCAAGGAGGACACGCGCCAGTTCTGGTGGCAGGCCACCGGCGGTCCCCTGTCATTTGCCGAAGAGGACCAACCCGTGGAGCAGCTGCGCGTGTCGCCGCAGGGCGACCGGATCGCCGTGGTGCGCCTCGGGCGCGTGGAAATCTGGAGCGTGGCCTCCCGCCAGCGCATTCAGTCGTTGCGCACCGGCCCGGTACAGACGGCAGCCTTCGCAGCACAGGGCGACCTGCTGATGACGACCCACGACGATGGCTCTATCCGGCTGTGGTCGCTGCGCAGCAACCAGGAGGCCCTGCGCCTGCTGCAAACCCAGACCGGCGACTGGATCGCGATGACCCCGCGCGGCTACTTCAGCGCCTCGCACCCGCGCGCTGCAGAGCACGTGACGGTGCGCGTCGGCGCCGAGATCTACGCGTTGGGGCAACTGTTCGAGACCTTCTACCGCCCCGACATCGTCGCCGCCACGCTGGCCGGCCACGACGGTCCGGCCCTGGGCCGCGAGACGCTGGGCGAGGTGTTGCACCGCGTGCCGCCGCAGGTCACCGAGTTGGTTTCGGTCGGCAGCAGCGAGGCGCCCCGCGTCACCGTGCGTTACCGCGTCCAGGCCAACGCCGGCGGACTGGGCGACCTGCGGATCTACCAGAACGGCAAGCTGGTGCGCTGGGTGCGGCGTCCGTCCGCACAAGCGGTCGTTGCCCCCGCCGCCGTACCCGCATCTGCGCCGGGGGCCGCGGCGACCCGCTCCCTGGGCACCGTGACCGAGGAAGACTGGTCGCGCCAGCTGCGCACCCTGGACGTGCGCAAGACCACAGACCGCAAACCGGCCGGGGGGGCCAGTGTGGGTGCTGGTGTGGGCGCGCAAACTCGTGCTGGCGCCGACGCAGGGCAGATCGAAATCGACGCCGTGCCGGGGAGCAATGAGATCACGCTGCTGGCGTTCAACGCCGACAACACCGTCGCCTCGGCGCCACGCCGCCTGGTTTTTCACTCCCCTGTCGCGCCCCAGCTGCCAACGCTGCATATCCTCGCCATCGGGATCGACCGTTATGTCGATCCCGCAGCCCGATTGAAGTTCGCCGCCAAGGACGCCAGCGACGTGGTCGCACAGTTCGAGCGCGACGCCGCCACCGTTTACGGCGCCGATCGCGTGCGGGTGGAGCGCCTGCTGAACGAGCAGGCGACGCGCCCGCAGGTGCTGGAACGGCTGGACGCGCTGGCGCGACGCGCCCGCCCCTCCGACCATGTGCTGATCTTTGCGGCGGCGCATGGCGTCATGCTGGGCGGCAACTACCAGCTGGTCACCGTCGAATACGACGGCAAGGTCGGACCGCAAAACACCATCAGCGCCGACGAGATCGTCGAACGCTCGCAACGCATTCCTGCCCTGTCCCAATGGCTGGTATTCGACACCTGCCATGCCGGCGGACTGGGCACCCTGCTGAACGGCCTGTACGACGCTCGCGTGCAGGTTCTGGCGCGCCAGAGCGGCATGCATGTGTTTGCCGCCGCCAGTACCACCCAGGCGGCGCTGGATGGCCATGAAGGCAACGGACTTTTTACGCACACTCTGCTGCAAGGTGTCGGCCCGATGTTGAAGGCCGATAGCGATGGCGACCGCGGCGTCAAATTGACCGAACTGGGGCGCTACGCGCGCGAACGCACTCGCGCCCTGGCAGCCAGCCGCGCTCACCACCAGGATCCGCTGATCGTGCACCACGGCGAGGACCGCCTGGTCGCCCGCCAGCGCTGAGGGAGAAAGGGAATCCTGATTGGCAATGAACGTCAGCAAGCATCCAGCAGACCACACCATCAGTTCCCGTCATTCCCGCGAAAGAGGGAATGGCGACCGAAGGGAATCTCCGTGGTGCGCGCCTTGCTGACCATCCTTTCTAATCAGGAAGGGAATGGGCGGACGGTTTGGAGCGATCGCGGACAACCAAGACCAGTACAATCGTCTGAATACACGATGGAATCGAAAACCGCTATCTTGGCCTTGAGCGCCGTGCGCAATGAGGGCAGATCCAATAAAAAAGCCAGCCCGCAGGCTGGCTTTTTGTACCGCTGAAGCTGCAGATTAGTGCTTGGCTTCTTCTTTCTTCGGCTCAGCAGCCGGGGTGGCCGGAGCAGCAGCCGGGGCGGCAGCGTCAGCAGCCGGAGCAGCCGGAGCGGCCGGAGCAGCAGCCGGAGTTTCAGCAGGCTTCGGAGCTTCTTGCTTGCTGCAGGCAGCAACGGACAGGGCGAGGAGAGCGGCAACGAGGAGAGACTGTTTCATTTTTGATTCCCTTTATCGATAAGGTTTGAAGCGAGACTTGAAACGGGTAAAACACAAGGTGAAGCAAACTAAAAACTTGGCGCAAGAAATAACCAGGCAAGAGCCAAGTCGGTACCAAGTCGAATTGGATATGACCCCAATCAGCCAGAAATTATAACATCCAATTTTCAAAAAAACATGGCCTTGCGTCAGGTTTGATACCCTTCATGGCAGTATTGGCTTGTCGGCTTCATGCCGGCGGCCAATCCGCCAATGCCAGTGGCCGCATCGCGCTGACTGTCCGGTTTCAGGCGCCGGACCCAAGGCGGGATCAGGACGGGGTTTCCGTTATACTGGAAGCCATGCGCTTGAGTGACAAGCAGCAACTTGAATCGATTCCAGGGGATTGAAGCATAAAAAAGCCCTCGTGGAGAGGGCTGGTGCGGATGGCAGGGGATCGCTGGGATCTGAAGAAGACTGCCCTGATGCGCAAGATCAACGAATTTGGCGGAGAGGGTGGGATTCGAACCCACGGTACCTTGCAGTACGCCTGATTTCGAGTCAGGTACATTCGACCACTCTGCCACCTCTCCGGGTCGCGAATTCTAGCACCATTCATCGAACGGATGATAGATATTGATACCATAATTGCGGTGGCTTCGTGGCATTCGTATCGGAGGCTTGCTGATGCGTAGGCTGGGTGCATTTTTCGCGCTATTGATGCTGATCTCGCTGCTGGTGGCGTGCATGCGCAGTGAACCGCCGCTGCCGCAGGATGAACTGGTGGTTGCGATGCGGAATTCGCCGGCCTTCATGCAGGATGATGGCGGCAGCGGCTTTGAGCTGGATCTCGTCGAGGCCTTCGCGCGCGAATTGAATCTCAAGGTGCGCCTGATCATTGTGCGCGATCACAGTGAGCTGATTTCGCTGCTCAAGCAAGGCAAGGTGCATCTTGCCGCTTCGGCTAGCATCCTGGAGGCCGTACCCGGGATTCGCTATTCGGCGCCCGTGCGGGAGGTGCAACAGGTTCTGGTTCAGCATGCGGATGCTCTCTGGCAGGACACGCGCGAGAATCTGTCGGGCAAGCAGATCGAGGTACTCGCCGGTTCTGCGCAACTCTCGGTATTGAATCGTATCAAGCTTGACGTTCCGTTTGTTGCGGGGCTTCCGACCAAGGCCGTAAGCCAGCCACCTCCAGCTCTGCCAGCGTTCGTGGTTCTCGAACAGGCTGGAATGAGCGAAGTCGAGTTACTCGAACGCGTCAATCAACGCAAGAGCGATCTGGCCGCGACGGATGCCCTGCACTTCAATATTGCGTCGAATTTTTACCCGGATCTGCAGGTCGCCCAGGAATTGCCAGGGATGGTGAAGTTCGGCTGGGCTTTCGCCGACACGGGTGATCCCCTGCTGTTCGACAAGGCGCAAGCCTTCATTGCACGAATCCAGGGGGACGGCACCTTGTTGCATGTCCAGGATCGTTACTTTGGACACATCCTGCGTCTGAAACCCTTCGATATTTCTGTGTTCCTCGAGCGGATGCGCAGTGTATTGCCACGTTATCGACGCGACTTCATTGCCGCACAGGAACTGACGGGGCTGGATTGGCGGCTGCTTGCCGCACTGGCCTATCAGGAATCGGGGTGGGATGCGCTGGCCACCTCGCACACCAATGTGCGCGGCATCATGATGCTGACTGAAGAAACCGCTGACCGCCTCAAGGTCAGCAATCGTCTCGACGCCAAGCAAAGCATTCGCGCCGGAGCCGAATACCTCGCCGATCTGATCGATGAATTGCCTGCAGAGGTTCTGGAGCCGGATCGAACCTGGATGGGGCTGGCGGCTTACAATCTTGGACAGGGGCACATGAACGGTGCGCGCGCATTTGCCAAGGGGCTCAAGCGTGATCCGGCGTCATGGTATGACATGAAGCAGGTTCTGCCCCTGCTGGCGCGCCCGGAATACTACAAGCGTCTCAAGAGTGGTCGCGCGCGCGGCGGCGAGGCCGTGATTCTGGTCGAGAATGTGCGTACCTACTATGACATCCTCAGTCGCTTCGAAGCGGCGCATCGCAACGGGATGCCCGATTACCCGGATTTCAAGCCGCGCGAATGTACTCCGGGTCAGCCATGCAAGGGCGCAAAGCTGCCGACACAGTGACACTGCTGTCGGCGCTCTGATTGTGGCGGTTTGAGTTTTTCACCGCACACGTCAGCAGCCGGCGCCGACGTGACTCAGCGGGCAGCTTCGAGGACCTCGATGCCCCCCATATAGCTTACTAGCGCCTTGGGGATCGTCACGCTGCCATCCGCACGCTGATAGTTTTCCAGTACGGCGACCAGTGTGCGGCCGACCGCGAGGCCCGAGCCATTCAGGGTGTGAACGAGTTCTGTCTTGTTCTTGTCGTTGCGGAAGCGCGCCTGCATGCGGCGCGCCTGGAACGACTCGAAATTCGAACAGGAGGAGATCTCGCGATAGGTGTTCTGCGCCGGCAGCCAGACTTCCAGATCGTAGGTCTTGGCTGACGAGAAACCCATGTCGCCGGTGCACAGCGCCATCTTGCGATACGGCAGTTCGAGCCGCTGCAGGATCGCCTCGGCGTGGCCCGTGAGTTCTTCGAGCGCCTGCCAGGAGGTTTCCGGATGCACAATCTGCACCACCTCGACCTTGTCGAACTGATGCTGGCGGATCATGCCGCGCGTATCGCGGCCGTAGGAACCGGCCTCGGAGCGGAAGCACGGCGTATGGCAGACGAACTTGAGCGGCAGCGCATCGGCGGTGAGGATTTCGCCGCGCACGATGTTGGTGACCGGCACTTC
>JBPOIN010000144.1:0-8821 GCA_052034445.1 Pseudomonadota bacterium | reverse complement strand
CCTGCCCACCCACGCCTTTGAACTTCTCCACAAACGCAGCGATTTTCTGGAACACGCTTTGCTTTTTGGTCAGGTATTGCGGATTCAGCGGGCTCATCTTGGGCAGAACGGCATTGAGCTCAGTGCCGCTATCACTGGCAAATTCCCGCTTGAGCGAGGTGGTGATATAGCGTCTAGCCGCTTCGGAATTCAGATTTTCGGCGCTGATCAACTCCTGCGCCTCACGCTGCTGTTCCGCTTGGGCAAAGGTGAAGAGGCGTCCAGTTGGGCGGAGACCTCGGCCAGTTCATGGACTTGGCCGATGGGATCCATATAGAGGAGCCTTGTCTAGAGGAGCCTTGTCGAGAGCCCATCGGATCAAAGTCACCAACTTTTGAGCACGTGAAATCTATCGCCCCTGCCCCTCGGATTGAGAAAAGCGGCCAACCATCTCAGATGAAGTGGAGATGGGACAAACTGACTTGGGCGGGGTAAAGCCGCAGATTTCAACAGATGCGCGGCAGTTGCTCGCCGCTCAGGCGGTCGACATTGCGCCGGCCACCGAAACGCGTCTGCATCTGCACGAACTGGTGGTCATCGGCCTGCACGCGGCCAATCAGCGCCGCTTGGGCGCCCAGGGGGTGCGCACGCAGCGCGGCCAGCAGAGGCTGCGCTGCCTCGGGGGCGCAGATCGCCACCAGTTTGCCTTCATTGGCCACATACAGCGGGTCGAGGCCGAGAAACTCGCAGGCCGCCGCCACGGCGGGCTGGAGCGGAATCGCCGCCTCGTCGAGCAGCATGCCGACGCCCGACTGGGCGGCGATTTCGTTGAGCGTGCTGGCCAACCCGCCGCGCGTCGGATCGCGCAGGCAGCGCAAGGCGCGGCCATCGGCGCCGAGCGTCGCCAGCATGGCGGCGACGAGCTCATGCAAGGCGGCGCTGTCGGAGACGATCGGCGAATCGAAACTCAGATTCTCGCGCTGGCTCATGATCGCCATGCCATGTTCGCCGATGCTGCCCGAGATCAGGATCGCATCGCCGGGCCGGGCGCGCTCGCCCGACAGCTCGATGCCGGGCGCGACGCAGCCGACGCCCGTGGTGGTGATGAACACGCCGTCACCCTTGCCATGCTCGACCACCTTGGTGTCGCCGGTAACCACAGGCACGCCCGCGCGGCGCGCGGCCTGCGCCAGTGAATCGACGATGCGCTTGAGATCGTCCAGCGGCAAGCCTTCTTCGAGGATGAAACTCGCCGCCAGATACAGCGGCCGGGCGCCCATCATGGCCAGATCGTTGAGCGTGCCATGCACGCTCAGGCTGCCGATGTCGCCGCCCGGGAAAAACAGCGGCGTGACCACATGCGCATCGGTGGTCATGACCAGCCGTCCCGGCGCGGCGAGGCCGGGCAGCACGGCGCCGTCGTTGCCCTGGCGCAGGAATTCGTTATCGAAGGCGCGCTGAAACAGCTCCTCGATCAGCTGCGCCATCGCACGACCGCCGCTGCCATGGCTCAATTCGACCTGTCCATGCTTGAGGTCGAGCGGCCGCACATAATTTTTTCGTATCCCGGTCATGTTGATTGCGTATCACTGAAACGGCCATAAGTGTAATGCGCGGCGCAGGCGCCTTCGCTGGAAACCATGCAGGCGCCGACCGGCGTATCCGGCGTGCAGACCGTGCCGAAGATTTTGCATTCCTGCGGTTGCTTGACGCCACGCAGGATGGCGCCGCATTCGCAGGCCTTGTGGTCGGGCGCCGACACATAGTCCAGCCCATAGCGCCGCTCGGCGTCGAAGCCGGCAAACGGCGCGCGGATCTTCAATGCCGAATACGGCGTTTCGCCGAGGCCGCGCCACTCGAAACTGCGTCGCAGCTCGAAGACCTCGGCGACGACAGCCTGCGCCTTGAGATTGCCGGCGCGCGTCACGGCGCGGCGGAACTGGTTCTCGACCTCGCTGCGCCCCTGATTGATCTGCGTCACCAGCATCAGGATCGCCTGCATCACGTCGAGCGGTTCGAAACCGGCGATCACCACGGGCTTGCGGTATTCCTCGGCGAAAAACTCGTACGGCCGGCTGCCGATGATGGTGCTGACATGCGCCGGACCGATGAAGCCATCGAGCGGCACGCTGCCGTAGTCACGCACTTCGGGCGATTCGAGAATATGGGTCATCGCGGCCGGCGTCAGCACGTGATTGCACAGCACGCTGAAATTCTTCAGATCTTCGGCCTGCGCCTGCTGGATCACGAGTGCGGTCGGCGGCGTGGTGGTCTCGAAGCCGATGGCGAAAAACACCACCTCGCGCTGCGGATTCTCGCGCGCGAGCTTGAGTGCATCGGCCGCCGAATAGATCATGCGCACATCGCCGGACTGGGCGCGCGCCTTGAGCAACGACAGGCCGCCCGAAGCCGGCACGCGCAGGGTGTCGCCATAGGCGCACAGGATCACGCCGCGGTCGAGCGCCAGGCGGATCGCCTGATCGATGCGGCCGATCGGCAGCACGCAGACCGGACAGCCCGGACCATGAATCATCTGCACATTCGCCGGCAACAGGTCGCGCAGCCCGTAGCGCGCGATCGCATGCGTGTGACCGCCGCAAAACTCCATGAGCCGGTAGCTGCGCGTGGTCAACACCGTGCGCGCGATGGCCGCCGCCAGTCCGCGCGCCAGCTTGCCATCGCGGAATTCGTCGACGTATTTCATGCCGGCCCTGCGGCCTCTGCCTGGTCTCCCAGCACTTCGGCAAACAGTGCGAGGGTCTGCCGCGCCTCGGCCTCGTCGAGCCGTGTGAGTGCATAACCGACATGCACAATCACATAATCGCCCACCTGACAGTCGTCGATCAGGGCCAGCGAAATCTCCTTGCGCACCCCGCCGAGTTCGACGATGCCAAACTGATGTTCGCGTATTTCGACCAGCCGCGCCGGTAAAGCCAAACACATATCCGCTTCCTCGCTATGATTTCTGCTGCCGGGTTTGCGCCAGCTGACAGCGCGCCACCCAGGCCTGACCGAGGCTCAGGCCAGCGTCGTTGGGCGGCAACTGGCGCGCCTGCAATAATTGCAGACCACGCGCACGCAACCGCCGCTCCAGGCGCTGTAGCAGAACGCGGTTCAGACAACAACCGCCCGCACACACCACCAGGCGAATCCCGCTGTTCTGTGCGGCCCTGCCGGCCCAGTCCGCCAGCGCATCTGCGAGTGTCGCATGAAACAGCGCCGCGCCAAACCCTGTTTCAGCGGCATCGGCAAGCCCGGCCAGATGCCGCAACAGCGGCTGCAGATCGAGCAGCGTGCGGCCATCCTGCGTGTCAATGCGATAGCCCTGCTCCAGCGCCGGCATGCTTGCCATCCCGGGATGGCGCGCGGCCAGCGTTTCGAGCAGCATGGCGGCCTGCCCTTCGTAAGCCGAATGGCTGCAGACGCCGAGCAATCCCGCTGCAGCATCGAAATGGCGTCCCATGCTGGTTGTCGGCGGTGAGTTCAGGCCGCGTTCCAGCATTTGCTGGACGGTCGCTGCAGCGGCTTGCGTGGCGAAGCGCGCGGCGATCTGCGTCTGCATTCCAAGAGCATGCAAGGCAGAGGCCGCCATGCGCCAGGGCTCCAGCGCCGCGCGCTCGCCGCCCGGCAACGCCAGGGTTTGCAGATGCCCCAGCCGGGCGCACGCGGCCCCCTCGACGCGCAGCAGTTCGCCGCCCCAGGCGGCGCCATCGCTCCCCAGTCCCACGCCATCAAGCGCCAGACCGATCACCGGCTCCTGTAGGCCATGCTCGGCCACGACAGCCGCCACATGCGCATGGTGATGTTGCACACCGATCAGCGGCAAATCATGGCGCGCCGCAAACTCGACGGCCAGGCGGGTGCTGAAGAAATCCGGATGCAGGTCATGGGCGACACAATCCGGCCGCACATCGAGGATGGCCAGCAGATGTGCCAGCGTTTCTTCGAGATATTCGCAAGTCGCGGCGTTGTCGAGATTGCCGATATGCTGCGAAACGAAAGCCTGCTGGCCGCGCGTCAGGCATACGGTGTTCTTGTACCAGCCGCCCAGCGCCAGCACATTCGGTCCGGCGCCGGCGAGAGCGATCGGCTGCAGCGCATAACCACGCGCACGGCGAATGAATTGCGCGCGCCCTCCGGACGCGGAAGATGCGGGAATCACCTGCAGTACGCTATCGTCGCAACGCATGACGATGTGTTGATCATGCAACAGGAATGCATCCGCCAGATCCGCCAGATGCGACAGCGCAGCGGCGTTGTCGATCACCAGCGGCTCGCCGCCCGGATTCGCCGAGGTACATACGAGGGCCAGCGATTGCACCTGTTCCAGCCAGCCCAGGCCGGACGGCCGGCCGGCCGCCTCATGGAACAGCAGATAGTGCAAGGGCGTGGCGGGCAACAGCACGCCGAGGCCATCCAGCCCCGGTGCGAGGCCCGGCAGGTCGATATCCGCCGCCGGCCGCTTGGGCAGCAGGACGATCGGCCGCGCAGCGGATTCGAGCAGCGCAATGGCCGTTGCATCGGCAACCTCCACCCATTGCGCCGCGGATGGCGGATTTGCCAGCAGCACGGCGAACGGCTTTTGCGCGCGCTCCTTGCGCTCACGCAGGCGGGTCACGGCGGCAGCGTTGCGTGCATCGCAGAGCAGCTGGAATCCGCCGCGCCCCTTGAGGGCCAGGATCTCGCCGCGCAGCAAGGCATCCAGCGCCCCACGCAGCGGGTCGACACCGGCGCGTGGAACACCCTGCGCATCGAGCAGCTGCAGACGCGGGCCGCAATCCGGACAGCCGATGGTTTCGGCATGAAAACGCCGCGCCGCCGGATCGCCATATTCACGCGCGCACTCCACACACCAAGCAAAAGGCGCATAGCTCGTGCGTTCGCGGTCATACGGCAGACCGCGCGTGACCGTGTAACGCGGACCGCAATGCATGCAGCTGGCAAAGGCATGGCGCCAGCGCCGATTGGCGGGGTCGAAAACCTCGCCCAGACAAGCGCGGCATGGTGCGCTGTCGTGGGCCGGCTCGGTGCACAACGCACCCGGACGACTCGGCAGAATGCTGAAATCGACCGTTGGCAATGCATCGGCTGCGGCAGGCGCCGCCATGACGCCAAGTTCGATGGCGCTGACCTGCGCAAGAGGCGGCGCCTCGACATTCAGCCGGGTGTACAGCGCTTCGATCTGCGCCAGCCCACCGACCGCGAGGATCTCGACGCCCTCGGCGTCATTGCGCACCCAGCCGCGCAGACCAAGCTCGTGCGCCAGACGCCAGACAAACGGCCGGTAGCCGACGCCCTGCACGCGACCGCGCACGCGGATCTGCCGGGCGCACGGCGCCGGCATCATGCGCCGGACAGGTGGGCCGGTGCGACGTGTCGTTCGATCCAGGCCAGCCAGTCGTCCATGCCGCTGCCCGTCCTGGCCGACAGCTGGATCACCTGAATCCCGGGATTGACGCGCTGTGCATAGGCGATGGCTTGTGCAACGTCGAAGTCGAGATGCGGCAACAGGTCGCATTTGTTGAGCAGCAACAGGCGCGCGGCGCGGAACATGTCGGGATACTTGAGCGGCTTGTCCTCGCCTTCGGTGACCGAGAGGATCACGACCTTGCAGCGTTCGCCAAGATCGAAAGCGGCCGGACACACCAGATTGCCGACGTTCTCGATCATCAGCAGGCTGTCGTCGGCAGGCGCGAGTCGCTGCACGGCCTGGCCGACCATGCGCGCATCGAGATGGCAGCCCTTGCCGGTGTTGATCTGGACGGCTGGTGCGCCCGTAGCGCGAATGCGTTCGGCATCGCAACTGGTCTGCTGGTCGCCTTCGATGACGCCCAGCCCCCGGCGTCCCTGCAGACGCTCGATGGTCTTGACGAGCAGTGTGGTCTTGCCCGATCCGGGGCTCGAAACCAGATTGAAGGCGACGATGCGATGCGCCGCAAAATAGGCGCGATTCTGCGCCGCATACGCATCGTTCTTGGCCAGGATGTCCTGCTCGATCTGCACCATGCGCGTCCGGCTCAAACCCGGCGCATGCGCATGGGCCGGCGCATGATGGTGTTGACGCTGCAGATGCTGCTGGAGCGAGCCGGCGCTGTTGGCGCGCGCAATGGCCCGATACGGCGAGCCGGCGGGAGAAGCCGGCAGGTTTTCGGCGTGGCCGTCGATACGCGTCTCGCCCGTGCCACATCCGCAGGTCGTGCACATCAGCGGTTTCCTTTCTTCATTGCCGTCAAGCTCCGGCGCCCGCCGGCAAGGCCAGTTCGACCAGCGTGAGCCAGTAGCGAATGCCCAGCGGGATGATTTCGTCGTTGAAATCGTAATGCGGACTGTGCAACAGACAGCCGCCCGCCCCCATGCCATTGCCGAGCCAGGCATAACAGCCCGGGCGTTGCTGCAGCAGATAGGAAAAATCCTCGGCGCCCATGCTCGGCTTGCTGTCGCGGCGCACCTGGTGCGCACCGAAAACGGCATCGGCCGCGCGGCGACAGAGTTCGGTTTCTGGCGATGTGTTGATGGTCGGCGGATAACCCCGGGCATATTGCAGCTCGATCTGCACGCCATGCGCCGCCGCGATGCCCGCGCAGATGCGCCGCATGCCCTGCTCCATGAAATCTTGCTGGCTCTGACTGAAGGTGCGCACGGTGCCGCCCAGCAAGGCCTGTTCGGGCAACACGTTGTCGGCATGCCCGGCATGAAAGCGCGTGACCGACAACACGGCCGGTTCGAGGGGATCAGTGTTGCGACTCACCAGCGCCTGCAAGGCTTGCACCAGTGCCGCGCCGGCCAGCACCGTATCGGTCGCCAGATGCGGCATCGCCGCATGTCCGCCGCGCCCGCTCACGGTGATCTCGAAACGATCGGCGCCGGCCATCACGGCGCCCGGCATGATGCTGATCTGGCCGACCGGCAAGCCAGGCCAGTTATGCAAGCCGAACACCGCCTGCAGCGGAAAACGCTCGAACAGGCCCTGCTCGACCATCGCGCGCCCGCCGCCTTCGTGCTCTTCGGCGGGCTGGAAGATGAAATGCACCGTGCCGTCGAAATATGGCCGGCCCTGCTGCCGCGCGGCGCGCATCAGGGTCGCGAGGGCCTCGGCCGCGCCGAGCAGCATCGCGGTATGGCCGTCATGGCCGCACGCATGCATCTGTCCCGGGTGCTGTGAACGATGGGCAAAATTGTTCTGCTCTTCGAGCGGCAGCGCATCCATGTCGGCGCGCAAGCCAATGGCGCGTGCACTGTTGCCCATCTTCAGACTACCAACCACGCCCGTGCCGGCCAGACCGCGAACGACCTGCAGACCAAGCGCTTCGAGGCGCGCGGCAACCAGATCGGCCGTGCGCCACTCGCCAAACGCCAGTTCAGGATGCGCATGCAGGTCGCGACGAAACGCGGCAATACGCGGCGTCAGATCAGCGAGCAAAGCTTCGAGTGACATATGGCCTCCTATTCCTGTCAGCCCGGATCGCTGAATCCGGATCATTCTTTCCAGCAGCGGCTAACGCCGCGCGTCATCCGGAACAATCGGGAGCAATCAGGCACAAGAATAGAGTTTGCCTGAATTTGAGCCGCCCGGGCCATCGGCAAGGTTTTTGGTGGCCAGAATCGCCGAGGCTTCGGACTCGAGACTGGCCTTGTAGAAAGCGGCCATCGCCGCCTTGTCGATCGGATGGCGCGCCAGGGAATACTGCGCTTCGCCGCGCCGGGCTTCCTTCCAGGGTTTGTCGCGCAACGGCAATCCTTCGAGCACGGGATTCTCAAGCGCCGCATAGGTATTGAATACATCCGTCAGCAGCTCGCTGGTTTCGTCATCGAACTGCGCGTCCGACGCCAGCACATCCGGGCCGAGATTGTTCCAGCCGTGGATGCTGAGCTTGTCCCATACCGACGGCGCCACGGGCCCGTGCCCACAAGCCATGAGTTCTTCATCGAACAAAGCCCGATCGCGCACCGCCAGCGACCAGGCCTCGGCGAAATACAGCAGGGTTTGCAGTTTGGTATGCGAGATCGTCTCGCCTGCGGCATGGTTGGTCTTGCGCAGGAACCAGGCGGCCACGTCCGTGGCGGTATAGGGGGATTTTGCGGTCGAAAGGTCCAAGAGTCGCTCCTGTTGCGAGTTTATCCAGCGGTACGCTGATCGAATCGAGAGCGGATATTTTACATAGTTGACGTAAATAGTCGACTATTGTGTCGCTATTTTTCTCTGCACCGGCACATCTGTGGATCTGTGGGATGCTCGCGACGCGCACATCCGTAATTTGTCAGGACCAGCGCCTCGACTCAGAGTCGTCAGGCACACACCGCTGTGGCAGTGCTAATTTCTTCACGCGGAACCCATCACAACCTGAAGTGATTACCCGAATTGGGGCATCTGCTCAGGCCTCGATGATTCTGTGGCACGCATCTTCAGTAAGATGCGTTGTCCTCGTGTCTGCCAATTTACCGCCCAGTCACGAGGACAGTGATTGAGAAATCAACGAGGTTGGAGTTGGGCGGATGAGAGATCCACCCAACTCTTTTTTTTAGAACTCGTCGACCTCGTCGTCATCATTCGGCGCCCGCGACAGCGGTGTGGTGATAATCGAATTGCGGTGAATCTGTACATCGCCCATCTGCTCGACGCGCGGCATCGGTTGGACCGAGTGGCCGACGATTGAAAGCACATGACGCCCATCCAGATCGATGAAACGGTTCAGCAATTCGGCCACGGCTTTGTAGTACGGCAAGGCGTTGTTTTGCTTGATGCGCTCACAGAGCGTCGGAACCCACTGCCCCAGGTGGTTTTGCAGAAAATCGCGCTCGGCGCGCTGATAGGTTTCCACATGTTCCTTGAGCTCGCCCTCGT
>JBPOIN010000116.1:0-9046 GCA_052034445.1 Pseudomonadota bacterium | reverse complement strand
TTCCCATCTCGAACAGGACCGTGAAACACCTCCGCGCCAATGATATTGCCCACTGCGGGTGAGAAAGTAGGTCAGCGCCAGACTCCCTAAAAACCAAAGCCCTCGAAAGAGGGCTTTGGCGTTTCTGATCCACGGATTTTGCTGCATTAATCCCTGCGTTCCATCTACTGTTTTTCGCGTTCCCCCGCTGCTGTGAACAATACTGCATCAACGCTCCAGTGCGCCGCCGCATCCGATGCGATTCGATAGCAGGATTTTTCTCGCGGTAGTCATCGGTTTTGTGTCATCTTTCGCCATGCATACGGTCTCTGCGCGCATTTCCAGCGTTTTCCCGGCATATTCCTGTAAAATGATTGACTCTGCATTAGAGACATGCCAATGAAAACAACATTTCTCGAATTCGAGCAGCCCATTGCCGAACTTGATTCAAAAATTGAATCCCTGCGATTTGCCCAAGAAGATTCGGCGGTCGATATCTCCGACGAGATCGCCCGCCTGGAGCTCAAATGTAAGGCCTTGACCGAAGATATCTATGCCAAGCTGACTCCCTGGCAGATTGCTCAAGTGGCACGGCACCCGCAGCGACCCTATACGCTCGATTACATCGATCTGATATTCACCGATTTCGAAGAATTGCATGGTGACCGCAATTTTGCCGACGATCGTGCGATTGTCGGCGGTCTCGCGCGTTTCAACGGCCAGTCGGGGATGGTGATCGGTCACCAGAAGGGGCGCGATACCAAGGAAAAAATCCTGCGCAATTTCGGCATGCCGAAGCCTGAGGGCTATCGCAAGGCACTTCGTCTCATGCGTCTCGCCGAGAAGTTCAACATTCCGATCATGACCTTCGTCGATACTCCGGGGGCATATCCCGGCATCGATGCAGAGGAGCGTGGGCAATCCGAAGCTATCGGCAAAAACCTGCTTGTCATGGCCGAGCTGAAGGTGCCGCTGATCTGCACCATCATCGGCGAAGGTGGCTCGGGTGGCGCTTTGGCAATCGCTGTTGGCGATGCGGCGATGATGCTGCAATACTCAACCTATTCGGTGATTTCTCCCGAGGGTTGTGCCTCGATCCTCTGGAAGAGTTCCGAGAAAGCCTACGAAGCCGCCGAAGTCATGGGCATTACTGCAAATCGTTTGAAAGCACTGGGGTTGATCGATCGCGTGGTCAATGAACCGCCCGGTGGCGCTCATCGTGCGCCGCGCGTCATGGCCAACTCCCTGAAGAAAGCCCTGCAGGACTCATTGCGCCAGGTCTCCGATCTGTCACCGGCTGACTTGATCGAGCGGCGTTTTGATCGCCTCATGAGCTATGGCAAATTCAAGGAACAGCGCGTCAGCCGATCCGCTGACTGAGCATGTCGCGGCGCAGCTACGGCGTCATTTGCAACCCGGACAGACCGTTATTGTCGGACTCTCCGGCGGTCGCGACTCGGTGGCTCTGCTGCATCTGCTGCTGGGCTGGCAGGAAGCGTTGAATTTCACGCTCGCGGCCTGCCACGTCAACCATCACTTGAGCCCGAATGCTTCTGCATGGCAGAACTTCTGCGTCGAGCTGTGTCTCCGTCTGGACATTCCACTGCAAATCTCCAGCGTCAACGTGCCCAGGGGCACACCGGATGGTCTCGAATCGTCGGCTCGCAGCGCGCGCTATGCCATCTTCAAGGCTCTGCGGGCCGATTGGCTGATGCTCGGTCAGCATCGTGCCGATCAGGCCGAAACCCTGCTCTTCAATTTGGCACGTGGCTGCGGTGTGCGTGGCGCCAGCGCGATGCCGGATATTCGTCCCCTGAGCTCGGGATTGATGCTCATGCGTCCGTTACTGGATGTCGGTCGGGCAGAGATCCAGCGGTATCTCGTGACGCATCGGCTGGCATGGGTCGAGGATGAGAGCAATAGCGATACGCGGTTCACCCGCAACTACCTGCGTCATCGCCTGATGCCTGTTTTGGTCGAGCGCTTTCCGGCCGCCGAACAGTCATTGGCGAATGCGGCGGCGCGTTTTGCGGAAGCTCAGCAGCTGCTGGATGAGCTCGCAAAGCAGGATCTTGGCGTTGCGTCGCCGTGCTTCCCGCTTCCGCTTGCGGTACTGGAGTGCCTTAGCGAGCCGCGTGCGCGCAATGTGTTGCGCTACCTGCTCAATGCGCAGCGGGTGCGCACACCCAGCGAGCCCCGGCTCAGCGAGTTCCTACGACAGATATTGGCTGCCCGACCTGATCGTCACCCGGAAGTCATCCTGGATGGCCGGCGCCTGTTGCGCCGGCGTGGCATGCTGCATCTCGAAGTGCTGGAAAATCCCTGAGTTGGCAAGGGTTTTCGCAGGTAGCCATCTGGTGCAGATGCTGGGCGTCTGCGTGGTATGCTGGCAAGGCTTTCACCGCATGCAAAGAGTGCAAAGCCACGTCGGGAGAATTCTTGAAATGCATATGGAATGGTGGTACTGGGCCGTCGGCGGCATTGCTTTGATCATCGCGGAACTCGCGGTTCCGGTATTCGTGTTGATCTGGTTCGGCCTCGGTGCGTTGATCGTCGCGCTGTTGGTATCCATGCTGCAGCCACTCGATCTGACAGCCCAGTTGGCGATCTGGCTGATCGGCTCACTGTCGTTTGTCGGCCTCTGGTTCAGGCTCTTCAAACCGAACCTGCACAAGACCAGGATCGGCATGTCCGACGCCAACATCATTGGCGAAACGGGCCTGATGACGCATGAAGCAGGCGCCTTCCAGAAAGGCGAAGTGCGCTTTCAGAAACCGATGCTCGGCAGCGATACTTGGCCGTGCATCGCGGACGAAAATATTGCGGCCGGTACGCGCGTCAAGGTACTGGCGGTTGAGGGCAGTCTGTTGAAAGTCGGAAAAATCTAAAGGGAGTGGATCATGGGAGCTGGTTTCATCTTCGTCGTCGCATTGCTAATCTTTGCCGTCGTGACACTCGCAAAGGGTGTGCGCATCGTGCCGCAGGGTATGGAGTGGATCGTCGAACGCCTCGGCAAATACAGCACCACGTTACATCCGGGCCTCAACATCATCATTCCGTATCTCGACAATGTGGCCTACAAACTTGTTACCAAGGACATCATCCTCGACGTTCAGGAGCAGGAAGTCATCACCAAGGACAATGCCGTGATCCTGATCAACGCGATTGCCTTCATCAAAATCACCGATCCGATCAAGGCCGTGTACGGCGTGACGGATTTTTCCGAGGCGATCCGCAACATGATCATGACCACGCTGCGCTCGATTGCCGGCGACATGATGCTGGACGAAGCCTTGTCCAGCCGCGATCGCATCAAGGCGCGTCTGCGCGAGAGCATTGCCGACGAAGCCATCGACTGGGGGCTCACGGTCAAGTCGGTCGAGATTCAGGACATCAAACCATCCGAGTCGATGATCCGCGCCATGGAGGCCCAGGCATCTGCCGAACGCGAGCGCAAGGCCATGGTCACCAAGGCCGAAGGCACCAAGCAGTCGGCGATCCTGCAGGCCGAGGCACGCCTCGAAGCCGCACGCCGCGATGCCGAGGCGCAGGTGGCTCTCGCCGAAGCCAGCGCCGAAGCCATCCGCCGCGTGGCTGCGGCGATCGGCGATCAGGACGGGCCGATGCGCTACATGATCGCCGAGCGCTATCTGGCGGCCATGGCGCACCTGGCCGAGTCGCAGAATGCCAAGACCATCGTGCTGCCGGCCGATATCCAGGAAGCGCTGGGCGGCCTTCTCGGTCGCGCCAAGGCTTGATAGCGCCAGAATTCGCTGTTTGCGCATCACTAAATTTGCCCACCAGGCTGCAGCAAGTCTCCGATTCACAACATGACGTTGCCCCCGCGATTTGACAGCACGATCTCGGCACAGAGCGACAGCTTTGTTCGCGATCATCTGCCGCCACGCGAAGAATGGCCCGAGTTCCACTTCGATCTGCCGCAGCTGCACTACCCTGCGCGCCTGAATTGCGCTGTCGAGTTGCTCGATCGCATGGTCGAGAAAGGCCATGGTGCGCGTCTTGCCCTGCGCGGGCGCGACGTCACGCTGACCTACGCCGAGTTGCTTGCCCAGGTCAATC
Organism: Pseudomonadota bacterium; assembly: GCA_052034445.1. GTDB lineage: Bacteria > Pseudomonadota > Gammaproteobacteria > Burkholderiales > Rhodocyclaceae > Sterolibacterium. The sequence continues at coordinate 4,987 of JBPOIN010000116.1, read as the reverse complement.
GCATTGCGCATGTGCTGCGCGACGATCTGCAACTGGTTCCCGGCAATCGCGTGCTGTTGCGCGGGCTCAACGAGCCGCTGCTGGCCGCCTGCTGGCTGGCCGTGCTCAAGGCCGGCGGTATCGCGGTCATGTCGCTGCCGTTGCAGCGCGCACGCGAATTGCAACCCATCATCGAGCAGGCCCGGATTCGTGTCGCACTCTGCGATCATGGGCTGGCCGACGAACTGGAGAAGGCGCGCGAACTCACGCCCTTGCTGCAACAGGTGGTGTATTTCAACCACGCACAACCGGGGGCGCCGGAGGCGCTGGAGACCTTGCTGGTCGCCAAACCGGCGGATTTCGAAAATGTCGCTACGGCTGCCGACGATGTCGCACTGATCGCTTTCACCTCCGGTAGCACGGGGACACCCAAGGGTAGCGTGCATTTCCATCGTGACGTGCTGGTCATGTGCGACTGCTTCCCGCAGGCGATTCTTGCGCCGGATATCACTGACATTTTTTGCGGTACGCCGTCGCTGGCGTTCACCTATGGTCTCGGCGGTCTGCTGTGCATTCCGCTGCGCTACGGCGCCTCGGCGATCCTGCCGGGCGAGCGCCAGACGGCTGAAAGCCTGCTGCAGACGATCCAAGATCGCCGCGCCACGTTGTGCTTTACGGCACCGACGTTGCTGCGGCAGATGGCCTTGCTGGCGTCCGCTTACGATCTGTCGAGTCTGCGCTGCTGCATCTCGGCCGGCGAAGCCTTGCCCGATGCGACGCGCGAACTGTGGACACGCGCGACCGGCATCGACATCATAGACGGGCTAGGCACCACCGAGCTGATGCACATCTTCGTTTCCCATGCCCCGCAAACCCTGCGGCGCGGCGCTGTGGGCCAGGCGTTGCCGGGCTATCGGGTGCGCATCCTCGACGACAGCGGCAACCCGCTGCCGCTCGGCAGCGTGGGGCAGCTCGCCGTACAGGGGCCGACGGGATGTCTGTATCTGGGCGGAGCGCAACAGCGGCAATTCGTGCGTGGCGGCTGGAACCTGACCGGCGATGCCTGCCGTCTTGATCAGGACGGTTATGTCTACTATCTCGGTCGCAGCGACGACATGATCATTTCGGCGGGGTACAACATCGCTGGTGCCGAAGTCGAAGCCGTATTGCTGCAGCACCCCGCAGTGCTCGAATGTGCAGTCGTCGGCTGCGCCGATGCAGCGCGCGGCCAGATCGTCAAGGCTTTCGTCGTGCTGCAACCAGTCGCGAGTGCGTCTGCGGCGCTGGCCGCCGAGCTGCAGGAATTCGTCAAGCAGCGTCTTGCACCCTACAAATATCCGCGCGCCATCGAGTTCGTCGATGCGCTGCCGCGCACCGAAAACGCCAAGCTGCAACGCTATAAACTCAGGTCTTCCGGCTCTGCTGTTGTTTAGCGGTACTCTCGAATAAAGGACTCCCGTTCATGCAAATCCTGCAACCTCCCGGTTGGGTCGCACCCAAAGGCTACGCCAATGGTGTCGTCAGCAGCGGCAGGATGATCTTTCTCGCCGGCCAGGTTGGCTGGGATGCGCGGGGCGTGTTTCACTGCAAGGATTTTGTCGGCCAGACGCGCCAGGCGCTGCAAAACATCGTCGAACTGCTCGCCGGGGCTGGCGCCGGGCCGCAACACATCGTGCGCATGAACTGGTATCTCGCCGACAAGCATGAATACAAGGCGCACCGCAGCGAAGTCGGTGCCGTGTATCGCGAGATCATCGGCAAGCACTACCCGGCCATGACGGCCGTGCAGGTCTGCGAATTCATCGAAGAGGGCGCCCGGGTCGAGATCGAGGTCACGGCCATGCTGCCGGATTGAGTCGCCCGGGTAGCCCGTCTTATGCAGCGGGCTCCGGCGTCGTTTCAGTTTCCTTGAGGCTGGACAGAAACTCCAGCAACGATGCCACGTCGCGATCCAGCAGAGTCGGCGAAGCCAGGTTCAGGTCGATGAGCTGGATCAACGCCTGACGCTCCGCTTCGCCGACGCCGATGAACTTGATGCCGAGCAGTTCATGGTTGACGTGCACCACGAGGCCATTGAACACCACGAGATCTTCGTTGCCGTTATGGTGGATATGCACGCGGCACGGCTTGAGCTGAATGCTGTCGAGTGCGGTTGCCCCACCACGCAACTCAAGCAGGGCACCGTGCAGCGACAGATCCTTGAGCGTGGCGACACAGCTCACGCCTTTCAGTTGCAGCGTGGCTTCCGAGTGGAATGGAAAACGCCGGAAACGGCGACGTTCGGAATCTTGATGGTTCATGCGCTTTCCTGTCAGTGCGTGATCGGCTTGTAGCGGATGCGCTTGGGCTTTGCGCCTTCCTCACCGAGGCGCTTTTTCTTGTCCGCCTCGTATTCCTGATAGTTGCCGTTGAAGAAGGTCCATTGCGAATTGCCCTCGCAGGCCAGGATATGCGTCGCGATCCGGTCGAGGAACCAGCGGTCGTGGGAGATCACCAGCACGCAGCCGGCAAATTCCAGCAGCGCATCTTCGAGCGCGCGCAGGGTTTCCACGTCGAGGTCGTTCGAGGGTTCGTCGAGCAGCAGCACGTTGCCGCCGGCGATGAGGGTCTTGGCCATGTGCAGGCGGCCGCGTTCGCCGCCCGACAGATTGCCGACGATTTTCTGCTGATCGCTGCCCTTGAAGTTGAAGCGTCCGAGGTAGGCGCGTGACGGCGTCTGGTATTTGCCGACCGTGAGCATGTCGGCGCCGCCCGAGATTGCCTCGAACACATTCTTGCTGTCGTCGAGCGCATCGCGGCTCTGATCAACATGCGAAATCTTCACCGTCGGGCCGATCTTCACCTCGCCCGAGTCCGGTTGTTCCTTGCCGGTGATCATCTTGAACAGCGTCGACTTGCCCGCGCCGTTGGGGCCGATGATGCCGACAATCGCGCCGGCCGGAATCGTGAAGCTCAGGTTGTCGATCAGCAGCCGGTCGCCGAAACGCTTGCTGACGTTGGAGAACTCGACCACATCATTGCCCAGACGGTCAGCCACCGGGATGAAGATTTCCTGCGTCTCGTTGCGCTTCTGGTATTCCTCGGAACTCAACTCGTTGAAGCGCGCCAGACGCGCCTTGCTCTTGGCCTGACGCGCCTTGGGATTCTGCCGCACCCATTCAAGTTCCTGCTTCATGGCCTTGATGCGCGCGCCTTCCTGTCTGGCTTCGACTTCCAGACGGCGCTCCTTCTGCTCCAGCCATGACGAATAGTTGCCCTTCCAGGGGATGCCCTCGCCGCGGTCGAGTTCGAGAATCCATTCAGCGGCGTTATCGAGGAAGTAACGATCATGCGTCACCGCCACCACGGTGCCCGGGAAGCGGGTCAGAAACTGCTCCAGCCACTCTACCGATTCCGCATCGAGGTGGTTGGTTGGCTCATCGAGCAGCAGCATGTCGGGGCGCGACAGCAGCAGGCGACACAGCGCCACGCGCCGCTTCTCGCCGCCCGAGAGCACGCCGATCTTCGCCTCCCAAGGCGGCAGGCCCAGCGCATCGGCCGCCACTTCGAGCTGTTGCTCGACATCGGAGCCGGCCGCCGCAATGATGTTTTCATACTTCGCCTGTTGCTCGGCGAGCTTGTCGAAATCGGCATCAGGTTCCGCATAGGCGGCGTAGATTTCCTCAAGCTTTTGCTTGGCTTCGATGAGTTCGCCGAGGCCGCCCTCGACGGCCTGGCGCACCGTCTGCTCGGGATCGAGCTGCGGCTCCTGCGACAGATAACCGATGGAGATGCCCGGCATCGGCGTGGCCTCGCCGATGATGTCCGTGTCGATACCGGCCATGATCTTCAGCACCGTCGACTTGCCAGAACCGTTGAGACCCAGCACGCCGATCTTGGCGCCCGGGAAGAAAGACAGCGAGATATCCTTGAGAATCTGGCGCTTCGGCGGCACGATCTTGCCGACGCGGTTCATGGTGAAAACGTATTGGGCCATGGCGGTTGTTTCGAATCCGGGAAAACCGCTAGCTTACCCGACGTGGCCCCGGGCTGACCAGCGTTTCGCCGCTTGCGCGGCGTTTCCTGGGCGCCCGGTGATGGCCGGGCCAGCTATTTGCGCAGCAGCTTTTCGACTTCCGCTGGCGGCACGGGCTTGCTGAACAGATAACCCTGGAATTCCTCGCAGCCTTCGCGGCGCGCGAACTCCATCTGCTCGGACGTTTCGACGCCTTCGATGACGATCTTGAGATTGAGGTTGCGCGCCAGCGCGATGATGGTGCGTGTGATGGCGATGTCGTCGCTGCTGCCCGGAATGCCGCGCACGAAGGACTGATCGATTTTCATGCAGTCGAGCGGGAAGCGCTTGAGGTAGGACAGCGAGGAATAGCCGGTGCCGAAATCGTCGAGCGCGATTTCGATGCCCAGGGCGCGTAACGCTGCGAGTTTTTCGATGACGGTATCGAGGTTCTCCATTATTGCGCTTTCGGTGATTTCGAGTTCCAGCAGCGCGGCGGGCAGGCCCGTATCGGCGAGTACCTGTTCGACCTTGTTGACCAGATCGGGCTGGCAGATCTGCAGCGCCGAGAGATTGATCGCGACGCGGAATTCGCCGAGACCGGCATCCAGCCATTGCTTGCGCTGGCGACAGCCTTCGCGCAGCGCAAACTCGCCGATCGCGTCGATGAGCCCGCCTTCCTCGGCGACCGGGATGAATCTGGCCGGCGGGACAAAGCCCAGCGTCGGGTGCTGCCAGCGCATCAGCGCTTCGACGCCGCGAATTGTTCCCGTCTCGAGTGCCACGCGCGGTTGGTAGTAGAGACACAATTCATGGCGGTCGATGGCCTCGCGCAGCGCGCTCTTGAGTGTCAGGAATTCCAGTGCGCGCGCATTGAGTTCGGCCGAGAAGAAAGCGTACTGATTGCGCCCCGCCTGTTTGGCCGAGTGCATCGCCGAAGCTGCGTTACGCAGCAATACCTCGATCTTGTCGCCTTCTCCGGGGTGACAGGTGATGCCGATGCTGGCCGTAATG
>JBPOIN010000251.1:0-13150 GCA_052034445.1 Pseudomonadota bacterium | reverse complement strand
CTTTGTCAATATTCGGAGTCGGTCGCCAGGATTCGATACCAACCGAGCATCCATCTACTCGAATGTTTCAGCCAGTGTGCGTGCTGCGGGATACAAAATTGAAAATATTCGTTTGTATTGCAGGTTTTATTTTTTCATGCCTATGTCTTTGCCATAAATAGGGGATTCGGGTGTCGGCGCTCTTCTTTAAAGTGCGGGGGCTTCGTCGCCGGATTGCTCGTGTCGACGGACATCCATGGATCCTTCATGGATTTTTTCGAACGTCATGAAAGAAAAGACATGAATAAAACAAATATTTCACGCCTGTTATCGAGTGCGCTAGCGGTGTCGCTTGCGCTTCTTCTCTTCGGTTGCGGAGGTGGAGGTGGTTCTGCATCGCCTGCGGCATCCTCGGAAATCACGATAAGCGGCACTGTTGCTGCAGGTGTATTCAAGAACGCCGATATAAATATTTATGATGCAAGTACGTATTCAAGCGCTGCAACCAATACGCCACTTTTCAATACGGCAAGTGACGATAAGGGTAACTACAGCGTTACCTTGAAAAAAGATTTCAATAAGCCGCTCCTTATCCGCGCGTTAGGGCGAGCTGACAATACAGCCAGCATGGTGGACGAAGTCTTTGGCCTTGTTGTTATGCCGGATACATTTGCGCTTGAGGCAGTGGTTCCCAGTAGCGATCTGACCGGCGGGCCCGTAACAGCTCATGTGACGCCCTATACTCATGCGATGGCGGCATTTGTAGCAAACAAGCTTGGGCGCAGCGATATCGACGCGGCAATCGTCTTTGCGCGCAATTCTGTCAAGTCTCAACTCACCAACAACAACGATCCGCTTACCACATCGCCCAGTTCCGTGGCGATGACTACGCTATTGGCAAGTGTTTCCAATATTGCAAAGTCTTCGCCCAGTATCCCGACTACAGATCCGCAGGGCTGCGTGGGAAAGACTAGCAATAGCGCGAAGGTGGCGTGCACAGTTGAGACGCTTGCAAGCATCCTGCAACCTTTGGCGTCGGCTGCCGAGACAAAAGGCACACCTAAGGTAAATTTCAACCAAGCCAATGCGCTTAAAGTGGCCGCCAAAAATCTGGATGTCGCCGTCGTGTCGAACAATACAGGAATGAGCAGTTCTGCGCTGAATACACAGAAAGACGTCATTAGCGAAGCGTTAGCCAGTACAACCGAGAAGGTCATGGCGACCGATGTCGATGTCCCGGATTTTTTGAAAGTCCCGGATCTCTGGATTGTGGAGACGATGGGCGGAACTGTCAGTCTTTCAACCGGAACTTATGTCGGTTGGAGTTATCACGCGCAGCTTTGCTATGTCGGTCTAAACTGCATGTCTGTGGGGCGGTCTGCTGGTTATACCCCGGAAGATTTGATGGAAGACCCAGAGTTGCCAACGGTGGTGCGAGCGGCGGTATCGCAAACGCTTACCGAGTTGAACAAGGTCTTGTCCGCCTTGCGTGTGGGTAAAGTTTTTCCGCCTGAACGTATCATTAAATCCGTTATTTCCGCCGCAATTGATGCAGGACTGGATGCGCAGAGTGTTGCTGTCGGCGTTGAGACGGCTGTGAGCGGCTTCGCCGGCGCGGGCTACGCGGTTCCGGGTGGTGTTACGCCCTTGGCGGATCCAAATGGCGTCACAACGCCTGCGCAAATCGAAGCGGCCAAGGCGTGCGCTGCTGACTCAGCTTATCAAAACCCGTCCAGCTCTCCGTACGATCCACAGTTGGACTCCAATTGTCGGTTGGCGCAGTTTGACGCCTGCATTCACCGTGAAACCGGCATTGCTGTTTATGACCCGGAAGGGCGGGCGGCTTGTGCTCTCGTAGAGACGCTGCAGAAAGCTACAACGGGCAGTTGGCAGTGCAGCTACTGTCCGTATCCATACTAACGCGCATGCAGGGCTTCTGCACCCGCGCAGCATGAAATAGCGCAAGATTTAGACGCCCGCCCCACCCAACCCCCCTCACGGGGAGGGGACTGGTTTTCTCGCTGCGCTCGTTCGTTTGACCCGGCGTCAATTGAGGTATTTCACGTTAAATTGGCGTGTTTCAGACTAAAAATTGACGCCGACGACGAACGTCAGGTAATCCCGATCGATCTGGGGGTTGTACTCGCCGCCTGACGTGTTGGCGTACTCGGCCTCGGCGTAATAGTTTTTGCCCCAGTCGGCGCGGATGCCGGAGCGCAGCGTCTTGCGCCCGTTTAGAAAACTGGCGTCGTAGGAATAGCCGCTGACATCGTGTGCAAACGCCAGCGAAGGCGTGAGCGTGGCGCCAAAGAAGGCCGCGGGGTAGTTCGCGGCCAGGCGGATGCGGTATCCCCAAGCGTTGCGCGTCACGAAACCGTCGTGCGCGCAGGACTTCTGCGCTACGGTCGTGTCTACACAGGGGACCCCGTTGATCGCGGCGACGCCATAGTCGTCCGTTCGCCCATAGCGCAGCAGGCCGGCATTCGGCAGCCCACCGACGTGGCTCCAGCCAAGCTCCCCACTCAAGGTCAGCCGTTGCGCTCCCCATGTCGCGGGGATGACGGCGCGGCTACCCAGACTGGCAGTGGTCACCCGGTATCGGTCATAGCCATCGAACGCGCCGCCGGGGGCGATGGCATTGGTTTTTTTGGCCAGATTCAATGCCGAATTGGGAGCGCGCACGAGGAAGGCGGCGATCAGGTCCGAGAGGTTTAAGTTGAGCGGCTGATTGGGCCGATACGCGATTTCGCCGTACACCCGAAACGACGGGTCGGGCTTGGCGTCGAAACTTAAACCGTAGAGACGAATATCTTCGGCATAGATCAGCGCGTATTTGAGTCCGTTGGGATCGGTCAACCGCGTGAACGTCGCCAGGGATCCGTAGCCTCCAGCCACATTGGGATTTGTGCCGTGGATGCTTGGCGTCCGGCTGTGATAGTTCAGCGCGTAGGCGCGGAAATCGGTATTCAAACGGCTGGCGGTGTACCGCAGCGACAAACCATATTGTCCAGAATCTCTGGCCAACAGATCTGGGTTGCGCTTCGGATAGAGACCTTTGGCGATGGCAGTGGGATCGTTCACATTGGTGCTCCCCAGTACCGACGCATAGTTGCAGCCCGTTGGCGCGTAATACGCCGCGTCGAAAAAGGCGCCGCAAGGGGCGAGAACGCTGGGGCGGTATTCGTATTGGATAAAACCGTCGCCGCTCCAGGCGCCGTCGCCGATGAAATTGGCGTAGATCATGCCCACTGGAACCCTCGTTTCCTGCGCCAGCGCTCCAGGACGGGCGCGCGCCGCGTGGTCCGCCGGATTGACGGCATTGATTCCGCCGGCCAGAAGCTGGGAGACGCCCCACTGGACGACCTGGCGGCCGACGCGCAGATCGAGCGCGCCCTGGTCATCGACGCGGAATCTGCCAAAGGCAAACATATCGCTCAGTTGTGCGTTGCTGAACTTCGCTGCTGGGTCAAAGCCCTGGTCGCTCAGCGGGACATGCGGTTGAAAGCCATTGGGTGCGTTGCCGTAGGCGCGATTCCCATTCTTGAGCTCGAAATCGTTCCAGGCTTTGGCTTGCAAATACAGGCCGAAGTCTTGGCGCTTGAGCTCCAGGCTCACCACGCCCTTGAGTACGGTGGAAACCGGCCGATGTTTCTGGAAGTTGAGATCGCTGCGGCCGGCGTTGCCTCCCAGTTGCCCTGACGCCCCGCTCACCCGTGCAGCGGCAAGTGGGCCTAATACGCTGGGGTCGGCGGATTCCATGCGAATCATGGTCCCGAAGGTCGCCGTCGCATGCAGTTTCCCTTCGACCGCGTCGCCCAGGTTGAAGTCAATCGCTGTCGCCGGTAGCGAAACGCTGGCTAGCGTCAGCGCGAGTATCTGCCAAATGATTGTCATGGCATGTTTTCCTGGCCTGGGGATATATAAACGCTGAATTCCGTGCCGCGCCCCCTTTGGCTGTGCAGGCTGATCGTCAAGCCCAAGGCGTCGGCCAGGCTCTTGGTGCTGAAGAGCCCGAGTCCGAAGCCGTCCGGCGATGGCATAGCTTCGAAACGCCGAAATGCGTCGAACGCCTGCTGGCTCTGCTCTGCGCTCATGCCGCGGCCGGTATCCGCAATCATCAGGCGCAACCCGCCGCCGCGCCGGCAGCCGACCAGGATCCGGTCGCCCCGGTCGGTGTAGCGGACGGCGTTGGCGAGCACGTTGCGGACGATGCGCTGAAAGTAAGGTGCATGGGTCACGATGGACAGGCGCGACGGGACATAGCGCAGGTTGATGTGCTTGTATTCGGATCGGCCGCGGTATTCCTCGACCAAAGGCAACAGCAAGTCGTCGAGTTGCACCCGCGCGAAGAGTGGGTGGTGCGAGGCTTCATGGACAGCCGCGAGTTGCTGAATGCTGACGAGAAGATCATCGACCTCCTTGAGCGCCCCGTTGAGCTTGAGCGCGTGCGTGGTGCGTTCTTCAGACGTGCGCGCCGCCTTGAGCAGATTCGCAAACATGGCGACTCCGAACAGGGGTTGGCGCAGGTCGTGATTGGTGGCGGCGAACAGCCGGCTACGCTCGCGCATGATGGCGGCGGTTTTCTCATGCTGCATCAGGGCCTCCTGGCGCGCTGTCACCAGCACATCTCTTTGTTGCAGCAGGCGTTGGCTCATGGCAAAGCCAAACAGCATGGTCGTTATCGTGGCCTGCCCCAGCGTCAGTGTGCTCGACGGCCAAAGCAGGGGAGTATCGATCGCTCGTGCGAACGCAAATGAGGCGCTGATCAGCAGATGCACCACCCAAGCGGCGGCGATGAATCCCGAGAAGGGAATATTTCTGCGCGCCGCCAGGGTGGAAACGGCCACCAGAATCACGGCGATCGCGGTTCCGCCCCAGACCATGAGAACCCGGGCAGCGACCGGAAACACCACGGCGAACCAGGGCGCCAACGCCAGCCAGAGCCAGGCCAGCACTTGCAATAGACGATCGACCCGCGGCGCCCAGGCGGTCGTATTCAGGTAGATGCGGGCATGCAGACTGCCGCTGCCAAACAAGAGGGCAAAAGCCGCAAATCCCACTGGGCTGAGCGTGCTTTCCGGCAGGGCGGGGAACAGCTCGCTCAGGAAACCGGACAGCCACAATGCACCCAGCAAATTCGCCATGAGCATGCAGAGGAACAACGGCAGCGACTGATCGTCGAGATAACGGCGCAATGTAGCAAGGTAGACACCGAACATAATGCAACTGCCGAGCGCCAGGCCGAGCGCGAGATGCGTTTGCCGTTGCGCTTCGACGAAGGCTGTCGGGTGATAGACAAAGAGCGGAAAGCGCACGATGGCCGGCCCTTCGATCCGCAGCAGAAATTCCGTGGTTTGCTGTGACGCCGACGGCAGCGGCCAGACCGGAAACGTCGTTCCGCTCCCGATGCGTCCGCTAGCGCCATCCGCCAGCGATTTCACCGGGCGCCAGGCGCCCATGGCGTCGCGCTGGAACAGGAGGGTATCAAACTGGGTGGTGCTCTCCAATGCCAGCAACCAGTGTTGCTCGGCGGCTTGCGCATTGTGCAGGGAGAACCAGGCCCAATAGGGGGAGGTCGCGCGCCCCAGGATGTGGGCCGGATTGTCGATGGTCAAGGCGGCGTCGCTGAGCGCCAATTCCGCCGCCCGCTCGGGCGAAATGTGTCGATCGGCGGGGGCCACGATGCGCAGTCCCTGCCAAACAGGCGCGCGCGCGGCGTCCGGCAAAACTTCCATGGGTTGCAGGGGCGGGGCGGCGTGCGCCACGACTGACAGCCAAGGCATGCAGCATGCCATCAGGAGCAAAAGTCGTGCGTACATCATTCGGTGTTTAGCGCCTGCGGCGATCGGAGGGGGGCTCGATCAGATGGAGGTAGCGAACTACGGCTTCGGTGCGGTTTTTTACCGCCAGCCGACCGAGAATTTCTTTCATGTGCGAGCCGACCGTTTCGCCACTGATCTGCATTCGCGCGGCGATTTCCTTATTGCTCCGGCCGGCAGCCAACTCTTCGAGTACAGCAATCTGCTTGGGTGTGAGCAGCCGGCTCAAGGTGCTGGCGCGGTTCGGTGCGGCATGGTGCGGGGCCGCATGCGCACCGACCAGCCCCCGAATTTCATCCCGCAGGGTCTGAATCGAGGTGTTTTTGATGAGATAGCCCGTTGCCCCGCATTCCTTTGCTTCTTGGCGCAGTTGTGGATCGTCCAGCGCGGTAAATACCAGCAAGGGGCTTTGCGGCGCCGCCGCACGCAAACGGCGGACAGCTTCCGCGCCAGAAGCGTCGGTCAGCGTCAGGTCGGTGACGATCAGGCGCGGTGCAGATCGCTGGGTGAGGGTGTGCAAGGCAGCGTGCAGCGATTCAGTGGTGACCACCTGCAATTCGGCGGCGCAGTCGCGGATGCAGGCAATCAGGGACTCTGCGACGAGTGGGTGGTCCTCGAGGATCAGGGCGAATGGAGTCTGCTGGTCTGTCTGCATGCGGCGGTGTCTTTCCCGAACGGTATTGCGGCTTCCACCATCGCGTTGGATGGTTTCGGGAGGTGGATGTTTCATGCTAATCGATTCTGGAAGACGCTGTGTTTGCCCGAAATAGGGGATGCGGACGACAGGGGGGCGAATATATCATGGGGCGATTCAAGTACTGACTGTCACTTGGTCAGCAAGCGGGTTTGCTTTTATTGGCGTAAGGCCTAGGGAAGTCAGAGGGAAGACGTACGGCGTCCTTATTCATGCCGCCTGCCTGGCCAGCGCAGACGCTTGGCGTTATTCATGGAGGGTTTGTGGCTGAATATTGAGTGGTTGTGCGGGATTGTTGTCGTCAAACCGTCGTTGTATTTGTGTGTCGAGTCAATTTTTTGAGCGGAGAGTGAAAGTGGAAGAAATGTTTGAGAGTAGGCCGAAAAAGTCGCTGTTGGCTGCGGTGCTGGGCGCTGCGGTGATGCTGGCAGGTTGTAGTGGTGGCGGTGGCGGCGGTAGTCCCGCCGCAACCGGTGGTGGGACGATTGGCGGTACGGCCGGTAAAGGCTTGCTGTTGGGCGCCAAGGTGACCGCATACTGCGGCAAATCGAGCGACAACGATGCGCTCGGCTCGACCACGACCCACGCCACGACGGGCGTCTATTCCCTTGCTTTGAGCAAAACCTGCAGCAAGCCGGTCGAAGTGGTCGTTGAGGCCGCAGCCGGAGCAAAAATGCTTGATGAAATCAAGGGTGAAATCGACGTGCCGAGCGGTTTCAAATTGCGCGCCTTTGTCCCAAGTGTGGGAGCGGGTGAAACCATCAGCAAGCCGATTACGCCATTTACCGACATGGCCGCCGAACTGATTGAAAAGTCTTCGGCTGGCGTCACCGCCGCCGTCGCCGCGAATGCGGAAACCGCCATCATCGTCACGGTGCTGGGCGGTAATTCAGCCGTCTACAACGCGCAGCCGAAACCGGTTGCCGATTACGCGAGCGCCAGCACTGAAGAAAAGCAATTGCTGACGTTGCTGACCTCCGTGTCGGCCGCAGCGACCAGCGCTTCAGGTTCGAGCGATGGCGAAAAGATCAAGACCGTGTTGAGTACTTTGGCCGCTCAAGCTGCGGCGACGGTGACGGATGTCACGGGCAGCGCCTATACCGTACCGAGCAGCGCCAATGCGACCACCAGCCCACTGGCGACCATCAATGCGGGCCTGACGACTTTGCAGTCGAGCTCTGACGTTAATCTCGCCGCAATCAAAGCGGACGCCGAGAGTGTAAAAACCGCCGTCACCGCCCCCGCCGCGACGAATACGACGACCGCCGCGGAAAGCGGAACGACCGCGGTGACAAGTTCCACCGGCGTCGACGCCGCCAAGAAGCTGTTCACCACGCTGCGCTCCAATCTGCTGAGCATCTATAACAACAGCGAAACCGGCTTCTTGCAAACCAAATCCAAAGCCATGAGCGACGATTTCGATAATGTTCAGGGCGCGGGCATCAATGTTCGTAGCGCGCTGGATAGCTTCGTCTATGCCGGGCGACTGGCGGAGAATGTGGCGGAAAACGCCGCAAACCTCGGCGAGCTTGTGACGAATACGAAGTCTGGTAATCACTATCTGCGCTATGGCTACACGACCGATGACAGCATGGTTTGCCGGCATTTCGTCACGAACGGCAGTGAACGGCAGCTTGCCGGGAAGACCGTGTGTTCCTTCGATCTCGGAGATTCAGAGCCCCGCTACGCGGCAGGGTCGGTCTATCCGATTGGCTGGATTGGAAAATATGCCGTTTTGATCGTTGAGCGCAGCGCGGCAGGGGCGTATAAATATACGAATTTCATCGAAACTGACACCTGCACCTATGGCGATGAGTATTCCTGTACGTTTGAGAAGGGAACGGAGCAGACCGGCAGCTACAGCGCGAGTTACAGCGAAAACGGATTGACCAGCATTACGCTGGTGAATGCCAAGTACGTTCCTTTGGTTTCGGGGGCGACCGACTCAACGCTGAATATCAGCATCAAGCGTACGCTGACGAGCGATGTCGATGGCGGAGATGTTAGTGGCAGTGTGGTGAGCGGTCCGTTGTCGGTGAGTTTGCTGCCCGGTTCGACCATGAGCCGCACGCAGTCGACCAACACCGATGCGGCGAAACTCGTTGTCCAGATCAAGACCGCCGGCTTCCAGTACGACGGCTCGCTGGAGCTTTCGGCGGTTGGCGAGAGCAAGGAGTCGGCGACTTTCACGGGCAAGGTTTCGACGTTGTCGGGCGCCACGGTGACGGAGTTTTTCAATGGTGTGTTGTCCGCCACGGTAACCGAGCAAGCCGATGAGACCAAACCGCTCAGCGCGACCAACTTCACCAAGGGCACGGTCACGTTGTCGGGCAAGGTGGCGAATGCCAGCGATGTATCCAATATTACGGTCACACTGGTTCCGCGGGATCATGCGCGGCTCGATGCGAGCTTCACCTATAACTTCGGCGGTTCCTACGCGCTGACGGCGGAAGGTGTTCTTTATGATCGTGACTTGATCAACACGCCGGATACGTGGACGATTACCTCCACCGATGGAACCAGGTTGGAGCTGACCCACTCGGAGTCGGATTTCGGCACGCGGGGCAGCGTCAAGGACCGTAGCGGGGTGGAAATCGGGACGATTACTTCCGGCAAGAGCCAGGTTAACTTCAAGGATGGAACCTATCTGCAGTTGATCTGATTAGAATCCAATGTGTAATCGCGACTGGCAGCCTCGGCTGCCAGTCTTTTTTGGAGGTCGCTATGGCATTAGGAAAAAAGCGCGGGAGCTTGCTGTACGGCGTGTTGGCCATGGTGGGCGGGATTGCCGCCGTTGCTGACAGCTGCGCCGCCGGGGTTCTGGGATTGGAAAATCCGGCCAGTATCGCCGATGAGCGTAGGGTGTATGTACAGGGTGGTGTCTTTGCTGGCAATGATTTTGCGCCGCTCAAGGCGATTCGCAGCGAGCTCAAGGAGGGCTATGCGCCGCGCGATGGTCGTAACCTGGCGCTGATCGCTGGTCGTGCGACATCCAGCGTGGAATGGCAGGGAGTCCGTTTGGGCGCCATTTACCGCCAGGAGTGGTTGGCTGAGGCGCAAAAAGATACGCTGGATGCCTATCGAAACGAGTCCTTGGGCTTGAGCCATTCCGTGGGCCGAACCTATACGCTGGACTATCGTTTGCGCGGGTTTGAGGCGCAGGGATTGCAAATCGGCAAAGCCTTTCATCAAGCGTTGGACCAGAATTGGGTATTGAACTGGGGCGTCGGCGCCAGTCTGCTGCAAGGCAAGAAAGTGCGTAGCGAAACCTGGTCCGGGAATGCGACGGCCGTGGCGGTAAATACACTGGCATTCAACCAGATTGATGTGACGCGCAGATATAGCGCTCTGGATACGGCCGCCAATGGTTTTGCCGCGGGTTATCGCGACGGCGATCCTCATGGCCAAGGTTATAGCGTCGACTTGGGTTTGAGCCTGAAACGCGCCGACGGCATGCGTTTTGACTGGACGATTGGCGACGCTGTGAGTCGCATGCGGTGGACCTCCATTCCAGAAATCACCCTGTCCGGTACGACTGTTTTTGGCGGCGTATTCCCCGGCGGTCGCAAGTGGCGCACGGATTTTGCAGAGCATCTACCCATCAAGCACGCTCTGTTATGGTCAATTCCTGTGGATTCGGTGCGGGTCGAGTTGGCGGATGAGATGATTCGCGCTCAGCATTTCCCCTCGCTGGCGGTGCAAAAGGAGATCGCGCCAAATTGGCATGCGCGGGCCGAATACGATTTTCGCTTTAAGACGGTCGGCTTGGCGGTCAGCCACCGGATGTTTCATTTTGGCTTGCGCAGCGACAGCTTGAGTCTGGACAAGGCTCACGCCGTCGGTGTGGATGGCGGACTCAGGTTTGAGTTCTAACGGACGCCGTTGGGGATGCCGCGCACAGGCCGGTGGTATACTCGCGCGTCTTTGACGCTTGAAGACTCTTCGGCGAAATTTTCGCCTCTTCAGGCGTTTTCCGTTCCACTTCCTCACGGCTGACTGCTCATGCGCGCTTGGCGCTCTGCTCTGACTCTGCAAATGACCAATCGCACCTTCCATCCGTTGGTCATGCGCTGGAGCGGCTACTTTGCGACCCTCGCCATGCTGGCGCTGCTGGCCTGGGTGAGTGCGCAGATCTTCTGGGCGCTGACTGCGCCGCAGCCCTTGCGCGCTGTGACGCAGTGGGAGACCGATCCGCAGCGCGCCGCGCAGGCTATCGGCGCGCGCCATCTGTTCGGCGTGGCGCCGAGCATAGCGGCGGCGGTTGCCGCACCCAGCGATATTCGCCTGACGGGCGTGATCGCCGCGCAGGGAGAGGGGCAGCCGGCGTTCGCCCTGCTGGCGCTGGATGGCAAGCCGGCCCAGGTGGTGCGCGAGGGTGACGAGGTTGCGCCCGGCATCCAGTTGCAACGCGTGCTGCCGCGCCAGGTCGAATTGTTGCGCGGCGGACAACCCCAGTTGCTGAGCCTGCCCGAACGCGGCAAACCCTGACGATTCACCGCAGCTTCCTGACGAATTCAAGACCATGATGAGCAAGCCAATCTCCATGCTGCGCAAACCGAAAGCCCTGCTGTTCTCCGCACTGCTCGGCGCCCTGCTGGCGACCAGCCTGCTGCAACCGGCGCGGGCCGAAGAACAGAAGGTGACGCTGAATTTCGTCAATGCCGATATCGAGACCGTGACCAAGGCCGTCTCGCAGATCACCGGCAAGAGCTTCGTCATCGATCCGCGCGTCAAAGGCACGGTGAATGTGGTCTCGGGCAAGCCCGTGCCGCAGTCGCTGGCCTACACTTTTCTGCTCTCGGCGCTGCGCATGCAGGGCTTTGCGGCGGTCGAGAATGACGGCGTGGTGCGACTGCTGCCCGAGGCCGACGCCAAGACTCATGGCGGCCCGACGCGCAAGGGCACGGCCGTGCCGAGCGGCGACCAGATGGTCACCAAGGTGTTTGCCCTGCGCTACGAATCTGCCGCCCAGCTGGTGCCGGTGCTGCGGCCGCTGATTGCGCCGAACAATCCGATCAACGCCAATCCCAACAACAACAGCCTGGTCATCAGCGATTACGCCGACAACCTGACGCGCCTGGAAAAAATCATTGCCGCGCTCGATACGCCGTATGGCGAAGAGCCGCAGGTGATCCCGGTTCATCATGCCTCGGCGCTTGATATCGCCGCTACTTTGACGCGCCTTTATGGCGATGGCGCGGCGAGTGGCCAACCGGCTGCGTCTGCGGGTCTCGCTGGCAACGATCAGAGTCAGCGCGTTACGGTGCTTGCCGATGCGCGCAGCAACAGTCTGATCGTGCGTTGCGAAAACCCCGGCAAGCTGGCGCGTCTGCGCACTCTGATCGAGTCGCTCGATCAGCCGACTGCCGCGGCTGGCAACATCCATGTCGTGTATCTGAAGAATGCCGAGGCGACGCGCGTCGCCCAGACACTGCGCGCCATCATGAGCGGCGAGGTCTCGAACAACACGGCGGGCAGCCTGACGCCGTTGTCGGCGACGCCGGGCATTTCGTCGGCGACAAGCGGCGCGAGTGTCGGCAGCACGGCAAAAGTAGCCAGCGCCGGCGGCGCCTTGGGCAGCGGCGCAACGAATGGTGTTGCGTCGCAGGCCAATTCCGCAGGCAGCGCCGCGGGTTTCATCCAGGCCGACGCCACCAATAACGCCCTCATCATCACCGCGTCCGAGCCGGTGTATAACAACCTGCGTCGCGTGATCGACATGCTCGACAAGCGGCGCGCCCAGGTGCTGGTCGAGGCGCTGATCGTCGAACTGAGTTCTGATCGCGCCAGCGAGCTCGGTGTGCAATGGCAAGCCGGCGGCAGCGCTTCGGGCAAGAGCGTGCAGACGCTCGGCGGCACGAATTTCGGCAGCGGTGGCAAGAATATCCTCGGTCTGCTCGAAAATGCCGCCAAGGCCAAGACCACCGGCACGCTGGGGATCGAGCCGGGACTCAATCTCGGATTGTTCTCGGGCAAGACCGGCCTCGGCGTGCTGGTGCGCACGCTCGAAGCCGATGCCAGCGCCAATATTTTGTCGACGCCGAATCTCATGACGCTTGACAATGAAGAGGCGCAAATCGTGATCGGCAAGAATGTGCCCTTCATCTCGGGTCAATATGCGCAGACCGGCAACACGGCCACGGCCACGCCCTTCCAGACCTACGACCGCAAGGATGTCGGACTGACGCTGAAAATCAAACCGCAGATTTCCGAAGGCGGTCTGGTGCGGCTGCAGATCTACCAGGAAGCGTCGAGCGTGCAGGACAGCACGCTGTCGAACGTTTCGGGACCGGTCACCAACAAGCGGGCGATCGAGACCTCGGTGGTGGTTGATGACGGCGGAATTATCGTGATCGGCGGCCTGATCGAGGATAGTTACGGCATGGGCGACGACAAGGTGCCGGTGCTCGGCGATCTGCCGCTGGTCGGCGCGTTGTTCCGCTACGAAACGCGCAAGCGCACGAAGACCAATCTGATGGTGTTCCTGCGGCCGAAGATCATCCGCGAAGCCAGCGACTATCAGGGCGTGACGGCCGATCGTTACGACTATGTGATCGGCGAGCAGGGCAAGAGCGCTGCGAAGGCACGTCTGATGTCGGGTGAGGCGGCCGTGCCGCAATTGCCGCTGCGTGGCGCATCCATGTTCGCGCCGGCCAAC